>NZ_JBNAFX010000002.1:229504-284554 GCF_049800895.1 Leisingera sp. S232 | reverse complement strand
ATCTCCAAAATGACCCAGTCTCTCCTGAGCGTCCAACCGTCTCTCCGGCTCGTTTCCCATCCCGTCCCGCGTCGCCGCCGTCCCGTCCGGTGTGTCTCAGCTGCGCCTCAGCGCCGCCGGTGAGGGGGCTTTTACGGTTACCCCCCAATACCCGCAACCCCAAAATCAACAAAATCCAAGAAATCCGCAAAGAAAAATCAAAAATGACGCGATATCAATGTCTTAACCCATGAAGAAACCAGGGAACCAAACCACACCACACATCCCAAAATCACCCAAACCCCAAACTCAAAACACCCAAACAACAACAAAACACACTTACCCACAGACCAAGGCCTACTTACCCACAGGTCAGGGCGTGAATCGGTCAAAAGTGCCGGGCTGAAAAGGCAAGGAACAAGCATAGGCTCCCTTGATACGCGCGCGCGTCAGGGGCCGGGCTAGGATCCTCGGAACAGAGACGCCAGTTTTACCTGGCGGCCGCCGGGCAGACGCAGGGCCAACAGGAAAACGATCAAGGCAAGATAAACCAGGGGTTCGATCTGAAAGCCTTTGGCCAGAAGTACAAAATGAACAGCCCCACAAAGACCGGCTGCATAGGTCAACTTGTGAAGCTTGGGCCAGGCCCGCCCCATTTTTCGGACGGACAGGTTGTTGGAAGTAGCTGCCAGAGGCAGCATCAGAACAAACGCGCCCATGCCGATGGTAATAAAGGGCCGTTTGGCGATGTCTGCCAGAATCTGCCCCGGCATCTGCACGTCCAGGATCAGCCAAACCAGCAGGTGGCACAGAACGTAGAAGAAACACAAAAGACCGATGGCCCGGCGAAACTTGATCAGGTTCACCCCCAGAAACCGGCGCAAAGGGGAGATGGCCAATGTCAGGATCAGAAGCTGCAGCGCCAGCTCACCGTATTCATGCTCCAAAGCCTTGATCGGCTCAACGCCCAGACCTCCGGTGAGCCCCAGATAGAAAAGCCAGGGAGCCGGCAGCGCTCCTGCCAGGTAAACCACCCAAACAGGCAGGCGGCGCAAAATCCGGTTTGTGGCCCCCATCCAGCAGCCCCTCCCTCTCAGAAGAACCTGGCCAAATCCATGCCTTCATACATGGAGGCGACCTCATCCCCGTATCCGTTGAACATAAGCGTCGGCTGACGTTTGGCAAACAGACCGCCACCAATGCGGCGCTCGCTGGCCTGGCTCCAGCGCGGATGCGAAACATCAGGGTTCACATTGCTGTAGAAACCGTACTCATGCCGGTTGGCCATATTCCAGCTGGTTGGCGGCTCCTGATCGGTCAACGTAATCCGCACCACTGATTTGATTGACTTGAAGCCGTATTTCCACGGCACCACCAGGCGCAGAGGGGCCCCGTTCTGATTGGGCAGCGGCTTGCCGAAGATGCCCGTGGCCATCAAGGTCAACGGATGCATTGCTTCATCCAGGCGCAGGCCTTCGCGGTACGGCCAGTCCAGCACATTGTAAGCTGTGCCAGGCATTTCGGCGGGGCGATGGAGGGTTTCAAAGGCCACATATTTGGCCCCGCCCTGCACTCCCGCCATATTCAGCAAATCAGCCAGCTCAAACCCCTGCCAGGGCACCACCATTGACCAGGCCTCGACACAGCGGAAGCGGTAGATACGCTCCTCAAGTGTCATCTCTCCGAGAATCTGATCAAAGGAGTAATCGCCAGGCCTGTCCACCAGACCGTCAATCTTGACGTTCCAGGGCTTGGTGGTCATCTGGCCGGCATATCTCGAAGGATCTTCCTTGCCGGTACCGAACTCATAGAAATTGCAATAGCTGGTCACCTCTTCCCAGCTGTTGGGCTCCAGCGTCTCACTCGCGCTAGCCTTACCGCCAACAGCGGCAGCCAGCCCGGTTCCTGCCATGCCTGCAATGATCCGACGGCGGTTCCAGAACTCCGCCTCCGGGGTTGCATCAGCGTGAGTCAAATCATTGTTCCAGCGGCGTGCCATCTGCGGCTCCTAAAATTGCAGGTCTTTCCTGAAGTAACGGCTTTGGGAGCAAAACCCAAAACATATCCCGTCACGACTACGCGAGAGGCGTGTAACGTTGGATACCCGGCTAGTTTCTGCGAAATCCCGCACGCAGGCACCCCGCCTGACGGAATTGTGAAGCCCCCGGCACCCAACGGTCCAAGAAACCGCTACAGCCGGGCATTTCCCCACTGCACAGACGGGTCGGCTCGACTATGCTGACTGGAATTCAAAACCGCTTCGGGCAGTCCATGATGAAAACCCTAATTGCTCCACTGATGATCCTGGCCGCTGCAATGCTGGCAGGATGTGCTGCCACTCCTACTGCAACCAAGAACGATGTCGAGGCGCTGTCGCTTGCCATCCGGTCCCTTGATCCTCAGGTGGACGCTGAGGAGGCCCGCCGCGCGGCGGAAATCGCCTACAGCCATTCTGCCCGGCTGGCCGAACAGTATAATGTCACCACGTCGCCGATCATTCACAACACGCTGGTGAACAGCGGAGTCAAGGACCGCGGCATCTGTGTACACTACGCCGAAGACATGCAGGCACGGCTCAATCAGGAAAACTTTCAAACGCTCACGATGCTGCGCGCAATTGCCGAACCGAAAAATGAGTTCCGCATCGATCACTCGACCGCAGTTATCGCCGCCACAGGCGATGGCATCCATGACGGTATCGTACTTGACCCCTGGCGCCATGGCGGCAAGCTCTACTGGTCCGCCACCATTGAGGACCCGCGATACAACTGGGAACCCCGCCTGAAAGTCCTGCGCAGGAAATACGAACGCCGGATAGCAAAGGAAGCGGCGGCGGAGTAAGATTCAATCAAAGCCGCCCTGCCCCTTCAGAGCGATACCAGCATCAGGATCAAGGTCTCGTTGCTTGCCCCCTCGGTTTGGTGGTTCGCCCATTCGCCGGAATGGAAGAAAGCACTATGGGACACGATCGTTACGACAGGGCCACCTAACTGCAACCCGGCAAGAGATTTGCATGGCAAATCCTGCGGAAGCACGAATGGCTGGCAGGCAGTGACACAGCAGCCGATACCATTGATCGCCTCGTTCACGGTTTAACTTGCACGATGACTGAAACCGCCCGTACAGTCGCCGCGGCGCAGTCGGTATGGGAGTGTCAGACCGGTGAACGAGGAAATATATCAGCCTGGCGATCCGGTCGCGGATATTCTTTTCAACTGGTCACCCCTGATCGTTGCAGCGTTGGCCTGCGCATTTGGCCTGTTTCTGATTCTGCTCGGCTTTCGGAACTACGTGAAGGCAGCGCTTCTCAAAAAATCCGGTGTGAAAGGGCATGCCACGGTCACTCAGAAATGGCTGAAAAAAGGGTATGTTGACCGGGATGACCGGCACCACACCAAGCCCACCAAGTATCATTATCTTCGGTACGAACGCAGCAATGGCGGGAAGATATTGACCGAAAAGGAAGTGGCCCCCATTGCCCTCTGGAAGGAAATCGAGCCGGGCGATCAGGTTGAAGTGATTTACCTGCCTGACCGTTCAATGATGCGGCTGGCCAGCTGGCCGGATCAGATTGGGCTTAGCGCAGGCCTGCTTCAGCTCACCATTGGCGCCCTGGTGACAGCCACATCTGCAGGCATGATGATCAGCAGTGCGCTCGCCGCGATGAGCGGTCCTGATTACCGGGACATCGGGCCGGATTGGATCGCGGACACAGCCGAAGTGCTGAATGTTGGCATCCCGGCGGACCCCTATCTCCGCCTGCTTGCCCCCCAAAAAACCTACGTGAAGGTGGTCTTTGGCGACACCCAGGGTGGCGCGCTGATGGCGAACCAGCGGCTCGTACTGCTGTCACCTGAACAGTTTGCAGGACATGACATATCAGAGGGCGCTATCCTAAAGGCCTGGCTGCAACCCGAAAACGAATACAACGCAGTTCTCGAAATTGAACGCGACCTTTCCTCGCATTGATGGCGTCATGGCATTTGCGTGTGTCGCAGGCGCCGTCAACGGTCACCGACCCGATCTTCTGACCGAGAGGTAGCTCGCCCCCCCTTCCGTGACATTGCCCAGCCGGGCAGGGCGGGCATCTACTTCATCTTCCTGACCGACCTGCGCATTGCCTATAGGTTGTCCTGGAAGGTTTTGAAGAAGAAATCTGCAAACACGTTCCGACAGTAAAATGTGGGCTCCGGCGCAACGTGCGCTGGAACCCTATTTGTGTACCACTACACGGAAACCGTCCTAATCGCCGATGGAGGCATCAAAAGCCAAGAAGCCAAGGAAGGCTTCCAACACGAACCGCAGAACTATGGGCGGATACCGCAAAACTATGAGGTATCCGCAGTGCTATGGGGAAACCTACAAACCCTTGTAGGACGTCGCGAACGCGTTCGCGGCAGCTTCCGCAATCCAAGCAAAATTTCCGCAGAAGGAACCCATAGAAGTTCGCACTGAGTTCCCAAAAGAATTCGCGAAACTCTCATAATAGTTCGTTCGGTTGGCCTTCAAAAAAGGCATTTCTCGACTCGGCGAAACGAACCCATGTCCTGAGATTTTGATAGCAAAATCAGTGACTTTTGGGAAGCGCGAAATTCGGGCTCAAAATCGAGAATTTCGGCGCAATTTTTGCCCGGCCGGAAGGCGTGATCGGCAGATTCCGATGTCAGCGATGCCCTCGTTGCCACTTTTTTGACCCACGGCAGCATGTGTAAGGCGACTTCTTACCCCACAAAGTATTTGTTGTAGGGTAGAGAAACTTCCTGTCGATGCGCATGAATTTGAACTGGGGTCCACGCAGCGCAAGTGTGGCCCTCCAGTAAAGGATCAAGCTGAGGATGGTTCAATTGCGCCTTCAGACATAGCCTGTCAGAGTTGGCGAGTCCCTGCGCTGGATTTTTCAAGAAGGTGGTAGGGAGCAGTTTCCAGAAATCTCTTTACGCGCTCAGGGTCGTCGATTGGGTCGCTCCCTGAAGTTCTGACCAGGTGACGCAAATACAGGAGGATAGCCGCTGTGATCAGCAGCACGCATACGCTTGATGCGATTTCGAAGCTTGTCATTTTCCGGCCTCCTGTAGCAGATTATAGGGTGCGCCTTTGACGATCTCGAGGTTGTTGGGGGTTTGCCTGCGACGCGATTTCCACGAAAAGATGGCGCCGAATGCGATCCCCGAGCTCACAAACCCAATCAAATTCACTGTTTTGATGTCCATTTCGCTATTCCCGCACACCGTAGGTATTTATGCAAGTTGGGGTGAGAGGGTTCAGATCGCTTTTGCGCTGTCACAATGAAAACTGCTACGGTCCATGCATGAAGGAGAAGCCTTTCAAATTCTCTGAGCGCTCTGACGCGAAAGCTCGCAGCCGGGATGAAGACTTGCGGCGCCTCGAAAGCGGCAAAGTCTCAGCATCTGACCTTCGGCGCGAGAATGCATTTGTGAAGGGCGGTGGCTTGGCTGGCAGAAAAATTGGCTTCTCGAAGAAACACCCTCCAGAGAATGGAGACCGCTGGTATTCGCCGGACGGCCGGGTGTGCAGAGCTGACGGTTCCATTGAGTGGCTTAACAAAAAGAGTGAAGAGTAACCTGGGCGCATTCCGGTTATTGGGACGCTACGAGGCATCGCCGACTTTTCGAGCGGAGCATTTTGTTCGTGTCAGCTCTTTCTTTGGCTGCCGAAGAAACACCCGCCGTTTTAGAAACACCTGGCCAGCGCCTTAGGTGTCGGCCCCTTTTGACTCGAAAAGCGTGTCAATGATCGGGCAATCAGGCAAATCACCTTGGGCACATTCTGACGCCATCTCTTCAAGAACCTTCTCCAGCGCTTGGAGGTTAGCAATTTTGGCGCGAACTGAAGCGAGATGCTCGATTGTCATTTGATGAACGTCACCGCAAGTTACTCCTTGCTGGTCGACCATTCCAAGCAAAGCCCTAATTTCCTCGATGCTGAATCCCAGATCGCGGCTGTGCCGGATAAACGACAAGCGTTTGAGGTGGTCATAAGAATACTGTCGATTGCCACCAGAGGTTCGCCCAGGGTCCGGCATCAGCCCGATTTTCTCATAGTATCTGATGGTTTCGATATTGACCCCGGTTTCCCGCGACATTGCTCCGATGCCATAGGCTCGCGTGTTCGTGATCCCCGCCATGTGAAATCTTCCTTGCATCTGTAGCTACTACAGATCCCAATTTATCAAGCAACGAATGCTAAAACGAGGATTTTCATGGTCGAGACCGTTGAACATGTTGCGAACGATGACCGCAAAACCGCCAGGTTAATGGCATTAGGCGGTGTCCTTGGCGCGATCGGTGCATCTACCTGCTGCATCGTGCCGCTGATCCTATTCAGCCTGGGTGTGTCTGGTGCCTGGGTTGGCAATCTGACGGCCTTGGAACCCTACAAGCCGATCTTCATAGTCTTCACGCTTGGATTTCTCGGCTACGGCTACTGGATGGTCTATCGCAAACCAAAGGCTTGCGCTGAAGGAGAGGCGTGCGCGCGTCCACTTCCCAATCGGTTGGTGAAATCGGCCCTTTGGGTTTCGACCTTCCTAATCCTCGTCGCGCTCTTCTGGAACTGGATCGCACCTGTTGTGGCTCCGATCCTGCTTGGACTTTGAAAGGAATGTCATGCAACTGAAACCCCTACTCTTTGGTGCAATGCTTGCCGCCTTTTCTTCACACGCATTTGCCGCCGAGCAAACCGCCACGTTCTCGGTGCCGGGGATGAACTGCGCCAGCTGCCCCTATCTCGTGCAATCGGCCATGTCTGCGGTTGAGGGTGTGCAATCGGTAGAGACGAGCCTTGAGGATCGCACGGCAAGTGTTGTTTTTGACGATGCGCTGACAACGCCAGACGCAATCGCGCTTGCCTCAACTAATGCTGGCTATGCGGCGGAGTTGATCGAAAACAGCAACGACTCCTGAGGGCTGAACTTGTCGCGCAACTCCTACAGTAAGTTGCTGACCACCGGCATCGTCGGCACTCTCGTTACCGCTGTTTGCTGCTTCACTCCGGTCTTAGGCGTGTTGCTGGGCGCGGTTGGGCTGTCCGCATTGTTGGGGCTTCTGGATTTTGTCCTGATCCCAGCGCTTCTTTTCTTCATCGGCATCACGATCTTGGCCCTGGTTCGCCGTTCCAATTCCCAGACCGCACCAAAAAGCGGCTCCAAAGAAAGCTGACCTCATGTCTGATTGCTGTTCTCCAGACTCGAACGCCCCATTTGACCTTGCAGTGATCGGTGCAGGTTCTGCCGGGTTTTCTGCGTCGATCACCGCTGCGGATCAGGGCGCCCGCGTAGCCTTGATCGGGGAGGGAACGATCGGCGGCACCTGTGTCAATGTCGGTTGTGTTCCTTCAAAGACGATGATCCGGGCTATGGAAGCCGTTCATTCCGCAACAGCAGCGCGGCGGTTCGATGGAATAGAAGTATCTTCCCGGATAACCGACTGGGCTGCGGTCGTTCGCCAAAAACAGGCGCTGGTCGAAGAACTGCGAGCAGCCAAATACACGGACGTCCTGCCAAATTACAACGCCATCTCCTACATGGAGGGCGCTGCTCAGTTTTCCGACGATGGCGAGTTGTCTGTTGCGGGCAACCCCGTCCAGGCTCGCAAGACCATCATCGCTACCGGATCGCGTCCGCATGTTCCGGAAATTCCAGGTTTGGAAAGTGTGCCCTTCCATGACAGCACGTCTATTCTTGAGCTTGAGACGCTGCCTGCTTCGCTCATCGTCATGGGTGGCGGCTATATCGGCGTGGAACTGGCCCAGGTATTCGCCCGCGCTGGTGTGAAGGTGATGATCGTCTCCCGGCGCGGCCTACTGCCTGAGGCGGAGCCTGAGATCGGCGCTGCTCTGACATCATATTTCGAAGCAGAGGGCATCGTTGTTCGTTCGGAATTGCAATACGAACGCGTGGATCAAGATGGTGGCGGGGTGGCCCTGAGTATTACTGCCCCCGTAGGCAGCGAAACCCTTCGCGCCGAGGCATTGCTGTTGGCCACAGGCCGAGTGCCCAATACGCAGGGTCTGAACCTCGACGCAGTGGGTGTGCGAACCAATGGAAATGGCGGAATCCAGGTTGATGATGCGCTCATGACCTGCCGCGAGGGGGTCTATGCGGTGGGAGACGCCACCGGGCGCGATCAGTTCGTCTATATGGCGGCTTACGGAGCCAAGTTGGCGGCTCAGAATGCCCTGAATGGCAACACGCTGTCCTATGACAATTCTGCCATGCCCGCCGTCGTGTTCAGCGATCCCCAGGTTGCCAGTGTGGGCATGACTGAAGCGCAGGCCGTTACCGCGGGACACACTGTGAAAACCTCTGTTCTGCCTCTTGAGCATGTGCCACGCGCCCTGGCTGCAAGAGATACGCGCGGATTGATCAAACTTGTCGCAGATGGCGCAACCAAGCGGCTTCTGGGCGCACACATTCTGGCACCGGAAGGCGCCGACAGCATCCAGACCGCAGCAATGGCCATTCGCGCGGGGATGACATACGAGGAGTTGGGCGCGATGATCTTTCCCTACCTTACAACCGTCGAAGGTTTGAAGCTGGCAGCACAAACCTTTGAGCAGGATGTGGCGAAACTGTCTTGTTGTGCCGGGTAGGAACTTGGTTTGATTGGGTTGCCGGTCGACTGGGGAGCAAACCCAGACCAAATTTGAAGCGGTTGCGTCTAAAATAACTCCGCTATCCGCACCAATGCCCCTCTACTTGTCTTCCCAACAAGCTTCTCACCGCAAGTTTTTAGGCCGTTTTCAGCCAACTGTTTTCGCAACGCTCGGCTGGAGGTCTGTTTAGAGCGCGCAAGATCAGCAAGTGGGATAAAGGTTCGCTGAAACGCAACCAACGCCTGAGGAGTGATCAGATACCTGACCTGCCGGCCTTCGTTTTCCTGGCAGGCCTCAAGAAGACCTTCACGGCACCAATGGGTAACAACCTCCGCCTTCCATCCGGTCAAATCGGCGACTTGATGTGCTGTCCACAATCCGGGTTTTGAGGCTTCGGTGAAACGTGCGTCGATGTCTTCGCAAGCAAACTCGAACAATCCCAATGGCTGTTCAGAGGACGCTGAAACTGGCTGGATCGCTCCGGTCTGAATGGCCTTGAATACTGCGATCAGTTTCGACTTCTGCGTGGTGCGCCGAAGATTGAGATCCGAGAAGCGCAGAGTTTCCGCTGAGGAGCCTGCCGCTTTTTGATTGCCCCTGATGCCGTCAACAAGCACCAAAAGATCATCGGACAAGAAGGGACCTTCGACCAAAGGCGGCAAATCTGAGGTAGGCAAACGCGAAACCAGCCCGGCATCTTGAAGAATGCGAAACTGAGTCTTGCCGATACCAAGCATTTCCATTGCTGATTTCGCGGTCAGGTATCCCGCGCGTTCGGCCTTGAGCCCTTCTACCGCCGCTCGTGGAACCATAGTGTGCTTGTGGCCTTGCCCGGAATGAGCTTGGTGGCCTTCTAATTTACCCGAGGCGACAGCGGCAACGATCCGCTCTCCCCGAACGTTCAAAACACGGGCGGCTTCGGTCGCTGATATCCAAGCTCTATCCTCGACAGATCGTCCCGCGTATGGACCTTGGAAGTGCTCTGCAATACCCGCCGACAATTGGTTGTGGATGTCCGCATACGCATCGCCACTGAAGCGCATCAACCGCTGATACCACTTGCCAAGTCGCGCTGGAGCGGAGGAAGCGTTTGGGTCACCCTCGGATAGGCGATGAGCCAGTTTCCCCTGAAACCCTCTTGGCCATGATCTTAGCCATGGTTCAGCTTGAGCGAGGAACACCCGGGTATCGGGAATGGTTACTGGAAGCGGTGTCTTACCCTCTTTGCCAGATCGCGATTTCTGCTCACTACTGGCAAGGAAAAAGAGGAAGGAAGCGAAATCGCTTGGGGCATCTTCTGACCAGGGACCAAACGTGCCAACACGTTCTTGAGCTTGCTGAGCGCGAGCTATCAATTGAGCGATCCAAGTTTCGAATTCTGTCGCGTGCGGCGCGACCATCGTTTCGAAGAGTAGGCCGCATTCGCAGCTTTTGAGCCCGCCAACGTTTGTAGAAAAGGTCGCCTTGCAGCGGGGGCACTGATCCAGAAGAACGGTTTTGTGCACGTCGCATGCCGATACCAAACTGTGCCGCCAGTGCTGCTGCCATGGCTTTCCTTCAGCCACACAGCTCGGGCAGACTGGGTCGGTCTGTGATCGCTGAAATCGCCACTCAAGAGCTGGGTCACATGGCTGGATCTTCGGCGCAATCGCACAGAGTGATGTTTCATCCACGCCGAGCGTTTCAGCCAGCCCTGGCAAGTTCTCGAGCATTGGGCGGCCATAGGGCTGTCCAATGTGTAAGTAGAACTCTGCAACGTGGGAGAAAGCGTTCAGACTTGCCAAACGGCGAAGAAAACCAACCAGGCTTTCTCCTTGGAGTGGTGGCGCAGATCTCATTATCATGCGGGCTCAGACGAAAGGGCCCCGAGTTCAAGAAGCGTTGACGGCTCCAATTCCAAACCAGCATCCTGCATCACTTCAACATAAGAGCGAACCTGCTGCAGATCATTTGGCATTTCTTCTTCGTAAAGGATCGCTACTTTCGACCGCTCTTGAAATAGAATGGACGCAGCGCTTCGAATGTCGCCCAGGGTCAAGCTGTCTTCCTTTGTCCGCGACAACGCCCCTCGAAGCAAACGAAGGACAAGTCCGACACGCCCACCCGAGAGACAATATAGCCGAGTAGCAAGATCGTCCTTGTCGAAATCCAAGGTGACATTGTTGTCTTCGAGGTGATCAAAGAGGTTAAAAACTGCCGTGGCAAAAGCTTCACGATCATCCTCGTTTGCCCAATTGTATGGCTTGAAGGAAATCGTGCTCATGGCCCGTGCTTTCAGTTGTTCGTTGCCATCAATGACTCTCTGAAAGTTTGGCAGGCCGCTCAGGATCAAGGTTACGCCAGTTTCATCGACCAGCCGTTTGAAATGGTCGCCGGTCGCTCGAAGCGTCAGATTCGCCCCGGATTCAATGCAATGATTGCATTCATCCAAAGCAATGATCTGGATCCCCTCGTCAGCAATGGCGGTTTCAATCCTCGACCTAATTGTATCCGTTGACGTTTGAGGTTTGCAGCTATGACCCAGTGCGCGAAGGATAGAAATGTAGAGATCTTTGTCGCTCGGCTTTGGAGGAACAAAACCACGGCGAGCAGTTGGCATGGGAATTATCCAGCCCGGACCTGAAGCTTCTTTACCCAGGGTAGAGCAAACCTCCTTCAACAGTTCAGTCTTTCCACACCGAGTGGGACCGAGGATTGGAATGATGCCGCCACCTTGCTCGCGGGCCATCAAAACGGCGTCTTCCAGTGCATTTAATGCTCTTTGGAAGGCTTCATGGGGGATCAACACATTGAGAAGATCAGTGTGGTTTGTCATTCAGGGTTCTTCGTCTTGAGTTTGAGTGCTTGTCGCGGCTTCGAGTTCTTCAAGATCGTGGTGGTCTGCGAAGCGATGCCATGAGCTCGAGCTGAAATTTCATTTTCAACTTCGAGCGGTTTGAGGCTCTGTTCAGCAATTCTGCGG
The DNA here is from genome assembly GCF_049800895.1 of Leisingera sp. S232. NCBI lineage: Bacteria > Pseudomonadati > Pseudomonadota > Alphaproteobacteria > Rhodobacterales > Roseobacteraceae > Leisingera > Leisingera sp. S232. The sequence continues at coordinate 273,000 of NZ_JBNAFX010000002.1, read as the reverse complement.
TCTTCCTGTGCCCGAGCCGCGCGCTTTTTTGCTTTCCTGGCGGGTGTTCCGTGGATCCTCTCGTGATGGACCCGGTCGTGAATGGCCGCGATTGTGCGTTCCGCCGAGAGAAACTCGTCGGGACTTGGCGCAAGTTTTTTGCGAATACGGCGTAGATCATGAACAGAGATCGCAGGAAAACCTTCATCCTTGGTTGGGACAAACAGTGTGTCTTTGGTCATTGGATTGACCACACCAATCATTCGAATGTCCGTGGGATCATAACGAATTGTCAGCTCTTCACCTGTGCCAATCGCGCGACGCAGTCGCGACAGGTCGGCAGATGAATACTGCACGCGTTCAAACTCAATTCCGTAGTGGTGGAGCTTCCGTTTGACGGTTCCACCATAGAAGAGCTGAGCCACTTCCTCTGGCGGCGGAGGGAGGGGAATAACGAATTCGTCGTCAAGCCGCCGCCAAGCCTTTGTCGGACTTTCAAGTGTTTTCAGTGGATTTTCGACCAAACGCCTTGGCCTCACTGCATAACCATCAAACCGCCATTGCTGAAGAACCTTGATGAACTCTTCAAAGGTCAAGCAGGCCTCCTTCTGCCCCTTTTCAATTCGAGACCGGTTTGGCATTTCCCTGGTTGTCGTAGCGCCAGGGAGTGTTGTGAGAAAACCATTCAGCGTCTTGAAGAACCGCTCAATATACGGCTTTTTTTCTGGATGGGCCGGCAAGTTTGGGCTCAACAGCAAACAGGCTGACTTGACGCAGCTTTCTATAACATCACCAGAGTTTTCAGAGCCTTGATCGGCAACGATCTGGACCGGTCGCCCACAAGTATCAATCACGTTACTGATTTGAAATTCATCAAAGAAGTCAGGGTCTTTTGCAGTCAAAATCTCCTTAAGAACCAACGCCGTGGTTATGGAAGTAGGATGCGCCAGGCTAACTTTCAATCCGACGATCATACCTGTTGCACAATCAATGGCCGCGCACACCCATGGGCGCCCCACATGCCCGTCTTCATCAACTACGATGAAAATGTCGGCCTCTGTGCTGTCGATTTCGATACGTTCCATCGGATAGCTGACTGTCACGAACCTATTGGCTTCGATCAGGCGTTCTCTGCCCTCTCGGCCACCAATGCGTGATTTAACCACGTCGTGGTGAGGTAAGGATTTGATCAGGCTATTCACAACCTTTTGGCCGTGTGGACCTGGAGTAATTCTCTGGCGCCTGCACGCTTCGAGATATTCCGCACGTGCTTGCTGCCAAACCGCCTTTGAGGTCATTCGGTCGTGTTTTTTGTATTGAAGGTCCAGAATATTGAGGACGATATCTTCAAATAAATTGGAATGACGAGGCAGGCGGTTTCCAGACAGATATCGCTTGTCATGCAACGCGTTCGTGCTTTGCTCCTGGAAGCCTTTCCGCCATTTCTGTATGGCCCGGATCCCTGGGAATGGCTTCTGTCGACTTCTGAACTCAGGGACACTTTCGAAGTGATCCTTCATCACCCGGTGCCTCTCTTGCCAGCCAAAGCCTTCGCGCTCCAACCTTGCCGACATGCTCAACACAGCCTTCCGAAAAGCGACCTCCAGGTTGTCAGTCTCTGAGGGGATGCGAACGCCAGCATCTTGGCCATGCCGGTCCACGATGAACCCTGTCGCGACCCTTAGCCGAAAATCCTCGCTCGAAATCTCGTGGATCGTGCCATCTGGCGCTTTCAAACTGACTGCTGCCCGCCCATGGATATGTCCACGGACCTCATGCAGTTCGTCACCAATCTCAAGAAGGCGGCCATCATATTCTTTGGTAAGATCTGTCATAGGGGTAAGAGCTCCAGGTGCTTGGTGCAGCCCTTGAACACCAGCAGTTCTGTATCCTTCTTCAGCGCTGTGGAATAGAGATCCAAAAACAGATGCCCAGTCAGGATCGCAGTGAACAGCTCGCCCTGGGTGAACCCCAATTCAGAGATGGCTTCTCTGTATGTGAAACGATTAGAAGCCGATGCCTCCAGTCTTGGCAATAAGCCCTCTGGCATTGAACGCCCGATATATGGGCGCAATAGCCCAAGGTTCTTTTTCAGTTCCGGAGAAATTTCATCCTCGGTGATCAATAAAAGCTGCTGTCCGAAGCTTTCGAAGACACTCGGGTATTCAAGGAACTCGGGTTGCTTGGAAAGCGTGTATTCAGACTTTGCTTCGAGAAAGAAGATGGTGCCGTCAATCAGGACAACCTTGAAGTCGGGTGTGTAGACCCAAGGCTTGTAGCCGGTGCCTTGAAAGCGCGCCAGCAGCTCCTCTTTGGTCGCGAAGGGTTGCCCGGTATTGAGATCAAATGTCACTGGCTGCGGGTAAATTTCGTGCACCCGGGGATCCAGAGAACATAGATTGTGGCAATCAACCTCTGTGATGCTCTCAAGCTGAACGATCCCACGCGCCTTTCCGCCCGCGATGTGGTGCGCTTTTTGCACCTTGCCACGTTTTTGAATTCGTCGTGCAGCTGGTCGTGCTTCTGGGTCGATCTTCATGGCTGCTCAGTCGCACATCGCCTGAGTTGAGATCAATAAAAATGTTGAAGAACAGTCGGTTGTAGAGACCTAACGGAAGTTAAGAGGGTCTTAACTTCCGTCTTGGCTCATTCTTCTCGCAAAGTGCGTTCGAGTGCGGTTGGCTGGCCACGGTGTGCGGAAGCTGGTTGGGCAGCAAAAAACTGTGATTCGCTCGTTTTTTTGATCCGAGTAGTCAGCTGTCAGCTGAACCACAAACAGACGGCACATTTTTTCGAATGGCATAAAAATGGGCACCATCCTCAGTTCATTGTGCCACAAGCGATCAATTACCCAACTTGTTTTTGATAAGCCAGCTCATCCAATCTGGCGGATGCTTTGAATATCGCCCCCTTCAAGTTCGCATCCCCGTCAACTCGTTCGAAGAGCCCTTGAAGGAGATCAAAGACCGCTTGGAAGTTCTCAAAATCATCCGGCAACCCTGCGAGTGCCCGAGCAATTACCCGGTCTTCATAGTTCTCTTCAACTCCGTCGAGGTCTCCGTCAATGATTGCTTGCAACACAGGCGCTGCTTGCCCTCTTGCTTCAGAATAAGCGGTTCTCTGTCCCGAGAGACGTTCAAGTGCTCTCGCTTTGCTGTTCGAATACACAGCTTCGGTTTCGCCGAGCGCGGCCGAAATTTGATCCAGAGGTTGCCCGCTCAACTGCGCGAAATAGAACAGTGGCAACCACTGGCGTTGAACGAGTGCGGACTCCCGGATGAACTCGAGAGGGGAGCGAACATCTTCTCTTGATAGAAATGCCTCCAAAACGGTATCGGCTGTCAGGGCACGGTTTTCGATCCGTTCCTGGACTTCCCCATCAGCGCCAACAGCACGAACATCTCCAATGAGACGAAGAGCGGGCGCACCTTCGACTTCCTCAAATTCACCTTCACGGATGAACTCGAGTTGATCTGCAAGGCTGCGATCAATCGTGACACGCGTATCCTCCGTCTCAATGGTTCCGGCTTTGGTATCTACAATCAGTGAATTGTGCAGACCTATGTCTGCAACACGTTGCGCCGATTTCAGCAGTTTCGATTGGTTGGCTTGATCGCGTTCACGGAGCAGAATGAGCAGATCTCCGGCGCTGATTTTTGCGGACTGTCCCGGCGAACGAAAGAGAATGGTGCCACTTTCAAGACCATCACCATCTCGGCTAACGATGACTGGCGGTTCATCGTATTTCTCCACGTAGATTACACCTATCTCAACACCACCTACGTTGATGCATGTTTTGATGAAATCAGGGGTCGGCGTCAGATAGGCTTTCACCTTTTGGCTTATATGAACAATATCGGTGTCTTGGAACACAGTGCTGGGCATTCCAACCGCTTGGCACTGCGCATCTTCCACGCCGATGAAGATGAAGCCGCCTTTGTTATTTGAAAGGGCAGCGATAGCCTTCAGGATGGGCGTCATCTTCTTGGGATCAAATGACTGCTTGCATTCCTGTGCAGCGGTTTCTCCATCGCGAAGATACCAGTTGCCATCCTCACGTTGCTCAAACCTTTCCATAGCGCGGTCAGAAATTGTTGGCGGCTTTGGTTGTCCTCCTCCACCAGCTACAACAACACCAATCTGTGCCGCCTGGAAATTTTCGAGGAAAGCATCCAGGGCCTCGTCACTGGCCTGAGGAACTTCCGGGCCGTAGGTGCCATTCCGTATCTGACTTATTCGGCCCGAGTTGGCTGGCCGATCCTGTCGATTGAAATAGAACTGAATATCTACGTTTCGTTCGCCTCTCGCCAAGAGAGCTTTGATCAATCCAATTTCTTCGTCGGTAATACTTCGCGCCATTGTTCGCGACCTCACGAAATTCAATCCAAAATTGCGGCGAGGCTGAGCTATTCGTGCTGTCAAGGCAAGGGCGAAAGGGTGGGAAGCCGACCTTCGCTGCATTTGCGCGTCAGCTTCTTTTGGGTAGAATTGGACTGCGCGAGAAAACACTGACAGATCTCGCTCCCCTTGTGAGGGCGACATATAAATGTTCCTTTGACATAGCATTTCCTGGTCGATCTGCATCAAGGATCACAACGTGATCGGCTTCCAAACCTTTCAGCAGAAGAGTCGAACCTATGGCTTTCGGCGGAATGACCCGTCCCGCATGACGACGTTGCTCACGAATGCCTGCGATCGCGGCGGGCAGATTGCCATCTTGCTTTGCAATGGCGATTTGCAACGCTTCAATCATTATGTTGAACGCATTTTGTCGATAGACTCGTCTGGTGCGGTCGCCAGCCATGGCTTTGAGAAAATTCACGGCTTCGGCGTAGCCGCCACCTTGAACCAAAGAGACTGCGGCGACCTCTGGGGCCGTGGGAGGCGTGCGGTTGCGGCCTCCAAGGATCGACTGAACGCGTGCATTAAGCTTTTCACCATATACGTTCGTCATGACACTAATCAGAAACCCTATGACGGCAACTAAGAGCTCTTGCCCCGATTTGCCGTCCATCTGGTTTGCAAAGTCTACGACATCACGGAAGTCCACAGGCTCAACGACTCCGACCCCCTTCGCCCGACTTGCAAAGTTGTGCCGGGAATCCGCTTGAATGGAGTCACCTATTATTAAGATTGTCTCTTGCGGATTGGCCTTGGCGATTTCGTATTGCACCGCTATCTGGGCCACTGCATTGGCGTTGTGATCTGCGCAAAGCGGATGCCACGCCACACGGTCAGGAAGGGTCCGAAGATCTATCTGGTGCCCGGCTTCTAATGCCCCGCGAACTGTGAGTAGCCAGCCCCCGAGATCATTGGCCCCGGCGTTGTTCCAGCGCCAAGGAGTATTCAACCGTCCGAGTTCGGGAAAGGTTGGAACCACTTGTGTCGTCCAATCCGGAAGGGGATCGTTACCAAATCCAAAGATCGCTTGCATGGGATCGCCGAACACAATGGCTGGAATTGCGCTCGCGAGGCCGGAGGTGATTAGGTGTTGGCTCGCCGAACAGTCTTGATATTCATCGACCAAGACCCGCGAATACGTTGCGGCAATTTCTGAATGGATAGCTCCAGAGGCACAAAGTTCACCAACCGCGTTCTGCACAGCAGTGTAGTCGGGCGCATTCTTTGGATCATGTAGGTATCCCGCGCGCTCCGGAAACATGGAGATAATTGTCAGTGCCCATCCAGCAATCGTGTTGAGCCTATAGTTGGACGCGGACACACCATCTCGTTGCAACCTCTGCCTCAATGCGGCGACGCCTGCGGTGGTGTGTGTAAGAACCAAGACCGGCTTGCCCTCTGACTGAGCAATGGTCTTTGCAATTAACTCCGTTTTGCCGCATCCAGCGGGAGCAATGACATGCCCGCGATGCGCCTGAAGAATGTGGGGCACGTCAACCATCTGATTTTACTGGCTTTCAGCGGCCCTGGCTGGCTGTGTTGTTGGTGATGATCTTATCCAGTGCCAAAGCGAGTTCAGTGGCGTCGTCAATATTGCTCCCGTCCCTTGCCAGACCGGAGCAATGGCTTCCTTCAAAGCCCGTTCTGCGGGTTCAATGTCTTTGAACCATTTACCATCACCTGCACATTGCCCCAACATTGGCCGCATTGCATCGACGAAGTGGTCGCGGCATTGCTGTAGATTGAGTTGACCATCGCTGGCGCTACGGATTTTTCCATCAATGGAGTCTTCGGATCGCCATTCGCATGCAACGGAAAGAAGTTTCGGTATTTGCGCGGCAGGGGCGGATGCGAAGATTGCAGCTTCTGTCGAATACCCATCTTGCCACCGAAATACGCTGACGCCTTGTGTTGCCAATTCAGTATACTTTGCTGCATCGAAAGCGACATCGGAGTCCATAAACAAGGCGGTTCGATGACCCAAGCCGGCGAAAATTCTTGCGCGTTCCATCATTGACGAACCACCGCCGTCGGCCCAATGGCAACCGTCTGCGAGTATGCTCCGCCGACCTTGGCTTTGGGCCCACAAATCCAGGCCCCGGATTACGCCAATTTCTGTCTTACCCTCACAGACAATGACACTTGGAGCGAGAAAAGCTTCTGCGCACGCCCTCAGCGTTTTCTGAGCATCCTCAGATCCCCCAAGCGGAAGCACTGCATTCGACGTCGTCACTGTTGTGGGCTGACCTGCATGTGTTGCTGTGGGGGATGTGAGCCGGGTCGTCCGCACAGTATGCAACTGAATTGAGGACAGTTCCCGCAATACGACCGGCGAGTGCGTCGTCATGAATACTTGCTGTGAAACGTCGTTTGATTTTGCACCGAGAGAGTCAAGCAATCTGATGATACGATAGGGTTCTAAGCCAAACTCTGCTTCGTCGATGATCGAGATACTTGATTTACCCGCGGCCTTTTGAAGACCAGCCACGAGCAGGCGCATGGAGCCTGAACCAAGATTCTTTAGTGGAACCTGATTTTCGTCATGAAGAGCAATTGCGCCCCCTGTAAACGTCACCCCTTTCACGTCCAATAGTGCACTCACATCTTCCAAGGGGATCCCCATGTTGTTGGCGATGGTCTTAGAGGTCGTCAGCACATCATTGACACCATCACAGCCTTTGTCAGCGAAGGCCTGGCGAGCTTGTCTGGATGCCGCTGCCAATGCGGATGAAGCCTGGGTTTTGTCAGCGGAGAGCTTACCAAGGACTGACCGCGGACCGAGCGCCATATGGTGTGACGCGACCGTGCCAAGCCGTGTTGGCGAGACAAGCTGCCGGTGCTTCCACTGGAGGTTCCGTTCCCGGCCCTCTGCGGATGGGCCTTCCGAAAACAGCAACCATTGCGGCTCCAGATCATCTCTTACGATCAATCGTTGAGTCAGAACGGTTTCCAGAGCCGCAGATGTCTCGTTGTGGATGGCACCAGTGTGCGGGTTCCATCCGCGTAGAAAGTGGCCATAGCCTTCAAGGCTCAACAATTCTTCTGGAAGAGCGCCCAGCGTCACATCAATCACAATTGGGTCAGCAACCTGACATCTGTGAAAGTCAGCATCTGTGAAGACAGCGCTTTGTCTTGTTCCGATGGTAAGCTCTATGGCATCAAGAATTGTTGATTTTCCGCCATCTCCTGGCCCGATCAAGCAGTTGATGCCAGGGTTTGGCCACCACTTCAGGAATTGAATGCCCCGGAAATTAGTGATCGAAATTTCCCGTATAACTGCCATGGCCCACCCCAGTGTTTTAAGGGGGATAGCACGCTCAGAACATTCCTTAAAGTTGTGTTTGGTGCGCAGCTTTAGCCGAAATGAGGTTTCTTTTTAGGCGCCCCAAGCGCCCTTCGATGTTGGTTAAAGAGATGCTGCCCTGTGAAATGGGACCTTTTGTCAATGACCGCAAAGGATCGTTCACGCAGACTGGGTCAGTGAACGCTAACGGTATTGATAGAAAACCTGGCACCAATTCGCGGATATTCCATAGGGAGACAACCCAAGGAGAGTTCGACAAAGTAGTGAAAAATGGCGATGTCGGCAAAGCTGACATCCACGTTCGCCAAATCTCCAGATATTGGCGAATTTCGGTGCATTTTTTTGCCTGCCTCGAAACTCGCCTAATATCATCAGAACGAACGACTTTGGGTGTCTCGCGAACACTTATGGGCGTCGCGAACGATTATGGGGCATCCTACAACCCTTAGAAATCCAGGTTTTCAACACTCAGCGCATTTTTTTGGATGAACTCCCGACGCGGCTCTACAACATCGCCCATCAGCTTGGTGAACAGATCGTCCGCCTCCACCATGTCATCCACCCGCACCTGCAAAAGCGTGCGCGCATCGGGGTCCAACGTGGTTTCCCACAGCTGATCAGGATTCATTTCACCCAGGCCCTTGTAGCGCTGCAGGGTGAGCCCCTTTTCACCTTCTTCAAGGATCGCCTTCAGCAGATCCAAAGGACCATGGATCATCTGGATGCGGTCGCGGCGGATCAGCTGGGCTGCCGTGCCGTAGATCTCCTGCAGGCTCTGAGTGAAGCTGCCGGTCTTGCGGGCCTCGCCGGAGCGCAGCATCGGTCCATCCAGGGTACGGACCTCTTCAACCCCGCGCAGGATACGGGCCAGGCGGATGCCGTGGTCCTGCGTGATCCGACCCTGCCAGCCGCGTTCGTATTCCAACGCGATGGCGTCCAGACGGGCGGCGACCTTATCGGCCACACCCTGCAGGTCAGAATCGACCGCACCGGGGACAAAGGCCCCGGCCACGGCAGCCTGTTCCAGGATGTGGCGCGGGTAATGGGTCGGGAAGGCATCGAGCACGCGTTTCAACTGGCGCGCCTCATCCACCACACGGGTGAGGTCGGCACCGGCGATTTCCGAACCATTGCCAAGCTTCAGAACCGCACCGTCAACGCCCTGATTGATCAGATAGTCGTCCAGCGCCGCCTGATCCTTGAGATAAACCTCGGACTTGCCGCGCGCCACCTTATAAAGTGGCGGCTGAGCGATGTAGAGATAGCCGCCTTCGATCAGTTCCGGCATCTGCCGGTAGAAAAAAGTGAGCAGCAGCGTGCGGATGTGGGCGCCATCGACATCCGCGTCGGTCATGATGACGATCTTGTGGTAGCGCAGCTTGTCGATGTTGAACTCATCGCGGCCGATCCCGGTGCCAAGCGCCATCACCAGGTTGCCGATTTCCTGGGAAGACAGCATCCGGTCGAAACGCGCGCGTTCCACGTTCAGGATCTTACCACGCAGCGGCAGAATCGCCTGGGTCATTCGGTCCCGGCCGGTCTGGGCGGAACCGCCGGCAGAGTCACCCTCAACCAGGAAGACTTCGGTCTTGGACGGATCTTTCTCGGAGCAGTCCTTGAGCTTGCCCGCCAGATAATTCACATCCATCGCGGTCTTGCGGCGGGTCAGCTCGCGCGCTTTGCGGGCAGCTTCGCGCGCCAATGCAGCTTCGACAATCTTGCCGACAATCTGTTTGGCCTGGTTCGGGTTTTCCTCAAACCATTCAGCCAGCTTTTCGCCCATCAGGCTTTCGACAACCGGACGCACCTCTGAAGAGACCAGCTTGTCTTTGGTCTGACTGGAGAATTTCGGATCCGGCACTTTTACCGACAGCACGCAGGTCAGGCCTTCGCGGGCGTCATCGCCAGTAAAGGAGATCTTCTCCTTTTTGGCGATGCCCGACGATTGGGCGTAGTTGTTGATGGTCCGGGTCAGCGCGCCGCGGAAGCCCGCCACATGGGTGCCACCATCGCGCTGGGGGATGTTGTTGGTAAAGGGCAGTACCGTCTCATGGTAGCTGTCGTTCCACCACATTGCGATCTCGACGCCGATCTCGTCCTTTTCACCGACAATATAGACCGGAGTTTCCATCACCGGGGTTTTATGGCGATCGAGGTATTTGACGAATTCTTTGACCCCGCCCTCATAAAACAGCTCGCTCGTCAGCTTCTCGGCGGGGCGTTCGTCTTCCAGGATGATCCGCACGCCGGAGTTCAGAAAGGCCAGTTCACGCAGACGCTTCTCCAGTGTCTCGAAGGAATATTCCAGGTTCGAGAAAGTGTCGGTCGACGCCATAAAGCGGACTTCGGTACCGGTCTGATCGCCGCAGTCACCAACCACTTCCAGATGCTTGACGGTATCGCCGCGTTCAAACCGGGCGATATGCTCTTTGCCGTCACGCCAGATACGCAGTTCCAGCCAGTCGGAAAGCGCGTTCACAACCGACACACCCACGCCGTGCAGACCGCCTGACACTTTGTAGGAGTTCGAGTCAAACTTACCACCGGCGTGCAGCTGGGTCATGATGACCTCAGCTGCGGAAACGCCTTCTTCTTCATGAATGCCAACCGGGATTCCGCGGCCATTGTCACTGACAGAAACACTGGAATCGGCGTGGATTTTGACAGTCACATGGTCGGCGTGGCCTGCCAGCGCCTCATCGATGCCGTTGTCTACGACCTCATACACCATGTGATGCAGGCCCGAGCCGTCGTCCGTATCCCCAATGTACATGCCAGGGCGTTTTCGAACCGCCTCCAACCCTTTGAGAACTTTGATGGAATTCGCGCCATATTCTGCGGGGGCCTGCTCGTTTCCGGACATTCACATCTTCCTGTCTTTGCTTCAGGAATTTATACGGACCCCGGGGGGGATTGTCACGCGCAAGCCCCCTTTTTTCTTGGCAGAATCAGGCCACCTTGGCGCCCGGTCCACCCGCTGCCGCCAGCCTGGTTTTGACCTTGGCCTCCGGTGCATCCGCGGCAGGCGCAAAAGTGGTGAAGCGCGTAAGCCTCCCCAGTGCGGCAGGGGCATGATGCCTTCAATTTCGGCCCTCACCCAAGACTTGCCTGCGACTGCAATCGCGGCCAGTGGCTATGCCGCTGAAAGCTAGGTAGGCCATCAAAGTAAGTCAAATTGGACCTGTTTTTCTGAAACAGGATGGACAATGCGTCGGCTCTTACGGCGTGACGGTCATTTCTGTGCCACCTCCGATGCGCCGTCTTGCTCAGTCACTTCCAGCATCTGGGCCCGGTCACCCAATCCTTCGAACAGCTCCGAACCGGTTCCGGTCATCCAAGCCTGCGTCCCCAGGGCGCAAATCTCATCATAAAGAGCAGCGCGGCGGGCGGCATCCAGATGCGCCGCGACCTCATCCAGGAGCAGGATCGGCGGGGCGCCTTCGCGCTGCGCCAATGCCCGCGCATTTGCCAGGATCAACGACACCAGCAACGCCTTCTGCTCGCCGGTGGAACAGTCCCTGGCCGGGACGCCCTTAGTCCGGTAGGTGCCAATCAGATCGGTCCGGTGCGGCCCGACCAAAGTGCGGCCCACAGCCAGATCGCGAAACCGGCTCTCTTCCAGCGCTTCCTTAAAATCAGCCGCAGTGGACGGCATGCTGCCTTCGGACTGGATCAGCTCCAGCTCTGCTGTGGGGAAAGCCGTTTCGGCTTCTGCCTGTGCCCGCTGCAACTGCTCCACGGCCTGCACCCGTGCCGCATGAATTCGGTGCCCGGATGCAGCCATCCGGTCTTCCAGCACCCTGTACCAGGCGGCATCGCGGACCTGCTCTTTCAGCAGCCGGTTGCGTTCTCGCATGGCCTTTTCATAAGCCAGTGATGCCTCGGCGTGGGACGGTTCGAAACTCAGTGCGATCCGGTCCAGAAACCGCCGCCGCCCTTCCGCCACTTCAATCCACAGCCGGTCCATTGCCGGGATCAGCCAGACCACTCGCGCGACAGTACCCAGTGCAACTTGGTTGGCGGATTTGTTGTCAATTCTGACCTGGCGGGCATTGCCGCCTTCAGACCAGGTTTCAACCTCATAGGCTTGCTTCAGCGTCTTTATCTCGCCTTTCAGCTTCCACCCCAACGCCTCCGGCCTGCGTGCCATGTCAGCTGCGCTGGCGCGACGCAAACCGCGACCGGGAGAGAACAGCGACACAGCCTCCAGAATGTTGGTCTTGCCCGCGCCGTTGTTGCCGCAAATAGCCACCGGCCGCCCGTCCAAATGCAATTCCGCCCGCAAATGCGAGCGGAAATGGGACAGGGTCAAGGCAGTCAGAGCCAGCACGCAGCACGCTCCCTATATCAGCTTGTCAAATTACTCGTGCCGCAAGCAGCTCTGGCGGGCGCGTCAGACCCGCATTGGCATCACGACGTAGACAGCGCTTTCGTCGTTGCCTTCGCGCATCAAGGTCGGATCGCCGGAGGAGTTGAACATGAACACGGCGTTCTCGCGGTCCACCTGATTGGCGATTTCCAGCAAGTACTTTGCGTTGAACCCAATCTCCAGCCGCTCATCGTTGTAGGCGACAGCCAGTTCTTCCTCCGCAGCGCCGCTGTCGGGTGCGTTCACCGACAGGATCAAACGGTCTTCTTCCAACTGCAGCTTCACCGCACGGGAGCGTTCGGAGGAGACGGTTGCAACCCGATCCACAGCCTGCGCAAACTCGGCTGCGTCGACTTCCAGGCGGCGAGTATTGCCTGCCGGAATAACCCGGGTGTAATCCGGGAAGGTGCCATCGATCACCTTGGATGTCAGAGTAATGTTCGGGGTGGCAAAGCGCACTTTGGTCTCCGAAACCGAGACTGCAATGTCCATGTCATCGTCGTCCAGAAGCTTGCGCAGCTCACCCACGGTCTTGCGCGGCACGATCACGCCCGGCATATCCTCGGCGCCCAGCGGCAACTCTGCGTCGATGCGAGCCAGGCGATGACCGTCGGTGGCCACGGCACGCAGCGCCTTGCCGCTATCGGCAGTAGACACATGCAGATATACACCGTTCAGGTAATAGCGGGTTTCTTCAGTGGAGATCGCAAACTTGGACTTGTCGAACAGGCGGCGCAGCACGGCGGCCTTGGCGGCGAAATTCGAGTGGTACTCGGACGAAGCCATCACCGGGAAGTCCTCGCGCGGCAGCGTCGCCAGCGAGAAGTTCGACCGGCCTGCCTCAACCGTCAGACGGCCAGTTGCGGCATCGGCCGTCAGCGTGACCAGCGCGCCGTCGGGCAGCTTGCGGACAATTTCGTGCAATGTGGTTGCCGCCACAGTTGTAGCGCCGGCACGCTCCACCTGCGCGGGGGCCTTGTCCACCACTTCGATATCCAGGTCGGTGGCTCGGAATTGGACGCTATCGCCTTCGGCTTCGATCAGCACATTTGCCAGAATCGGAATGGTGTTGCGGCGCTCGACCACCGACTGTGCCTGCGCCACAGCCTTGAGAAGCGTGCCGCGTTCGATGCTGATCTTCATGTCCCAAATCCTCTTCGTCAGGCGCCCGTGTCAGTAGCCGGGACAAGCAACCTACCTGTTTACCCCTGCCGCACAAGGCTTTTTATGGATTTCTCCAAGGGATTTCCGGCGGGGTCAAGAGGTGGCGGGCGCCATACCGGCCAAAGCCGGGAATTCGTTGCCCAAGTACCCGCAAGCAAACGCCCCGGCGCTGAGGCCGGGGCGTGACAGAGGCGGGTTAGAGCACTGGAGAGGTGCTTAGGCTTTCACCCGCTCTGATTTCGGATCATACATCGGCTTCAGCGAGGCTTCGGCCTTCACCTTGGTGCCCATAACGTCGATCTCGTAAGTTGAGGCCAGCACGTCAGCCGCTTTCTCGCCTTCGCACGGCACGTAGCCCATGCCGATGGCCGCCCCCAAGGTGTGGCCGTAGTTGCCCGAGCTGAGGTAGCCGACGTACTCGCCGTCACGGATGATCGGCTCATTGTGGAACAAGAGCGGTTCTGCGTCGGTCAGCTTGAACTGCACCATGCGGAATTTCGGACCGGTTTCCTTGCGCTCCAGCACTGCGGATTTGCCGATGAAATCCTCCTTGTCGGTCTTCACTGCAAAACCCAGACCAGCATCGATCACATTGTCCTCGCAAGTGATGTCATGACCGAAGTGGCGGAAGCCCTTCTCGATCCGGCAGCTGTCCATCATGTGCATGCCGCACAGTTTCAGCCCCATATCCTGCCCCGCTTCCCACAGGGTTTCGAAAGCATGGCCCGACATCTCTGCCGGGATATAAATTTCCCAGCCGAGTTCGCCGACATAGGTCACCCGGTGCACCCTGGCGAGCCCCATGCCCAGCTCGATCTCCTGCGCGGTGCCGAAAGGATTCACCTCGTTGGAGAAGTCATTCGGTGACACCTTCTGCAGCAGCTCACGGGCGTTCGGGCCCATCACCGCCAGCACGCCCTCGCCTGCCGTCACATCGGTGATCACCACACGGTGGTCGCCCACATGGCGCATCATCCAGGTCTGGTCCGCCAGGCGGGTCACTGCCGGTGTCACCACCAGATAGGCTGTCTCGCTCAGGCGGGTGACGGTTACATCTGCCTCGATGCCACCGCGGGAGTTCAGGAACTGGGTGTAGACGATTTTGCCCATCGGCACCGACAGGTTGGCGCCGCAGATGTAGTTCAGGAACGTCTCGGCATCCGGGCCCTCGACGCGGATCTTGCCAAAAGAGGACATGTCATACATGCCGACATTTTCGCGCACAGCCTTATGTTCAGCCGCGGAATTCTCAAACCAGTTCTGGCGCTTCCAGCTGTATTGGTACGCGCGTTCCTGACCTTCGTTGGCAAACCAGTTTGCACGTTCCCAACCGCCAATCTCGCCCATCACAGCGCCCTGCTCCAGCAGATGGTGGTGGAACGGGGTGCGGCGCACACCGCGGGCGGTCGCCTTCTGACGGTAGGGGAAGTGGTCCGCATAGAGCAGGCCCAGGGTCTCTTTCGAGCGCTCGAACAGATAGGTCTTGTTGCCCTGGAACGGATGCATCCGGGAGATGTCCACATCGCCCAGGTCAAAAGGTTTCTGGCCGTCTTCCATCCACTGCGCCAGCGCCATGCCGGCGCCGCCGGCCGACTGGATACCAATTGAGTTGAAGCCCGCGGCGACCCAGAAGTTGTCCATCTCGGGCGCCAGGCCAAGGTGGTAGGCATCGTCCGGAGTGAAGGATTCCGGGCCATTGAAGAAGGTGTGGATACCCGCCTCTGCCAACATTGGCATCCGGTTGCAGGCGGCCTCCAGGATCGGCTCGAAATGATCGAAATCCTCGGGTAGCTGATCAAATTCAAAGCTGTCGGGGATGCCGTTCATCGCCCAGGGCTTGGCGTTGGGTTCAAAGGCGCCAAGCAGGATTTTGCCTGCGTCTTCCTTGTAGTAGGCGCATTCGTCAGGAACGCGCAGCACCGGCATCTGGGTCAGGCCGGAAATACCTTCCGTCACGATATAGAAGTGCTCGCAGGCGTGCAGCGGCACGTTGACGCCAGCCATGCGGCCGACCTCATGCCCCCACATTCCGGCACAGTTCACCACCATGTCAGCCTCGATATGGCCCCGGGACTGGCCGTCGTCGCTGGCCCAGTCGACGCCGGTGACGCGGCGGCCTTCCTTGGAGATGCCGGTGACCTTAATGCGCTCCTTGACCAGTGCGCCGCGCTGGCGGGCGCCTTTGGCCAGAGCCAATGCGATGTTGGCCGGGTCGCCCTGGCCGTCTTTTGGCAGCCACACACCACCGGTCACGTCACCGACGTTTAAATGCTCGTAGCGGGCTTTGACTTCCCCAGGCGAGATTTCCTCAACCTCTACGCCAAAGGCCCGCGCCATGGCGGCCTGGCGGAAAATCTCTTCCTTGCGCTCTTCGGTCAGGGCCACGGTGATCGAGCCGCAACGCTTAAAGCCAGTGGCAACGCCGGTTTCCTCTTCCAGCGAACCGTAGAGCTCCTGGCTGTACTTCGCCAACTTGGTCATATTGGCGGTGGCGCGCAGCTGGGCAATCAGACCCGCAGCATGCCAGGTGGTGCCGGAGGTCAGCTGCTTGCGTTCCAGCAGCACAACATCTTTCCAGCCCAGTTTCGCCAGATGATAGGCCACCGAGCAGCCGATCACGCCGCCGCCAATAATGACTACACGGGCTTTGTTAGGAAGATCGCTCATGTCATCGCTCCTGAATGAAGGTTTGCGCCTGATTATCATGTACAGGCGGCGAAAAATGCATCAAAAACGCCAAGTCTCCAGCGCTATTCTCCGGCCTCAAGGGGTTTTTCCGCTCCATCCCCGCCCATCCGGCGGCGTTTCCGCAGCGCAAACGGAGTAATGCCGAAGAAACTTTTATAAAGGCTGGAGAAACCATTGGGAAAACCGCAGGCCAGACCGATCTCGCGGACACTCATGGTGGTGTTAAGCAGCAGATTGTTGGCCTTGGACAGGCGCATTTCGCGGTAAAAGCCATTGGGGGTGGTGCCCAGAAAAGTCTTGAACTTGCGCTCCAGCGACCGGGTAGAGATGCCAAGCTCATCGACAATATCGCTGATCGGCACAGGCTCCTCGATGTTGTCCTGCATGATGCGGATACATTGGTCCAGATCGCTGTCGCCGGTGATCGTCGGTTTGGCACCGGCAAAAGGCTGCAGGGAGGAGAAGTCGCGCACCTGTTCGTGCAGCAGGATGTTGCCGACAGTCATCTGTGCCGCCGCCGAGGTGAGCCGCCCGACCAGTGCCAGGATAATGTCAACGGTGGACCCCATGCCCGCACATGTCACCACCAGACCGTCTTCGCTGGCCAATGCGTGGCTCGAGTCATTCAGACCCATCCTCTCACGCAGCAGAGCGGAGTTTTCCCAATGAGTCGTCAACCGCCCGTCGCCGCCGCCCTGATCGCGGATGTAACGAGCAGCTGCCTCAGCCAGAAGATAGACCTTGTTACCACGGCAGGTATAGCTGGAGATCACCCGCCCCATGCTAAGGCCGGGATGATCCGGGTCCGAGTTACCCAGAAAGAAAGCAAAATCCGCATCCGGCTTGGCCGCGAAGGGCTCGGTGTCCACGCTAAGGCCCGCGCGGCAGCCCACGCGCCCGCCCTGCAGAGACCGAACGGTCCATTTGAAAGGCGGCTGCGCCAGCACGCGATTGCTAATCCGCAGCACTTCCAGAATCGCCGACATCTCAGTCAGCACAAAGCCTTCTGTGACAATGATGTCGACATGCCAGACCCGGGCCGGGTCCGCAGCCTTTAATTTATCCGGAGTCGCCATGCTGGTCCCCTTCCCCAGGTCAGATGATCCTATGCCCGGCCGCACGCAACTGACGGGCCAGTTCGGCAATGTGGTCCGGACCGACTTCGCAGCAGCCGCCGACGATGGTGGCGCCTTGGCGGATCCAGCCCATGGCAAACTCAGCATAGGCTTCAGGCGACAGATCCTGGCGCTGCTCCAGTGCGTCCACCGTTGGCGCATCCTTCAGGAAACCATCCGATATTCGAGTAAAGCCGTTGGCATAGGCGCCGTATGGCTTGCCAAAACCCTTCACGATTTCCAAACCTGCACCGATGGCTTCCGGGCGCGAACAATTGAGCAGGACGGCTTCTGGCTGAAACTCCTCAACCAGAGGCGCGAGTTCGTTCAGCGGCTCGCCAGAACGCAGCAAAGTTCCGTTTTCATCAGAAACAGAAGCTGCAAGCCATACCGGTTTGTCCGTACCAACGCAGCCCAGCATCGCCCCTCTGGCATGTTCGGCTGAGGACACGGTTTCGATCAGGAAAAGATCTGCCTGCGGCTCAAGCAATTGAACAAGTTCCGCATAGACAGGGGCAGCTTCCTCATGCGGCGGGCAGATGTCCGGGCGGTAAGAGGCAATCAGCGGGCCAAGCGCAGCGGCAACTCGGCCCGACCCATGTGCGACCCGCGCAGCGTTTGCCTGCTCTGCAGCCTTGGCCAGCAGGTCTTCGAAGTGCCCTTCGATCCCTGCGCGGACCAAGCGGTCGCGCAAAACCGCATAGGTATTCATAGTGGCAATCGTCGCTCCGGCGGCAAAATAGTCGGCGTGAATGGCGCCGACGATGCCCGGTTTGTCGATCATTACGGACGTGGACCATAAAGGTGTCGCCCTGTCGCCAGACCGTTTGACAACTTCCTGCCCGATTGAGCCGTCAAGAAGGATAATATCTGTCATGCGTCCTCCTGCGGGGGAATTAAGACCAGTTTCCCCGGGTAAGCTTTGCTCATGAAATCCGCCTGCGCCCGGGCGATGTCTTGCAGGGGATAGGTCGCAGAGACCAGCGGGCGGACTGCGCCGGAATTGATCAGGGCCACCAGCTTGGCAAAGACAGCACGGGGAGAGAATGTGCAGCCATGTATGGTGATGTCACGCAGGTAGATGTGGCGCAAATCCGCTGTCACGACCGGGCCCGCGATGGCACCGGAAACCGCGTATTGCCCACCGGGCCGAAGTGCCTGTATCAGGCCAGACCAGCCGGGACCGCCAACCACATCAATGACAGCATCGAAGCGGTCTTGTTCGGGTGTGTCGTCGCGGCCAATAGTTCTGGCCGCCCCCATTGCAGCAACCGCATCCGCCTTGGCGGGCGATGTCTGACCAGTCACCTCTGCGCCAAGATGCGCGGCCAGCTGCACTGCGGCCAGCCCAACCCCGCCAGACGCACCGGTGACCAGCACTCGCTGGCCGGCAGACACCCCGGCACGGTGCAGCAGGTTCCAGGCGGTTCCATAGGCGCAGGGCATTGCCGCGATCTCTGTATCCGATAGAGGAGAAGCGCTGACATCGAAAAGCTCCGCCGCCTCAGCCAGGCAGTATTGCGCAAAAGCCCCGTCGAGTTCCGAGCCCAGAGCAACAAAACCCGACGGGTTGCCAGGTTCCGGCCTTGGGATATTGATCTGGCTGGTGACCCGTTGCCCCGCACATATGGCTCCAGTATCTGAGCCGGCTTGAACAACCACACCGCACAAATCCCCCCCCTGTATCCGAGGAAAGCGCAGGGCGCCGCCCCAGCCGCCAGCCTTGATCCCGGCGTCATCGCTGACCGCATCTGTTGCGCCTGTCACCTCGGATGCATACCAGCCGATCCTGGTGTTGATGTCCGTGTTGTTAACGCCAGCTGCCAGAACTTTGACAAGCACCTGCCCCGGTCCAGGAACCGGGACAGGTATATCTTCACGCCATTCCAACGCATCCGGCCCGCCATGCCGGGTCAAATAGACGCCTTTCATCATTTGGGCCATTCCTGAAGCCTCCTGAGTTAAGCGTGGCGGGCTGACCCTAGCAGATCAGGCGCGCAGACGTTCGTTGGCGGGATCCCACAGCGGTTCGTCTTTCTGAACCACCGCACGGCATTTCTGCCCGTAGATTTCGACCTCCAGTTCGGTGCCTGGAACAGCCAGTTCAGGCCGCACCATGCCCAGCGCGATGGAGGCGTTCACACGGTAGCCCCAGTCGCCGGAAGTGGTCTCGCCCACGATCTCGCCGTCTTTCCAGATACAGGACATATAAGGCGCATCGGCATCGCCTGCTTCGACGATCAGGGTGACGAAAGTCTTCTTCACGCCCTGCTGCTTTTCATTCTGAATTGCAGCCTTGCCCGGGAAGTCCTGCGGCTTGTCCAGCTTGACAAAACGCTCCAGCCCACCTTCGAGCAGCGAGTAGTCGGTCGACAGATCGCCTTTCCAGGTGCGGTAGCCTTTTTCGATGCGCAGAGAGTTCAGCGCATACATGCCGAACGGCTTGGCGCCGCCTTCGATCAGGGCCGCATAGATGTCGGCCTGATGCTCGTTGGCGCAGTGGACTTCCCAGCCGAGTTCACCGGCGTAGGAGACGCGCGCCAGGAAGGCGGACTTGCCTGCGACGGTGGCTTCCTGGTGGGTCAGCCAACCAAGCGACAGATCGGCGTCGGAGATGCCTGCGAACAGCTCACGCGATTTCGGACCGGTAACAATCATGGTCGCGAATTCGGTGGTGCGGTCAGTCAGGGTGAGGCCTGCGGGCAGCGCCTTCTTCAGGATCTCAAAGTCGTGCCACTGGGCCGAGCCTGCTGTGATCATGGTGAAGTGATCTTCGCCGTGACGGACACAGGACATCTCGGTCAGGATGCGGCCGCGGTCGTCCGAGAAGTAGACCAGATTCATCCGGCCCACCTTGGGCAGGCCACCGGTCACCAGGCCGCGCAGGAATTCTGCGGCACCTTCGCCTTCCAGGTTGAAGCGCGAGAAACCCGGCAGGTCCAGCACGCCAACACCGTCGCGGACCGCTTCGCATTCTTCCTTGATGCGCTGCTGCCACGGGCCGGAGCGACCCCAGGTGTGTGTGGCCTCTTCCGAAGTGTCATCACCGGCTTGGGCAAACCAGTTGGCACGTTCCCAACCGTTATAGGCCCCCATCACGCCGCCCAGCGCTTTGATCTGCGCATGCACCTGGCTGACCTTCTTGTCGCGTGCAGCAGGCCATTCGTGGTGCGGGAAGTGCATGGCGTATTCGTTGCCGTAGACCTCCAGGCCTTTCTGGTTGCAGTAGTCCTGATCGGTGTAGTCGGTGTAGCGGCGCGGATCGACGGCCCACATGTCCCACTCGGTCCCGCCATCCACGATCCATTCTGCCAGCACCTTGCCGGCGCCGCCGCCCTGGGCAATGCCGAAGGTGAAGCTGTGCGCCTCAAACGCGTTTGTCACACCCGGCATCGGGCCGATCATCGGCAGGCCGTCGGGGGCATAGGGGATCGGGCCGTTGATCACGCTGGAGACACCGGAGGACGCCATCAGCGGAACCCGCTCCATGGCATCGGTGACGATGTCTTCGATCCGGTCCAGATCTTCCTGCCACAGCTGGAACGAGAAGTCCTCGGGCATCGGATCGTCTTCGGTCAGCCAGTGGCCTTTGCAGTTCGGCTCATAGGGGCCGAGGTTGTAGCCGTGCTTTTCCTGACGCAGATAGTAGGACACGTCCACGTCACGGATCAGGGGCAGTTTGCCGCCGTGTTCTTTCGACCAGGCTTCGATTTCGGGGATCTGTTCGGTCAGCAGATACTGGTGCTCCATCACCATGGCAGGCACGGTTCGGCCACCGTAAGGCTTGAACATCTCACCCACGCGCTGCGCGTAGTAACCGGCGGCATTCACCACATAGTCGCAGTCGATGCCGCCCTTTTCAGTCTGCACAGTCCAGGTGCCGTCTTCGTGCTGGGTCGCATCGGTCGCCGGAGTGAAGCGCAGAATTTTTGCGCCCAGGTCGCGCGCGCCCTTGGCCAGAGCCTGGGTCAGCTGTGCCGGGTCGATGTCCCCATCGGTCGGGTCATAAAGAACCCCTGCCAGGTCATGGGTCTCCAGGAACGGATAGCGTTCCTTGGTTTCTTCCGGGGTCCACATCTCCATCGGGATACCCTGGTAACGGCCCATGGACATCGCGCGTTCGAATTCCTGCATCCGCTCTTTGCTATGTGCCAGACGGATCGAACCCGAAACATGGTAGTTCATCGGGTAATCGACTTCTTCAGCCAGACCTGCATACAGCTCGGTCGAGTAGCGCTGCATGTTCATGATCGCCCAGGAGGTCGAGAAAGTCGGCACGTTGCCCGCCGCATGCCAGGTCGAACCGGCAGTCAGCTCGTTCTTTTCGAGCAGCACACAATCGGTCCAGCCTTTCTTGGCCAGATGATAGAGTGCCGAACAGCCGACGACACCGCCGCCGATGATGACCACGCGGGCCTTGGTTGGAAAATCGGACATGATTGCTCCCTAATGTCAGTCTTCTTGCGGCACGCCGTCCGCGATTTCGTAGTAGTCGCCCTTGGAGGCGGTAAATATGTGCTTTTCGACGCGAAGCCCGGAGTTCCCGTCGATCGCGCCCAGAGCAAAACTGATGGTGTCTTCCCCCGCTCCCTTCCAGAACAAGAAAGAGCCGCAGCGCGGGCAACTGCCGCGTTTGGCTGTCGACGTTGCTTCGAACCAGCTCACCGGCCCGCTGATGGAAATGTCCGTGTCACGCACCTGCGCAGAGGCCCAGATACCGCCCGACTGTTTACGGCACTGGCTGCAATGGCACATCGAGGCGCTCTGTGGTTTGGCCACCGTTTCAAAGCGAATGTCACCGCAGAGACAGGATCCCTTAAGCACCTTCATCTCCCTTGAAGCCGGCGCATTGCGGCAGCCCGTCGGCGATCTCGTAGTAGTCGCCCTTGTCCGCCATGAAGACATGCGCCTTGGTTTGCAGCTCCGCGGGGGTATCGATGGCGCCCGCGGCCACCACCATGCGCTCCTCGCCTTCAGGCACCCAGAACAGGCTGGAGCCGCAGCCTCCGCAGAACCCGCGTTTGGTGGTCGCGCTCGACTGGAACCAGCGCAGGCCGTCCTGCCGGGTCAGCACAAGCGCCGCATCCGGCACCGAGGTGGCAGCCCAAAAATGCCCGGAGGTCTTACGGCATTGGGTGCAATGGCAGGCATAAACCGGACGCAAGGGCGGCGTGAGTTCAAATGCCACCGCGCCGCAAAGACAGGAACCTATGATCATCAGACTCTCCTAATAGACCGGCGGGGCGATGACCCAGACGGCCACGGCGGGCTCGTCATAGGGGTTCGACCACTGATAGGGTTCATGCTTGATCCGGAAACTGTCGCCAGGACCGACAGTAAAGCTGCGGCCGCCGATCACCAGATCCAGCTTGCCGGAGATAACATAACCGACCTCCTGCGTGGGCCTGTTGGCCGGTGTCTGCATTTTCGACTGCGGCTGGAAGGTGGAATGCACCATTTCGAAATCATCGGTCAGATCAGGTGACAGCAGTTCCTCGATAAGGCCTTCCTCACCGGAGCCCATCGGACGGCGGGAGCCGGCGCGCACGATATAACCGTGCTCCGGTGCCGGGGCGCCGGTATGGGCAAACAGCATCGACATCGGCACGCCCAGCGCTTCGGCAATCTGTCTTAGATCGGAAATCGAAGGTTCAGACTTGTCGCGCTCAACCTGGCTCAGCCAGCCAACAGAGCGGTTCAGCATCGCAGCGATTTCCGAAAGCGTCAGCCCGCGCGCCTTGCGCAACGCACGAATGTCCGCTCCCAATGTGGCCGCTGTCAGTGTCTGCTCATTCACAGCCGCTCTCCCCGCTGGTGAAAATTTCGCCCTGTTTTTCACGATGCCTCGAACTCGTGAAATTTCCAAGCATTTTTTCACGAAGCTGCCACCACAACAAAAAAACCCAGCGCCTTCAGGCACCGGGCTTCTTCCTTCAGGTCCAAAATTTCAGGCGCCAGACCGCAAGGCCTGCGTCAGAGCCTGTATTTGTGCGAATCAGATGCGATTGAAAACCGCATGCAGAATGGCGGTCATGTGGTCTGCATCGTCTTGAGTGAAAGCATCCTGCTGATCACTATCGATATCAAAAACACCAATCAGTTCGCGCCGTCCGTTCCAGACCGGCAGCACCAGTTCCGAGCGGGTCGAAGAGGCGCAGGCGATATGTCCGCGGAAGGCATCCACGTCCGGCACCAACTGCACCTCGCCACTGCGCGCTGCGGCACCGCAAACACCGCGGGAGAAGGGGATCTGCAAACAGCCATGACCACCCTGATAAGGACCAATCTTCAGAAGCTCTGGCGCCACCACCCGGTAAAAGCCGGTCCAATCAAAGCGACTGTCCGAATGATGCACTTCGCACACTACGGTCGCCATCAGCGCCACCTCATCACTTTCGCCTTCGGTCAGTGCTGCAATGGTTTTTGCGAGGGTTTCGTAATCGGCCTGCATGAACAGCTCTCCTTCAACGTATCGAGGGGGCTGTCTGCCCCCTCTTGTCCTCACGGTCAATTCACCCTTTGAAGGCATCTTTCAGCGAAGAAACTCAGACACGCTCAATTGCAATTGCAGTGCCTTCGCCGCCGCCGATGCAGATGGCAGCAACGCCGCGCTTAAGACCACGCTTTTCCAGCGCGTTTAACAATGTGACCATAATCCGGGCCCCAGAAGCTCCAATCGGGTGACCCAAAGCACAGGCCCCGCCGTTCACATTCACCTTGTCACGAGAGACACCCATCTCATGCATGAAGGCCATCGGCACCACAGCAAAGGCTTCGTTGACCTCCCACAGATCAACATCTTCGGTTTTCCAGCCAATGGATTTGAGCAATTTCCGGGCTGCTGGAACTGGCGCGGTCGTAAACCAGCCCGGCGCCTGGGCGTGGCTTGCATGGCCTAGAATGCGGCCCCGAACGTTCAAACCTTGCGCTTCAGCCGCCTCCGCAGAGGCAAGCACAAGCGCAGCAGCGCCGTCCGAAATGGAAGACGCATTGGCAGCGGTCACGGTCCCGTCTTTGCGAAAGGCAGGCTTCAAAGTGGGGATCTTTTCCGGGCGGGCAGACTTAGGCTGCTCATCCGTATCTGTCACGATATCGCCCTTGCGGGTCTTCACCGTCACTGACGCGATTTCACCGTTAAAGGCATCGCTGTCTTGCGCCGCCAGCGCATTGGCCAAAGATTGCAGAGCGTATTCATCCTGCGCCTCGCGCGTGAACTGGAACTTCTCGGCGCAATCCTCGGCAAAGGCCCCCATCAGGCGGCCTTTGTCATAGGCATCCTCCAGCCCGTCCAGAAACATATGATCGATCACCTGGCCATGGCCGATACGGGCGCCGCCCCGCATCTTAGGCAGCAGATACGGCGCGTTGGTCATGCTCTCCATGCCGCCCGCTACCATAGTTCCAGTGTGCCCCAGCGTGATCTGATCAAAGGCGATCATCGCCGCCTTCATGCCAGAACCGCACATCTTGTTCAGCGTCGTAGCGGGAACGTCCTCCCCGAGACCGGCCGCAAAGCCGGCTTGACGTGCAGGCGCCTGCCCCTGCCCCGCAGGCAGAACGCAGCCCATCAGCACCTCATCCACGGTGGCTGCGCCAGCCTCTTCCAGGGCTGCCCGAATTGCTGCGCCGCCCAGTTCTGCCGCCGTCACCCCGTCATACATGCCCTGAAACCCGCCCATGGGCGTCCGGGCTGCTCCGGCGATAACAACATCTTTCATGCAATTTTCCTCCAATCTTCAAAAATAAACCTACAGAAAAGTAATCTTTGCGGTCTAGAGTGCTGCCCAATGACGTTACATCCCGGGGGACCAAAATGAGCCTGACGACCACCATGACGGACGGTGCGCAGATCGTCAAAGTCAATGCCGAACGCATTGATGCCGCCATGGCCATCCAATTCAAGGAAGACATGCGCACGGAAACTGAATCCGGGTCAGAACGGGTGATTCTGGACCTGTCAGAAGTGCAGTTCATCGACTCCAGCGGGCTCGGTGCGATTGTCGCCGCCATGAAGCAGCTTGGCGGAGGGCGAAAGCTTGATTTGGCTGGGCCTACCCCGATGGTGGAAAAAGTTTTCCGGCTGACCCGCATGGACACGATCTTTGATCTGTACAGTTCGCTGAGTGAAGCAACCGCCCCAGCCAGCGCGAATTCCTGAAGACGACGGCGCTGGCAGCGCAAAGCGAGAAATTGATGGTAAAAACATTTGCCTGCTCGTTCACGGCCACAAATTTGGATGCCCGCACCGGCATCTCATCTGTTGTGTCCCAGCTGCAGACCCTTGGGGTCCCTGCAGCCCGCGTGGATGAAGTGCAAATTGCCCTGACTGAAGCCGTGAACAATGTGGTCGAGCATGCCTATGCCGATGCAGCCCCGGGAGACGTCCTGATCAAGGCGGAACTCTCCCCTGAGCAGTTGCGGATCGACATTCAGGACGCAGGCGCCCCTTATCCAAATGAACAGCTGCCTGATGGAACCGCAGCTGATATCAATGTACCGGTCTCAAACCTGCCCGAAGGCGGATTTGGCTGGTTCCTGATCCGGGAGCTGGCAAGCCAGGTGCAGTATGAGCGTTCCAAGGGAAACAATAATCTGTCGCTCTGTTTTGAGATCCAGGTTACGAATCCGCCTGCCGAAGCCTGAAGCCGCTATTGTCTGCCCAGCGTGGGAACCATTTAGGCGAAACTTTAACGCTTTGCCACGATTGCGCCCCATTCCTGACCCGCCGCAGCCAAATGTATAGGCGAAACCTTACTTGTAGCTGAAACAAGCTTCCCCCGGTGCCGTGTGTTCTTGCCCCCACCAGAACACGGCACCGGGGACATCTACTTCAGCTCTCTCCCTCTATTCCAGATGTGACGCTCCGTTCCCAAAGGACGGCCCCTGTTGATGATTGCCTTCCAATGCACCCCTTCCCTAGGCTTGGCGTATTGAAACAGGAGGCAAGCGATTGCGGGATTTTCATTTGCCAGGGCGTTCGGCTGTCTTCGCAGCCAATGGCATGTGCGCCACCTCGCATCCATTGGCAGCTGACGTGGCACTGGACATGCTAAAGCACGGCGGAAATGCCATGGATGCAGCTCTGTCAGGCGCCATTCTACTGGGAATTTGCGAACCGCAGATGACCGGGATTGGCGGCGATTGCTTCGTCCTCCATTCACGCCCCGGGCAAGAAATCCGGGCCCTGAACGGATCCGGTTGCGCCCCCGCGACAGCCGATGCGGCCGCTCTTCGGGCACGTGGCCTGAAGACGGTTCCGCTGGACAGCGCAGAGGCCGTCACGATCCCCTGCGCAATTGATGCGTTCTGCCGCCTGGCAGACACCGAAGGCCGCCTTGGGCTGGATGTTCTGCTGCAGCCAGCCATCCGCTACGCTGAAGAAGGCGTGCCAGTCTCCCCCCGTATCGCCTTTGACTGGCAAGTCAGTTCCGGAACATTACAGGGTGCCGCGCGCCACCATTACTTGAAAAACGGTGAACCCTTGCGTTGCGGAGACATGTTCCGCGCGCCCGGCCAGGCTGAAGTTCTGCGCAGGATTGCAGCGCATGGGCGCGAGGCGTTCTATTCCGGAGAAGTGGCTGAAGACATGGTATCCGCGCTGTCAGCGCAAGGCGGCACACATACTTTGCACGACTTTGCCAGAGCTGACAGCATTGCCGCGAAACCCGTCGAAGGCCAGTATAGGGGCGCGGGATTAGCCGAGCATCCCCCAAATGGGCAGGGCGCCACAGCGATTTTGCTTCTAAACATCCTCAAACACTTCGATCTCGCAGCTATGGATCCATTTGGCGCAGAGCGGGCGCATATCGAAGCCGAGGCCGCCAAACTGGCCTATGATGCGCGAAACCGGTTTCTGGCGGATCCGGATCATACTTCACGGCTGGCGCACATGCTGGCGCCGGAAGTCTCTGCTCAGCTTGCAGCCCTGATCGACCCCAGACGCGCCACGCCCGCCTTTCCCGCACTGACAGAAGCAGTGCACAAGGACACGGTTTACATCACGGTCGTGGACAGAGACCGCATGGCAGTTTCATTGATCTACTCCATTTTTCATGGCTTTGGCTCCGGCATCGCGTCAGAAAAATTCGGTATCCTTTTGCAAAACCGCGGTGCGGGCTTCACCTTGGAGGCAGGCCACCCAAACGAGCTGGGGCCCGGCAAAAGGCCGATGCATACAATCATCCCTGCAATGCTGAAGCAGAATGACGACGTGATCATGCCCTTTGGAGTAATGGGCGGCGGATATCAGCCCACAGGCCATGCCCGCTTGGTTACGAACCTTCTGGATTTCGGCATGGACCTGCAATCTGCAATTGATGCTCCCCGCAGTTTTGCCGACGGCGGCAAGCTGAAGATAGAACGAGGTTATTCAGATGAGGTCCGCCGGCAGCTTGCCGCATGGGGGCATGAAATTGAGATTCCGGACACCCCGTTGGGCGGTGCACAGGCGGTTCGCATACATGCTTCAGGTATCTTGGAAGGCGCCAGCGACCCGCGCAAGGACGGCTGTGCGCTGGGATATTGATAGGAAGAGCCTGCCAGTCTGAGAGGGAATCAGTTCAACTGATAGTGCAGCGCATAGGCGGCGCCATCAAAATTCCCGAACATTTCGGGCACATCTGGATGTTCCACGGGTTCACCCGAGTAATCCGCAACCAGATTCTGTTCAGAGACATAAGCCACATAGTAACTTTGGTCGTTCTCTGCCAGCAGGTGATAGAACGGCTGATCCTTAACAGGACGGCTGTCCTCCGGAATGGCCTCATACCACTCTTCGGTGTTCGAGAACTCCGGATCGACGTCAAAGACGACGCCGCGGAAAGGATGCTTCCGATGGCGGACGACTTGCCCAAGATTGTATTTCGCGCGTGTTCTCATCATGGCCTTGTTGCCCTTACCCTATCTAAATAGCGCGTACGCCGGTGAAATGTCCAACCGTTGAAGCAAATTTTCGGGGAAACAAACTGTGGACTTCGTCTTGACAGTGACGAAAATTCTGTCCGGCAACGTGGATTCATCTGGACAACCACCAAGCCACCCACGTGGGATTTCATCTGTTGGTAAAGAATAGTCAAGCCGCAGGCTGTCTTGTCCAAGCTCGGATCTTCGCTGCGGCGGTTTCCGGTTTTGGAATTATGATTTCCTCGCCTGCTGCAATCCGCTAAACTTGCCGCAAAAGATACCCAAAACAAAATGGGCAGAGGCAATGAGCAGATTAATCAGCGCCCTCGTTCTCCTCATGGCGGTTGCGTCTTGCGGAGGCGGGCACAAAGCGCCGCCGCGCAAATTGGATAATGCCTGCAGCATCATCCAGCAGCGGCCAGAGTACCTGAAGGCCTTTCGTGCAACCCAGCGCCGCTGGGGCGTGCCGGTGCATGTGCAGATGGCGACGATCTATCACGAAAGCCGGTTCCGTGGCGATGCCCGCACACCGCACCAGTACTTGCTGGGCGTAATTCCGGTCGGAAGGCAATCCAGCGCCTATGGCTACAGCCAGGCACTGGATGGCACTTGGGATGACTACCGCCGCGATACTGGCCGACGCCGGGCCAAACGCGACCGGATCAGCGATGCGGCAGATTTCATGGGCTGGTATATGCGCCAGAGCCTCGAGAAGAACGGCATCCCTCTTTATGATGCCCGCAATCAGTATCTCGCATATCACGAAGGCCACACTGGTTATTCACGCGGCAGCTACCGTTCCAAAGCCTGGCTGATGCGTGTCGCAGGCCAGGTTGAGACGCGGGCACAAACCTACCAAGCGCAGCTCGCCACCTGCAGACAATTCCGCTGACGCCGGCGCAAGCCGGAAATTGACACTCTGTCCTCCAGCTATCTGGAAAGAGCGACTGGTAGCCCGGCTGATCCCGGGCGCCAGAAGTGTTGCTTTGCCAAGCAACCGCGAATGCCGGATTGGCACGCGCCCGAGGCGTCAGGAGTTTTCAGACGAGGCAGAGCTTTTCATCCAGCCGAACCATAGGAAAACAACTTTGGCAGTTCAGCGGGATCTGCCGCTATTCGTGAACAGGCTGGAAGACAGCTTCACACCGGTTTCCATCGCCCCAAGAATGACAGTTGTCTGGCCACCCGCGCTGTCATGGATCACCCATTTTCGCAGTTCTACAGGGTTGCCTGTGAACATCATCTCGATGCTGCCATAGTCCGGGTTCTGCGGATCTTGCGCCCGCACAATAGTGGACGTGCCGTCAAAACCATGTCCCACCACCATATTGGCCCGCCCCAGATCAACCTTGCGGTCCAGAATGATCGACAGAGGTGTGCGCTTCAAAGGGTAGGTCTCAGGCGGTTGGTTGGATTTCGGATCATGGATCACGACGGCACCGCCACCCGCCACCACGGTTCCGCCACCTTTGCCCTCATATTCAAACCGCATGCGGCCCGGCCGGTGCATATACAATTTGCCCGTGGACAGGCTGCCGTCATCATTGATCTGGGTAAAAGGCGACGACGCCGTGGAAATCCCATTCAAATAGCGGGAAATCTCATTCAGGCTCAGTTTCTCTGCCGCCCAGGATGCGGGGGCCAGAAGGGTCAGCGCAAGCGCAAGTGCAATCCGTTTCATGGGCTCAACATAAGCGCGCAGCTGCAGAAGTGAAGATGCCGGAGCCTCGAAGCCCCCGGCATCGGCATTTTTTCGTCAGTTCACTGTTCAGGAACCAGAATTTCCCGTTTCCCGACATGGTTGGCAGCAGAGACGACACCTTCATCCTCCATCTGCTCCACCAAGCGCGCTGCCTTGTTGTAACCGATCGCAAGCTTACGCTGAATGTATGAGGTCGAGCATTTGCGGTCCTTGATCACAATGGCGACAGCCGTGTCATAAAGCGCGTCCTCGGTGTCAGTGTTGCCACCGCTATTCAGCCCCAGCACCGCATCGATATTGTCGGCCTTATCCTCGGCCGGACCATCCAGCACGCTGCCCACATAATCAGGCGGGCCAAATTGCTTGAGGTGGTTCACAACCTCCTCGACCTCTTCATCCGAACAGAATGGACCGTGGCAACGGGTGATCTTGGCACCGCCTGCCATATACAGCATATCGCCCATACCCAGGAGCTGTTCGGCCCCCATCTCTCCCAGGATGGTGCGGCTGTCGATCTTGGATGTAACCTGGAAGGAAATCCGGGTCGGGAAGTTTGCCTTGATGGTGCCGGTAATGACGTCCACAGAGGGACGCTGAGTGGCCATGATCAAATGAATGCCTGAAGCACGCGCCATCTGCGCCAAACGCTGGATGCAGGCCTCAATCTCCTTGCCCGCAACCATCATCAGGTCAGCCATCTCGTCGACGATCACGACGATATACGGCAGCGTCTTGGGCTCGAACTCTTCGGTTTCGAACACCGGTTCACCAGTATCATCGTCGAACCCGGTCTGCACCGTGCGTGAGAACATCTCGCCCTTGGCCAGCGCTTCCTTCACCCGGCCATTGTAGCCGGCGATGTTGCGCACGCCCATTTTGGACATCTTACGGTAGCGGTCCTCCATCTCTCCCACGACCCACTTCAGGGCCACAACCGCCTTTTTGGGGTCGGTCACAACAGGCGAGAGCAAATGCGGGATGCCGTCATAGACCGACAGTTCCAGCATCTTGGGATCGATCATGATCAGGCGGCATTCATCCGGCGTCAGCTTGTACAGCAGCGACAGGATCATCGTGTTGATCGCCACCGACTTACCGGAACCGGTGGTGCCGGCGATCAGCAGGTGGGGCATCTTGGCAAGGTTGGCGACCATCGCATCACCGCCAATGTCCTTGCCCAGCGCCAGCGGCAAAGCATGGTTGCCGTCGCCAAAGTCACGCGACGACAGGATTTCCCGCAGAACCACTTTTTCACGATTCTCGTTCGGCAGTTCGATGCCGATCACGGTGCGGCCAGGCACTGTGGAAACCCGCGCCGACAGCGCTGACATCGACCGCGCGATGTCATCCGCCAGGCCGATCACGCGGGAGGCTTTGAGGCCAGGTGCAGGCTCCAGTTCGTACATTGTAACAACCGGGCCAGGGCGGACAGAGACGATTTCGCCCTTAACTCCATAATCATCCAGAACTGTTTCAAGCATCCGGGCGTTTTCTTCCAGCGCCTCATCACTCAGGTGGTGGCGTTCGATGCTCACCGGGTTGGTCAAAAGGTTCAGCGGCGGCAATTCAAAATCAGTGCTGCTGCTGTCATCAAACGCCAGATTGGGCTGGGCCTCGGCCTTGGCCCGCGCCGAAGGCTGCACTGGCTTACGCACCGGTTTTTCCACCACCGGCTTACGCGGCTCTGCCACCGGCAGGTCGACTGTCAGCCGTGGCCCTGGCGTCTTGACTGCCTGTGGTGTCTCCTGGACCGGCACGGCCGCATCGGGCAGAGTTTCGGCCGGAACGTGATCCGGGGTCAGCATTTGAGGCGCTTCGCCAAACCCGCCAGTGGCATCATCATGCTGGAGAGTTGCCTGCGGTGCTTGCCGGTCAATTTCACCCTCTCCAAGTGCTTCCAAGGACAGCGGCGGTTCACTTTTGAACGGCTTTTCCTCCGCTTGAACAGCGGTCAGAGGCGGCTCGGAGGGCAGGCCGTCCTGTGCCGCTGAAGGGTTGAAAATCAACGGTGCCGGACGCTGTCCGCGGCCTTTGGTCAGCGGCAGGTTCGGGTCCAGCTCTGGCGGCGTCTCGGCAGCCCGGCGGATCCGCACGGCGTTGGCGATTTTTTGCGAGATCCGGTCTTCGCCGCCTGCCCCATCGTCATATACTTCGTCGCCGGACACAGGGTGGTCCTCGGGATAACTTTCCTCAGGTACCGGTGCAGACGGTGCAGTTCGGCGGATCAGCCCCGGAACGCGAGACAGAATCCCGCCCTTTGCGGGCATGTCCGGCTCTTCCTCAGCGCTGTCAGCTGCATAGGCATTTTCTGTATAATCCTCGAACATGTCGGGGTCATCGCCAGCCACCGCATAGGCATCCATACCGTCGTCATGCACGCGTTCGGCCCGCTCCTTGCGGTAGGCCATCGCAGCCTGAAGCCCGCTGGAGGCGCCACGACCAAGCAAAGCAGCTACGGCACCGTATCCAAGAACCAGGCCAATCATGACCTTGTGCAGACCCTTTTTCATCTCTGGCCAAGTGAAGCCCAGCACCACGCTGCCAAGCACGAGCATGCCTGCTGCGCTGAGCAGCGACATAATTTTGACCATGAAATGCAGCCCGACCGGCAACAGCGCCAGCAAAGCGCCCAAGAATGTGTAGCCCACCATTCCGCCAAGGCCGAAATCGTAATTCTGCTGCCAGCTGGCGCTGGCATTCAGCGTTTCCATATGCAGCGCCACCACCAGAAGCCACGGCACCGACAGCAACAGCGGCCAGACCACCCGGTCCTCGCCTTTGTGCAGCAGGAAACGCAAACCCCAGGCCGACAGGAACAGCGGCAGCGCCCAGCTGGCCTTGCCGAACAGGGTGATCAAGATGAAGGAGACAGAGGCGCCCGGACGGCCCAGCCAGTTCTGCACCGGCGCGTCAGTCGACACGGTCCAGTTCGGATCCTCCGGCGTATAGGAGCCAAGCATGGCGGCAACCATCAGCCCCGTCAGGATCAGGGCAATCCCGATCAGTTCCTTGCCGCGTTTTTCAATGGCCGCCTGCATGTTGCTGTCAAGCAGCGGATCGCGGCTGCGGGTTTGAAATGCCATGCCTACCTCAGTTCCGTTTCATTTGCCCCTGCCCCGCTGTTCACCGCGGGGTCACGGGCCTGTCCGTTCTTGGTTTTGGCTGCGCGGCCCCCAGCCAAGGGCCGCTCAGCAGAATTCAGTAAAGACAGCCGCGCAGCGTGCTCAGCGCCCTGCGGGTGTCCTCGGCGGGGGCAACCAGCGCCACCCTTATATAAGTCTCGCCCGGGTTCTGGCCGGGTGCCCCCTGTGCCAGATAGGCACCGGGCAGCACTCGCACACCGGTTTCCTTCCACAGCTTCAGTGCGGCCTGTTCGCCGTTTTCCACTGGAAGCCACAGGAAGAAACCCGCCTCGGGCGCCATATAGCCGTTGAGACCGGAAAAGACCTCGTCGGCAATGGTGTATTTTTCCTGATAGAGCGCGCGGTTTTCCGCCACATGCGACTCATCCGCCCAGACCCTGGCCGCAGCCGCCTGCAGCGGTGCAGGCAAAGGCGAACCCGAATAGGCCCGCAACTGTTTCACGCGTTTAATGGTCTCCGGCCCACCCGCGATCAAACCCGAGCGCAGCCCCGGCAGGTTCGACCGCTTGGACAGCGAGTTGAACAGCACCACCCGTTCAGGGTCAGCGCCCAGATCCTGCGCAACAGTCAGCGCGCCCACGGGGGCCTCATCGCGGTAAATTTCAGAATAACATTCATCCGCAAAGATGCGGAAATCATACCTCTCGGCCAGTCTGATCAGCCGCGTCCAGTAATCGCGCGAGGCCACCGCCCCCTGCGGGTTGGCAGGCGAACAGATATAGGCCACGGCGGTGCGTTTCAGCACGTCTTCGGGCAGGTTCTCGTAATCCGGCAGGTGGCCGGTGGCGGCGGTCGCAGGCACAAAAACCGGCTCTGCCGCGACAGAGAGCGTCGCCACCATATAGACCTGATAAAAAGGGTTCGGGATCAGCACTGCCGGCTTCTGCCCGTTCTTCTGCTCCGGGCACAGCGCCATGGCCGCGTTGTATAGCCCTTCGCGAGTGCCGTTCAACGCCATGATTTGGGTCTCAGGGTTTGCGGTCACGCCATAACGGCGGGCAATCCAGTCTGAAATGGCGCCGCGCAGCTCCGGCGTGCCATCGTTGTTTGGGTACTGGTTAAACCCGGCGGCATTTTCCGCGATGACATCTGTGACCCAGGCCGGAAACGCATGTTTCGGTTCGCCAATGGTCATATGCACCACATCCCCTCCCGGGGTGTGATGGTCCAACAGCGCTCTTAGGCGCGGAAACGCATAGGCTGGCAGGTTCGAAAACCGCTCAGGAAAATCCATATCTTATGCCTCAATCACGGGATCATTGGCGCCCCGTTTGCGCCTCAGGTTACAGGGGGCAGAGCGATGCGTCCACCCGGTGATGCTGCCGATAGGCTGTATGTGGCTTTCAGGCCAAGGCGGTCTCAATCGCGCGCCCTATGCGCAAAAGCGCTTCCTCGCAGTCGGGTTGCCCCAGCACTTGCAGTCCGCAGCTCGGCACCCCCGTGGGCAGCGACAGGCCGCACACCCCCATCAGGTTGCCAATGCGTGTATTGCGCAATGCCAGCAGGTTGGATTTGACATAATAGCCGTGGTCGCTTTGCAGCCGCTCCAGATTGGGTGGCAGAATCGGCGAGACAGGACTGAGAACCGCATCAAACCCGGCAACCGCCTGGTCCCAGGCCATGCGGCACTGCTCTAGTTTGGCCCAGGCAGCAACATATTCCGATCCGCTGAACTGCGCGCCTGAGCGGAATCGCTCCAGAATTTCCGGGAACATCAATTGCGGCGCCGCCTCGATCACGTCCTTCCATAATCCGTACGCTTCGGTGGTATAAAGAACCGGGCTTAGCTTCATGGCTTCGCCAAGAGCCTGGACTTCCAGTGGGACAATTTCTGCCCCAGCGTCTTTCAGCTTCGCCAACGCTTCACGGTGGGCCGCGGCCACTTTCGGGTCAAGGTCGTCCTGTGCCACATTCTGCAAATCGGCAAATCGGTATCCCTTGAGATTTCCGGGATTGCGCAGGTCTGGCCCAGCGGTTCCTTCCAGAACCCCCAACAGCAGACCTGCATCTTCCACTGACCGGGCCAGCGGGCCGATGGTATCAAACTTCAGGCACAAGGGCACAACACCCTCCAGCGTGATCCGGCCTGAGGTTGTCTTGAGCCCCACAAGATCATTCCAGGCAGAAGGAATGCGGACAGAACCGCCCGTGTCAGAGCCTATTGCGCCAGCTGCAAGCCCATATGCCACTGAGGCTGCAGCCCCGGAAGACGAGCCCCCGGGCGCTGCCGCCTGATCATTCACGCAAGGCGGTGTTTCCTTGACCGGGTTGAAGCCAAGGCCCGAGAAAGCAAGTTCGCTCATATGGGTTTTGCCGAGGCAGACCGTCCCCATAAGCGTCGCATTGAACAGCACGGCGGCATCCTGGTCCGGCACCCGCCCTTTAAGCAGATCCGACCCGGATTCAGTTGCGGTGCCTGCGCTGTCAAACAGATCCTTCCAGCTGACTGGCACCCCGTCCAGCAGCGAGAGACGCAGGCCCAGTTCAACACGTTTCTGCGCCGCTTCTGCCTCTGCCAGCGCACGGTCATGCGTCACTTGCGTATAGATCCGGTCTTTGAGCGGATGTGCATCAATGGCATCCAGATAGCAGCGGGTCAGTGCCACCGGGCCAATTTCACCGGCTTCAATCCCGCGCCCCAGCTCCGCGGCAGTCATCGTCAGCCAGCCTTGCATCAGCATCCCTCCTCTTGGCAGCTGCCGGTGACGGTAGCGGCAGCGGGACGCAGGCACAATCCCGCGCTTCCTGCATGGACAATTCCGCCAGCAGGCGCATATTGCGGGGCATGAAAAACACCTCCGATATCCTGATCGTTGGCGGTGGGCTGAATGGCCCTGCGCTGGCCCTTGCTTTGGCACAGACCGGTCACAGCGTTACTGTGGTAGATACGCTGGCACCGGATAAATTGGCTGAAGAGGATTTCGACGGTCGTGGCTATGCGCTGGCGCTGGCCTCGCAGCGGCTGCTGCAGCAGACCGGCGTCTGGCAGCATATCGGCGAAAACGCGCAGGCTATGCTGGAGATCAAGGTAACGGACGGCCACGCAGGGCAGGGCCCATCCCCGTTTTTCATCCACTTTGATCACGCCGAGCTGGAAGAAGGCCCGATGGGTTATATGGTCGAAGACCGCTTCCTGCGCCGTGCCTTCCTGCAAGCGATGAAAGACGCGCCCGGCGTGACATTGGTTTCGGGCCGCACTGTTGTGGCGCAATCGCCCGACCAAACCGGCGTGACGGTCACGCTCGACGATGGCGGTGAACTGCGCGGCCAGGTTCTGGTCGGATCAGACGGGCGCCGCAGCGGCACCGCGCAACGCGCGGGCATCAAACGGACAGGCTGGGATTATGGTCAGACTGCACTGGTCTGCGCCATCGACCATGAATGGCCGCACCACGGCATTGCCCATCAGTTCTTTATGCCGCCCGGCCCGCTCGCCATCCTGCCGCTGCCGGGCAACCGGTCATCGATAGTGTGGAGCGAAAGCACCAAAGCCGCCAAGGCGATTCACGCACTGGATGATGTGCAATACATCCAGGCACTGCGGCCCAGGTTCGGCAGTTTCCTGGGGGAGATTTCCCTGGTCGGGAAACGATTTACCTATCCGTTGAACTTGACCATAGCCAACAGCTTTATCGGTGACCGTATGGCGCTGATCGGCGATGCCGCACACGGGATGCACCCGATTGCCGGCCAGGGCCTGAATGCAGGCCTGCGCGATGTTGGCGCACTGGCTGAGGTGATCACCGAAGCCACCAGGCGTGGCGAAGATATCGGTTCACCCCTGGTGATGGAACGCTACCAGCAATGGCGCCGGTTCGACACGGCCTCGCTGGCGGCAGCAACGGATGTATTCAACCGACTGTTTTCCAATGACAATCCGCTGCTGCGGCTAGGCCGTGACATTGGCATGGGGCTTGCAGGTGTGGTTCCAGGTCTGCGCCGCAGCTTTGTCCGCGAAGCGGCAGGGCTGACCGGCGACATGCCCCGGCTGCTGAAAGGGCAGCCGATTTAGGGGAACTGAGTGCAGCGGGCCGGATTAATCCAGCTCGCGCGCCTCATCGACCAACATCACCGGGATACCGTTGCGGATCGGGAAGGCCAGGTTAGCCGCACGGGAAACAAGCTCCTGCGCCTGGGCATTGTACTCCAGCACTGTCTGAGTCAGCGGACAGACCAGCGCTTCAAGCATATGGCGGTCAAAGGCAGGCGCCTGTGTTTCGGTCATTGCAGAGTTTCCTCCTGAGAGCCGCCGCGCAGGGCAAACTCGATCAAAGTGACAAGCGTTTCCCGCCTTGTGGCAAGACAGGGCGCCTCGAGCAAGGCTTGTTTCTCTTCGGGATCGAACTCCAGCAGCATCGCCAGCGAGTTGATCAGCAATTCGTCATCCGCATCCTTTAGTGCTTCCCAATCAGTCGACAGGCTGCGAGCGGAAAAGAACCGTTCCAACAGATCCAGGAAGGACGGGCGGTCCAGCGTGTCATCCGCCTCTGAGCGTCCCAAATCCCGGTCGAACCCGGTCCAGCTGACATCACAGCGCCGGTATGGTGCAAAACCATTGGCCTCACGGGTAATCCGGAACCGGGAGATTCCAGAAAGCGTAACCAGGTAACGGCCGTCCTCAGTTTCGGAAAACTGGGTCACGCGCCCGGCGCAGCCAATACTGTGCAATTCCTCACCGTCACCCTGCGGCGTTGGACAGGGCTGCACCATGCCAATCAGGCGCTGACGCGTTTTCAGTATATCTTCAAACATTTGCAGATACCGCGGCTCAAAAATATGCAGCGGCAGACGGGACCGGGGCAGCAAAAGCGCCCCGGGCAAGGGAAACACGGCGATCGTGTCCGGCAGATCAGCAGGCTGAATCATGGAACAAAGAGTAGCGCAGCCCCGGTTTTAGGCAAATATCATCGAGCTGAGTTTGCGGCGACCGTTCAGCACCACCGGGTCATTCGGCTTGAGCGCGTCAAAGATCGTGAACAGCTGCGCCTTGGCGGCACCGTCATTCCACTCCCGGTCACGCCGGAACAGCTCCAGCAACTCCGTCACGGCCGCATCGGCGTCACCCGCCGCATGCAATGCCTGCGCCAAATCAAAACGGGCTTGCTGGTCATCCGGGCTGGCTTCCACTGCAGCCCGCAGCTCTGCCACCGGGCCAGCGTTTTCAGCTTGGCGGGCCAGCTCAATCTGGGCAAAAACCGCTTCGATCTCAGCTGCGTTTGCAATCTCCGCCGGTGCACCGTTCAGGACCGCTTCGGCCTGATCCAGTTCATCCAGCGCGATATGTGCACGGGCCAGACCGCCATAAGCTGCAGCGCTTTTGTCGTCCTCACCCAGAATCGCGGCAAAGGTCTGTGCAGCATCTGCAACGGCGCCTTCAGCAAGCATCTGCTCTGCCGCTTCCAAAGCCTCTGCCAGACCGCCGTCAGCAGAGCCGCCCGCAGCCTCGATTACTTTTTTGACAAAAGCTTCGATTTCCGATGCAGGCAGAGCCCCTTGGAACATGTCGATCGGGCGCCCCTGCACGAAAGCCACAACTGTCGGGATCGATTGCAGCGGCAGCCCCTGCTGCGCCAATGCCTGGGCCAAGCGCTGGTTTTCATCCACATTGATCTTGGCCATTGTGGCCGCGCCTTTTGCCTTGGTAACCGCAGCCTCCAGCATCGGGCCCAAAGTTTTGCAAGGGCCGCACCAGGGCGCCCAGAAATCCACAATCACCGGCGCTTGCATGGATGCTTCGACAACATCCTGCATAAAGGTCGCTTCGGTCACGTCTTTTATCAGGTCATCTGCCGGTGCGGCATTACCAAGAATTTCGGTCATCTGTTTGTTCTCCGCTTGGAACTTGCCCCCTATATGGAATCCTGAGCGCAGGAAACCAAGAGAGGAGTTTGCCAATGGCCCGCCGCCGGTTCGATCTGTTTGCTGCGTCAGAGCGACTGATGAAGATGGACAACGCAGCCTGGGCACGGCACGCAAACCCCTGGAGCGTTTTCAGCCGGATGTCGGTGCTGCCGCTGATGACCCTGGCTGTCTGGTCGCGGGTCTGGTTTGGCTGGGGCGCTCTGCTGCCGGTTCTGCTGGTACTGGCTTGGACCTGGTGGAACCCCCGCGCCTTTGCCGCCCCTGCCAGCACAGACAACTGGGCTTCCCGCGGCACGTTCGGTGAAAGAGTGTTTTTGAACCGGGCACAGGTTGCGGTCCCGCCGCATCACGAAAAATGGGCGAAAGGTCTCGCCTGGGTTTCCGGCATCGGCGTGGCGCCCTGGGCGCTTGGCCTGTGGGCATTGAGCCCAGGATTCACCCTTGCCGGGCTGGTCCTGATGGTTGGCGGCAAACTGTGGTTCGTGGACCGGATGGTGTGGCTTTATCAGGACATGCAGGGAAAACACCCTGACTATGCCCACTGGCTGCGCTGAGCAGGACTGTGCCACGTGAAACTGATCTGGACATTCTTGGATGCCCAGATCAGGCGGGAGTGCCCTATTTGCGATTATAGGTCGAAAGTTGCAAAAACCGGCGCGTGATCGCTGGGTTTTTCCCAACCGCGGGCATCACGAAGGACACGGCTGGAGTGCGCTGCATTCCTGATATCCTGTGTTGCCCACACATGGTCCAGGCGGCGGCCTTTGTCAGCTGCGTCCCAATCCTTGGCGCGGTAACTCCACCAGCTGTAAAGACGGCCATCCGGGATGTCGTTCCGGGTCACGTCAGACCAGCCGCCCGCCTCCATGACATCGGCAAAATGCTCGACTTCCACGGGTGTGTGGCTGACAACCTTCAGCAGTTTCTTGTGGTCCCAGACGTCATCTTCACGCGGGGCGATGTTGAGATCCCCGACCAGAATGGCTTTCTCAGGCTTTTCCGCATTGAACCAGTCCCTCATATCCGTGAGGTAATCCAGTTTCTGGCCGAATTTCTCGTTCTGCTCCCGATCCGGCACATCGCCACCGGCCGGAACGTAGAAGTTGTGAACAACAACCCCGTTTTCCAACCGCCCTGCCACATGGCGGGCATGGCCGAGACCTGCAAAATCCTTGTCGCCAACATCCTCAATGGGCAACCTCGACAGGATCGCTACGCCATTATACCCTTTTTGGCCCCGGGCAACCATATGCGTGTAGCCAAGTGCCGCAAAACCCTCCATCGGGATCTTTTCCACCGGACTCTTGCATTCCTGGAGGCACAGAACATCCGGCCCCTCCTCCTGCAGGAGTTTCTGCACTATCGGTTCGCGCAGGCGGACAGAGTTGATGTTCCAAGTGGCAAGAGTAAATGGCATCGCGCGCCTCGCTGTGTGATCCAGGTTCGGGCGCGATACTGCCCGCCCGGCCCCGGAAGCGCCAGCGGTGTTTTGCCAGTTCCCGAGCCTGCCGGAACAAAAAAGGCCGGGCATAAAACCCGGCCAAGTCCAACAGGGAGGTGCATATCATGACCCGGATATGCGCGGGATACGAGTATTCCAAAGATGAACCTGAGGTTCCACTTTGGTCTGGCTCAAGCCAATAGCATCAGGCGACGAGTCGATAACCGCCCGATTCCGTCACCAACAAGCGCGCATTCGACGGATCCGGCTCAATCTTCTGCCGCAGACGGTAGATGTGGGTTTCCAGAGTATGGGTTGTCACACCTGCATTGTACCCCCAAACCTCGTGCAGCAGCACGTCGCGGGGGACAACCCCGTCGCTGGAACGGTAAAGGAACTTGAGGATATTGGTCTCTTTCTCGGTCAGCCGGATTTTGCGCTCTTCCTCGGTGATCAACAGCTTCATCGAAGGTTTAAAGGTATACGGACCCAACGCAAAAACCGCGTCCTCTGACTGCTCATGCTGCCGCAGCTGAGCCCGGATCCGAGCCAGCAAAACCGGGAACTTGAACGGCTTGGAGACATAGTCGTTGGCACCGGCATCCAAACCCAAAATGGTGTCCGCATCGGTGTCATGGCCCGTTAGCATCAGAATCGGTGCCTTCACGCCTTGCTTACGCATCAGACGGCACAGCTCCCGTCCGTCGGTATCGGGCAGGCCAACGTCCAGAATAATCAGATCGTAAAGGGCCTCCTTGGCGCGCTCCATCGCGGTTTGACCATTCTCCGCTTCGAACACGTCGAAGTCCTCAGTCATCACCAGCTGCTCGCTTAAGGCCTCGCGCAGATCTTCATCGTCATCAACCAGCAGAATTTTCTTCAGTTGCGCCATTTGCTCGCTCTCCTGTTCTCATGACAACACATGCGCATCCCTTACGTCCACGGCAAGATTTGCTGCAAAACTCTCACGCCGACGTGTCCATGGCATGGAAAATGTTTCACATCCGTTGCATTAAGGCGTAAAGACAGCGAGCCTTTGTTACAAAATAACACCGGATCCCCCTCATGACCCTGATGCCCACCATGATCGAACTGCTGGCCCGCGCCCGGGTCGATCTGCGCATGGGCCTGCCAG
Organism: Leisingera sp. S232; assembly: GCF_049800895.1. Lineage (NCBI taxonomy): Bacteria > Pseudomonadati > Pseudomonadota > Alphaproteobacteria > Rhodobacterales > Roseobacteraceae > Leisingera > Leisingera sp. S232. Next base: position 231,795 of record NZ_JBNAFX010000002.1, on the reverse strand, counting down.
TGGTTTTAACCAATGGCGGGGAGGCCGCGTTGGCCATAGCCGTGGAGACGCTGACAGAGACACGCCTGTCAGAGATGCGCGCCCTGGGTCCGCTGACTTTGGCTCTGACGGCCCGCCGTGCAGAAACACTGAAGGCACGGGTTTATGACACGGATATTGCTCGGATGAATGTTCCCATGTCCGAGGGGCTGGCTTGGGTTCAATCCCTGGCGGATCCGGCAAACGATCTGAACACACCAATGAAAGGTCCGCTGTCCAGTTTGCGAGACGGCAGTTCAGAATTGCACCGGCTGGCAATTGCCTTGGTGAAATCCGCACGGCTGCTGCCTGCCGCAGCCCTGATCCCGCTTGACCAGGCCGATAAATTCGCCGCGAATCATGGGCTTACCGCCATTTCCCGGAATACCGCGGCTCCGCTTCTCAGCGAAAGCTCGCCGCTGCACCCGGTCGCTGCCGCCCGCCTGCCAATGACGGCAGCGGAAGCTGGACGGCTCCACATCTTCCGTCCAGAAGACGGTGCAGAAGAACATTATGCAGTGGAAATCGGCCGCCCGGACCGAACCAAGCCTGTCCTTGCCCGACTGCATTCCGCCTGTTTCACCGGCGACGTGCTCGGCTCACTGAAATGCGATTGCGGCCCCCAGCTGCACGGCGCATTGGCACAGATGGGCGCGGAAGGTGCCGGTGTTCTTCTCTATCTCAACCAGGAAGGCCGTGGCATTGGTCTGGCCAACAAGATGCGGGCCTATTCGCTGCAGGATCAGGGCTTTGACACGGTGGAAGCCAACCACCGGCTGGGTTTTGAAGACGACGAGCGTGATTTCCGGTTGGGTTCGGCCATTCTGCAGGAGCTGGGCTTTTCGCAGGTGCGGCTGCTGACCAATAACCCGAACAAAATCGCAATGATGGAGAAAACCGGCATTCAAGTGATGGAACGGGTGCCGTTGAAAGTGGGGGAGAACGCCCACAATCAGCAATACCTTGCCACCAAGGCCCGCAAATCGGGACATATGCTGTAATGACGCCCACAGATCTGGTCCTGACACCGACCGGCGTCCGTTTTTGGGGCAGGGTGGTCCCATGCACCATCGGGAAAGGTGGCATAACCGCAGACAAACGCGAAGGCGATGGCGCAACACCCGTGGGCACCCATAGAATTGCCGGCATGCTTTACCGCCCCGACCGGATACCCCGCCCGGCCCCCTGGGCGGAACCTATCGGACCAGGCGATTTGTGGTCAGATGATGTTGGCCATGACTTCTATAACCTGAAAGTCCGGGCGCCCTGCGCTTTCAGCCACGAAAAACTGCGCCGGGCAGATCCGCTGTATGATCTGATCCTGATCATCGACTGGAACTGGCCCGATGCGATCCCCGGCAGGGGATCAGCCATTTTCATCCACCAATGGCGCCGTCCCGGCTACCCGACCGAAGGGTGCATCGCCTTTTCCAGAACTGACCTTCACTGGATTGCGTCACGGGTGCAGGTTGGCACCAGGGTCATAGTGCCAGACCTGGCTGCGTACTGACGCCTCCAGACCTTAGGCAAAGCTATAAGTCAGTACGTACGATCGCCAAAGATCGCCGATCCGACCCTTACATGCGTCGCGCCAAGAGCAATCGCTTTTTCGAAATCGCTGCTCATTCCCATCGACAGCCCCTGCAAGCCATTGCGCTCGGCGATCTTGGCCAACAGCGCAAAATGCAGGCTCGGCTCTTCGTTCACCGGCGGGATGCACATCAGCCCTCTCACGGGCAGATCCAGCTTGCGGCACTCGGCAACAAAGGCATCCGCATCAGACGGCATCACCCCGGCCTTCTGCTCTTCTTCGCCGGTATTCACCTGTACAAACAGTCCCGGACACTTTCCCAGTTCCTGCGCAAGCCGGGCAATCGTATTGGCCAGCTTGGGCCGGTCCACAGAATGAATATTGTCAAACAAGTCCATTGCCTGACGCGCCTTGTTGGTTTGCAGCGGCCCGATCAGGTGCAGGTCAATGCCGTCAAACTGCGCGGCAAAACCCGGCCATTTGCCTGCCGCTTCCTGCACCTTGTTCTCGCCAAAGCACCGGTGACCTTCTTCCAGCACCGCCTCAACCCGTTCGTTCGGCTGTACCTTGGACACCGCTATCAGCTGCACACTGCCCGGCACACGGCCCGCATTGTTTTCGGCCTCGGCAATTCTGGATTTGATCTCTACAAGCGGCATGGTCCGGCCTCATCACTGTTTGGCCGCAAAAAACACTGTTTGCAGGGAAATGTTAAGAGGCAAAAGAAAAGGGCGGGTTCCAA
>NZ_JBNAFX010000002.1:0-229494 GCF_049800895.1 Leisingera sp. S232 | reverse complement strand
AAGGAACCCGCCCGAAAATCACGCTATGCGTGCTTCAGCTTAGAAGCTGAAGTGCAGACCTGCCTGCAGGGAGTTTTCGTTGGTCGCAGCTGCGGTGTTCACATAGCCAGCAACGAAGGTCACGCCGCCACCCAGATCATACTCATAGTTGATGCCGAAGGAGGTGCCGTCGGTGCGGTCCATGCCGGCCACAACGTCGGTTTCGATGTCGGTGGAGTTCACCCATGCAACAACGCTGGAAGCTGCGCCGATTTCGGCAGAACCTGCCAGGGTCACAGAGTCAGCAGTCTCGGTGGAGCCGTAGGACAGGGTTGCACCGAACTGGCCGAAGTCACCGCCGATTGCAAGGAAGGTCAGGCCATCGCCGGAGCTTTCGGTGCTGCCGTCAGTCTTGGTCACGACTGCGCCGTTGTCTTCGGACTGGTAAGCACCGGTCACGAAGTAATCACCGAAGGAGTAGCTCAGCATGATTGCGGAACGCTCCAGGCCCTGCGCGGAACCGGCAACGGTGCCACCGTTCGACTGCGAGTAGGAGATGTGACCGGAGAAGCCGCCTGCGGAGTAGAGTGCTTCGATGCCGTTACGACCAGCGCCTGCGGAGGTAAAGGTGTCCCAGTTGAAGTTGTTACCGATGGCCAGGGAGTTGAAGCCCATGCCGTCGATGCCGGTGTCAACAGAGGTGGTGTTCAGGTACAGGCCCGGTGCGGAGTCGATCGCGCCCCAGATGTTGCCAACGTTCACACGCAGGCCACCGTATGCAACGTGGAACTGCGGTGCGGACCATGCTGCCACACCCGGAGTGCCGTCACGGCTTTCAGCCTGGGCACGGATACGACCACCAACAGTCACGCCACCGTCGGTTTCGGTCGACGCGTCGAACTGCAGACGGAAACGGCTGGTGATGTTGGTGTCGGAACGACCAGCAACGGCGTCATTGGCTTCGTTCCAGTCCAGGCCGAAACGGCCATAGCCGGAAACGCGAACTTCTGCAGCAGCCATGCTTGCAGTGGCGATCAGCGCGGTAGTCGCGAAGAGAACCTTTTTCATAGTTTTTCCCTCGGTTTTCTATTCCACAGCCCAAACCGGGGAATCCGGCGTGGGTATGCCAAGGGGTTTCGCTCTTTCACCCCCATTTTGGCAAGGCTTGGGAAAGTCACATGAAACGATGCGGGCCGGGATGGTGCAGCTTTGCCACAGTCTACACCACCCAGACGCCTGAAACGGCTCCGATCCGCAGTCCCAGAGGCATCCAACCTTCAAAATACCCCACAGGAGCAGAGTCATAGAAGCCAAAGCCCTTGCTCCGCCAACACCGCTTGCGTTAGGTGTTCGCGCAGAAAATGGCTCCGGGAGCGGTTATGAAATACGGAAAAACACTGCGGGTGACAGTGATCGGCGCGATCTGCCTCAGCCTTGCGGCCTGCGGCGGCCGGGGCGGAAAAACACCGTCCAGCACTGCGCGCACAACAAGCCACAAAGAAGAGATCCAAGGGGCAGCGACCAAATCCTCTGTCTTCGATTTCCTAAACGCCAAGCCGGATCAGACCGTGCAGGTGAACCGGTATCTCTGGACAGCCAGCCTGGATGTGCTGAGCTTTTTGCCGGTTCAATCCGTCGATCCGTTCACCGGCGTCATTGTAACCGGCTACGGCACCCCGCCCGGCGGCGGCCGTTCCTACCGTGCGACCATCCACATCAAGGATCCGGCACTTGATGCGCGATCCCTGAACGTCGCGCTGCAATCCAAAGGCGGCGCGGTCAGTGCCAGCACCACTCGCGCCGTTGAAGACGCGATTCTTTCGCGTGCGCGCCAGCTGCGCATTGCTGACGGAAAACTCTGACCTTCTGCCCTCTGGAATCACCAGCCAAACCCCATTATCAGGAACGCCGGGCCAATAGCCCGGCGTTTTCATGCAAAGGACCGCTCTGATGTCGCGTTACTCCGCCACGGAAATCGAAGAAAAATGGCAGGAAGCTTGGGATAAGGCTGGAATTTTCCAGGCCAAACGCACCGGCGGCAAGCCGAAGTATTACGTGCTGGAGATGTTCCCCTACCCCTCGGGCAAGCTGCACATGGGCCATGTGCGCAACTACACCATGGGCGACGTGATTGCGCGTTACAAACTGTCCACCGGCCACAACGTGCTGCATCCGATGGGTTTTGACGCCTTTGGCATGCCGGCCGAGAACGCCGCGATGGCTTCGGGCGGGCACCCCAAGGACTGGACCTACTCAAACATCGACACCATGGTCGAGCAGATGAAACCGCTGGGCCTGTCGCTGGATTGGTCCCGCATGTTCGCCACCTGTGACCCGGAATATTACGGCCAGCAGCAGGCACTGTTCCTCGATTTCCTGGAAAAGGGCCTGGTCTATCGCAAAAACGCCGTGGTGAACTGGGATCCGGTCGACATGACCGTGCTGGCCAACGAGCAGGTTGAAAACGGCCGTGGCTGGCGTTCCGGCGCGCTGGTGGAGCGGCGCGAGCTCACGCAATGGTTCTTCAAGATTTCGGATATGTCCGAAGAGCTGCTGTCGGCGCTGGACAACCTGGAGAACTGGCCGGCCAAGGTCCGCCTGATGCAGGAAAACTGGATCGGCAAGTCGCGCGGGCTGCAGTTCTCGTTTGAACGCACCGACGGCGGCGAGGCGATTGAGGTCTACACCACCCGCCCCGACACGCTGAATGGTGCATCTTTTGTCGGCATTTCGCCCGACCATCCGATTGCAAAAGGCTTGGAAGCCGAATCAGAAGAGGTGGCAGCCTTTGTCGCCGAATGCCGCAAGGGCGGCACCACAGAAGAAGCCATCGAGACGGCTGAGAAGCTGGGCTATGACACCGGCATCCGGGTCAAACATCCGCTGAACCCCGAATGGGAGCTGCCGGTCTGGATCGCCAACTTCATCCTGATGGACTACGGCACCGGCGCGATCTTCGCCTGCCCGGCGCATGACCAGCGCGACCTCGACTTCTGCCGCAAGTATGATCTGCCGGTTACCGACACCTTCTTTGCGCTGGACAATGATTCTCCGGTTGCAAACGAGGCCTTTGTGCCGCCGAAAACCGAGAAAGTCCGCTGGGTCGATCACTTTGCCGGGCTGACAGAGGCCACCGGCGAAGAGGCGATCAACGCCACTGTCGATTTCGCGGAAAGCGCGGGCTGGGGCCAGGGCGTCACCAAATACCGCCTGCGCGACTGGGGCCTGAGCCGCCAGCGCTATTGGGGCTGCCCAATTCCCGTCGTCCATTGCGAAGACTGCGGCGTGGTCCCGGAAAAGAAAGAGAACCTGCCGATTGCCCTGCCCTATGACGAAGACGGCAAGGCCATCGACTTTTCCGTGCCGGGCAACCCGCTGGACCGCCACCCGAGCTGGCGCAACTGCGCCTGCCCGTCCTGCGGTAAACCTGCGCAGCGCGAAACCGACACCATGGACACATTCGTCGATTCGTCCTGGTACTTTGCCCGCTTCACCGCCCCGCGCGCCGAAACCCCGACCGACATGGCCGAGGCCGAATACTGGATGAACGTCGACCAGTACATCGGCGGCATTGAACACGCGATCCTGCACCTGCTCTACTCGCGCTTCTTTGCCCGTGCGATGCAGATCTGCGGCCACCTGCCCCAAAAATCGGCAGAGCCGTTCGATGCGCTGTTCACCCAAGGCATGGTGACCCACGCGATCTACAAGACAGCCAATGATCAGGGTCGCCCGGTCTATCATTACCCCGAGGAAGTAGAGCTGCGCGATGGCAAGGGCTTCCTGAAGGACGGCAGTGAAGTAGAGATCATCCCGTCGGCCAAGATGTCCAAATCCAAAAACAATGTGGTGGACCCTCTGCATATCATCTCGTCTTTCGGCGCCGATACTGCACGGTGGTTCGTGCTGTCTGATTCGCCGCCTGAACGGGATGTGGAATGGACCGCCTCGGGCGCCGAGGCGGCCTATAAGCACCTGAACCGGGTCTGGAATCTGTGCGACCGGATTGGCGAGATGGACCCAGGAGCGGCAGGCCAAGGCGACGACGAACTGCTGCGCGAGATGCACAAATGCATCCGCGACGTGACCTTGGGTGTTGATTCCTTTGGCTTCAACGCGGCGATTGCAAAACTCTATGCCTTCACCAGCACCCTGGCCAAATCCAAGGCCAGCGCCAAGGCGCAGAAACAGGCAATCATGACCCTGGCCCAGCTGATGGCGCCGATGACCCCGCACCTGGCCGAGGACATCTGGAGCCATCAGGGTGGTGAAGGATTGGTCGCCACCGCGCCATGGCCGGTTGCGGATGAGGCAATGCTGGTCGAGAACACCGTCACCCTGCCGATCCAGATCAACGGCAAACGCCGCGGTGAAATTGAGGTCGCCAAGGATCTCGACAAGGCAGAGGTTGAAAAACTGGCGCTTGCACACGAAGCTGTGCAGAAGGCGCTGAATGGCGGCGCCCCGAAAAAGGTGATCGTCGTACCGGGCCGAATTGTGAATGTTGTTGCTTAACCCCAAAGCTTTGCTGCTGGCCCTGCCCCTGCTGGCAGCGGCTTGCGGCTTTACCCCGGTTTACGCCCCCGGCGGCACCGGTTCACAGCTGCATGGCAAAATTGAAATTCAAGCACCGGAAGATATCGACGGAGCGTCAGGCTCTGATGCATATTTTCTGGTGCAGCATTTGGAACAGCGCCTCGGCCGCGGCGGCAGTGCGGCCTACAGGCTGAACCTAAGGCTCAGCACGCAGGAAGAAGGTCAGGCGATTACAGCCGACAATGAAATCACCCGCTATTCCGTCATCGGGACCGCTGATTACGCCTTGACCCGTCAGTCTGACGGCAAAGTCACCTCCAGCGGCACGGTGCGGAATTTTACCGGGTATTCCGCAACTGGCTCCACGGTGGAAACCCTGGCCGGCGAGCGCGACGCCCACAACCGGCTTATGGTGATCCTTGCCGACCAGATTACGGCACAGATCCTGGCAACCGCGGACCTCTCCGCGCCTGCCGAATGAAGCTCTCCCCGCGCGAGGCGGAGGGCTATTTTGCCAAGCCGGACCCGGGCAAGACCGGCATTCTGATCTATGGCGCTGATGCCATGCGGGTATCGCTGAAACGGCAGCAGGTGCTGGCCGCCTTGCTGGGCCCCGGCGCTGAAGAAGAGATGCGCCTGACCCGATTGGCAGGGAGCGACTTGCGCAAGGACCCGGCGCAGCTTCTGGACGCTGTCAAAGCTGTCGGCTTTTTCCCGGGTGTCCGTGCGGTCTTTGTTGAAGGTGCCAATGACACGGCCACCCCGGCCATCACCGCAGCACTAGAGGAATGGCAGCCGGGTGATGCGCAAATCCTGGTGACAGCCGGACAGCTCAAAGCGTCCTCCAAGCTGCGCAAAGCCTTTGAAAGCCACAATAACGCTTATGCAGCAGGGATTTACGACGACCCGCCTTCACGTGCCGAGATCGAGAGGATTCTGGGCGAGGCCAGTATCCGCGAGGTGCCTGGCGACAGCATGTCGGCGCTGACGGACATCGCCAATGACATCGGCCCCGGCGATTTCTCCCGCATGATCGAGAAGCTCGCACTATACAAGCACGGTGACAGCAGCCCGCTGTCGCTTGAGGATATTGGCGCGGTTGCCCCGCAATCGACCGAGGCGGCACTGGATGATGTTCTGAACGTGGTGGCTGAAGGGCGCAGTGCTGAAATCGGCCCGCTGATACGCCGCCTGCAGGCGCAGGGCACCAACGCGGTGACGCTATGCATTGGCGCAACACGGCATTTCCGAACGCTCTATACCATTGCTGCCGCTCCTGGCGGCCCAGCCCAGGGCATTGGTCAATTGCGCCCGCCGCTTTACGGCAAACGGCGGGACCGGATGCTGCGGCAGGCCCAGAACTGGGGCGCAAACCGGCTGGAAACTGCGCTGACGATTATCACCGATACCGATCTGGCTCTGCGTTCCGCCGGACAGACGGCCCCCGCTCTGGTATTGATGGAGCGTGCTCTGATCCGTCTCGCCATGCTGAGCCGCGCACGTTGATCCAGTAACGCACCGTCCTGCTTGATACACGCTTCCATGCTTCCCATCTTGACTGGGAACAACTGGAGAGAAGCAATGTATACGGTCACGGGCATTCCGCTCACCCGCACTTTTCGGGTTCTTTGGGCTCTTGAAGAGCTTGGTGTACCTTACCAATTGAACCGGCACGGCCCCCGTAGCCCGGAGGTTCAAGCGCTGAATGTCTCAGGCAAGGTGCCGGTACTTGAGACCGAAGGTGAGGTTATCACCGATTCCACTGCTATCCTGACCTATCTGGCCGACAAACACGGTGCACTGACGGCCCCCGCAGGAACAGTGGCCCGGGCCCAGCAGGACGCGATGACGCATCTGCTGCTGGATGAAATCGATGCTGTTCTTTGGGCGGCGGCCCGCCACAGTTTCATCCTGCCCGAAGACCAGCGGGTGCCAGAGGTGAAAGCCAGCCTGAAGTGGGAATTTGCCCAAAATCTAGTCCGGCTTGGCGACATGATGGCGGGTCCCTTTCTGCTAGGTGACACGTTCACCCTTGCCGACATCATTTGCACCCACTGCCTGAACTGGGCGCACAGTGCCAATTTTCCGGTCGAAAATGAAAAACTGCAGGACTACGGCAAGCGGATGCGGGAACGCCCGGCGTTTCAGCGGGTTGCAGCACTCTCCAGATAGCCGGCCGCTGCCTGGCCAGCCCATCGGCCCGTGGCCAGACAAGCCGTCAGCAGATACCCTCCCGTAGGGGCCTCCCAGTCCAGCATTTCCCCGGCGCAGAATGTTCCGGGGATCTGTTTCAGCATCAAACCGTCATCCACTGCGGATCTGCAAATGCCGCCAGCTGTCGAAATGGCCTCGTCCATCGGTCGCAAACCTGCATGTTTCAACGGCAGCGCTTTGATCAGCCGCGCCAGTGGCTGTGCTTCTTGCGGCAGCGGTCGGCCGAACTCCTGCAGCATCGCAGCCTCTGCCCGCCCCAGTTTCAAGGCTTTGCGCAGGTGGTTAGAGAGGCTTGCCTTGCCGCGCGGCCGGGACAGGCGGCGGGCAACCTCGGCGACCTCCAGATCCGGAAGCAGGTCCAGATGCAGCGGGGCGCCCTCCCGCACTGCAGCGCAGATGGCGTAAATGCCGCCGCCCTCCAACCCGCGTTGCGAAATCACCGCTTCACCGCGTGAGGTCAAACCGCCTGCCCGCAGCGCAATGCCCTTGAGCGGCTGACCAAACTGAGACGTCATGTGGCTGGACCAGTCCACCAGCAACCCGGCGTTGGCCGGCTTGAAGACCGAAATCTCAACCTCTTTTTCCATCAGGTGCGGCGCCCAAGCCCCGTCCGAGCCGAGCCGTGCCCAGCTTGCGCCGCCAAGCGCCAGAACAGTCACCCCTGCCCTGATTTGAACCGGACCGTCTGGAGTATCAAACAATAGATTGCCGCCCTCCCATCCCTGCCAATGCCAGCGGCTGCGGATCTGCACACCATATCCGTCCAAACGCCCCAGCCAGGATCTCAGCAATGGTGACGCCTTCATCACCTTGGGAAACACGCGACCGGTGGAGCCGGTAAACAACGCGCTCCCCAGCCCCTGTGCCCAGTCCTGAACGGCCTGTGCATCGAACTCCCGGATCATGGGCGCCAGCCAACCCGCAGCTTCACCGTATTGCGCGATCAGCTGCTCAAACGGTTCATCCTTGGTCAGGTTCAGGCCGGACTTACCTGCCATCAGAAACTTACGCGCGACGGATGGTTTGGCCTCTGCAACCAGCACACGGTGCCCAGCGCGGCCCAGTTCTTCGGCCGCCATCAGCCCCGCGGGCCCAGCACCGATCACCACCGCATCCCACGCCTCTGTCATACCATCCCCTTGCCAGCCCTTGCCGCCAGCGTGTCTAGTGCCCGCACGAAACCAATAGAGGCCCGTGCATGTCTGATCCGGTCTGTCCGCTGTGCGGCCGCCCAATCCCAAAAGGTACACCGCAAAGCCTGCACCATCTGATCCCAAAACTGAAAGGAGGCAAGGGCGGACCTACCGTTCTGCTGCATGACATCTGCCACCGCGAAATCCATGCCACGCTGACCGAAGCGGAACTGGCGCGTGAATTCAACACGCCCGAAGCGCTGCACGCTCATCCCCGGCTGGCAAAATTCATCGCCTGGGTGCAGAAACGCCCACCCGGGTTCCGCTCCCGCGTTCCTGGCAAGCGGCGTAAACGCTAGCTGATCTCCAACCCCTGAAAGGCCGGGCTGCCGCGCAACTGCGCACCTGCGATGTGCTGAAATTCCAGCGTCGTATAGGGGCGCCGCCACAGCCATTCCCGGTTGGCCACAGCTTTCAGGTCCGCCTCCGGCGGGGTTTCATCCGTATAGGCCAGAAAATACAGGTCAAAGCCGAACTCCGCCACATCCTGCACCGACAGCAGCTTCATGTCCGCATGCTGTTCAAGCTCGGCTGCAATGCGGCCTGTCCGCAGGGTGACCTGCCCCACATGCGCCCCGCCGCCCAAGCGCCGCGCCGGATCGCCCGCACCTTCGGGCCGGTTGCCAAGAAAATCATGCTGCAACAGCTCGATCGCAAAACCTTCAGGATCGTGCAGATGCGCCATATAGCCGATGTCGCGAAACTGGTGCGGCGCAGACACCTCCACGCCTGCCCTGCGCAGCTGGTCACAGGCGATATCGAGGTCAGGCAGGCAAATGCCGATTTTCCAAAAGCGTTCCTCCCGTGAATGCTGGACCGCTCTCCCGCCGGGCAACAGGATCAAATCCGCATCCTCCCCTGCATATCCTGCCCGCCACGCGCCGCCCTCTTCACGTATCTCCATGCCAAACACCTTGGCATAAAAGCCCGCAAGCCCTGCGGGATCTTCCACCTTCAACCGGGCGCCGGAAAGCCGTTTCACCGGCACATCTCCAGGATGCCGGTCGCAATTTCCGGCTTGGCCTCCAGCGAATGTGCCAGCAGATCTTGCGCGGTTTCCATCAACACTTCCGGTTCCACGATCCGGTCAATAAGCCCGTAGTCATAGGCTTCTTGCGCGGTGATTTTCTGACCCGCCGCCAGGACCATCTTGGTGCGCGCAGGCCCGATCAGCGCTGCCAGCCGTTTCGCATCGGAGGGCTGCGGCAGGTAACCAAGCTTCATGACCGGATAAAAAAACTTGGCCGAAGGCACCGCAATGCGCATGTCGCAGGCCAGCGCCATGCCATTGGCGCCACCTGCCAGCGTCCCGTTCAATGCCGCCACTTTCAGGCAAGGCACTGCAGCCAGCGCATTCGACAAACGCTCCCACACTGGAGACGTCGCCAGTCCCGCGCGGGCCTCATCCAGATCAGCCCCGGCGCTGAACACTTTGCCCGACCCGGTCAGAATCAGCCCGCGGGCGTCCTGCGCGCGCTCGGCAATCTCCGCCAGTTCTGTCAGCATCGCCCCGGTCAGCGAATTGGCCTTGTCCGGGCGGTTGATGGTGACGGTCCAAAGTCCGTTTTCCGCAATCTCCAGCCCGATCATTTCAGCCCCACACGCTGGCGGATGCTGTCCTCGCGCAATGAAACTTCCTGGCCGATCCAGTCATCTGCATCCGCTGTGCACATCCACATCAAGGCCCGTGCGGGCCATGCAGCCGGGATATGGTCTTCCCATTCAAGCTCGCTCACCGGGTTGATGCCGCTGGCCTTGATCTCGCGCTGCATCTGGGTGGCAACGGTGCCCGGAGACAGCCCCATAGCGCGGATACCATTGCTGCGCTCCTCCAGATCCAGAGCAGAGGACAGCATAGCAGCCCCCGCCTTAGAGGAACAATAAGCGCTCCAGCCTTCAAGCGGCCGGTGCGCCGCACCGGAGCTGACGGTGATAATGGTGCCGCCGCCTGCGGGCTTCATCAGCGGCAACGCCGCACGCATACCGTTGAACACCCCTTTTAGGTTGATATCGATCAGCTTGCCCCAGTCATCCGGCTGCGCCTCCTCAAGGCGGGCAATCGGTTCAATCACGCCAGCGTTGTTGATCAGGATGTCCAAGCTGCCGAATTCCTGATGCGCCTTGGCCAGCGCGGCCTCCACCGAACCGTAGTCCGACACGTCACAGGCAAAGGTCAGCACATTTCCGCCGATCTCTTCTGCCAGCACCTTCAAGGCATCCGAACTCCTTGCCAGCAAGGCCAGATTGGCTCCCGCCGCTGCGAACGTCCGGGCCGCATCAGCACCGATACCGCGGCTGGCCCCTGTGATTGCAACTGTTTTCCCGTTGAAATTCATCCGCCGTCCCTCCAAGTGACTGATAACCCATGTGGTACTGCGGTTAGGGGGAACGGTCCAGCCCAAGGCCCCCTTGACGGCACTGCCCGAGGGACCGACGATGTTTGCAATTTTCTTACTGAGAAAGGTTCTCTTATGTCCGTTTTTTTTGCGCGCAGCGGCGCCGCAGCGGCAATTTTGGTTGTGTCCGCCCAAGGCGCATTTGCCGACCTCAGCGCCCAGGAAGTCTGGGCCGACTGGAAGGCGTATCTGACCGGCACCGGTTACACCGTTTCCGGGACCGAGGCGGTTTCGGGCAGCACCTTGACCGTTTCTGACGTGTCGATGTCCATGCCTGTTCCTGAAGAAGACGGCTCCGCCACGGTCAGCTTCCCGGAAATCCAGTTCGTCGAAAACGGTGACGGCACCGTCAATGTGGTGATGCCCGCCGAATTTCCGATGGGTTTTGAATTCTCTGGCGACGGCGAATCCTTTGCAGGCAAACTGATCTATTCCCACGACGGTTCTCCGATCAAGGTGGCCGGCGATGCCGAAAACATGAGCTATGATTACAGCTCCTCTCAAGTAAGCCTGACGCTGGACGGGCTGTCTGCCGACGGTGAAACCGTACCGCCGGAAGTGGCGAAGGTGCAGGTCGAAATGAACGACGTATCTTCCCAAAGCACGATGACAGTTGCCAATGGGCGCAGCTATGCACAATCGATGACGGCTTCCAGCCTCAGCTATGACATGGGTTTCAACGACCCCGAGGGTGAAGGCACCGGGTCTTTCAAAGGCGCTCTTCAGGGGCTGAGCTTCACCGGCACCGGCACCGTGCCGGAAGGGCTGGAAAGCCCGGATATGGCCGCGCTGCTGGAAGCAGGTTTTGCCTTTGACGGCACCTTTAACTTCACTGGCGGTAACGGCTCGGTCTCCGGTGTGGATGGCAGCGACAACTTCGCGATGGAAAGCAACTCGCAAGGCGGCGCTTTCACCGTGTCCATGGACAAGCAGCATCTGACATACGACGTCTCGCAAGTCGCCACCAATGTGACCATTTCCGGTTCCGAGATCCCCTTCCCGCTGGCGCTCAGCATGGCGGAGACCGGTTTCAAGCTGATGATGCCGCTTGCCAAATCCGAAGAGGAGCAGGACTTCGCTCTTGGCATCACCCTGCGGGACTTTGCAGTCCCGGAAATGCTGTGGGGCATGGTTGACCCGACCGGCCAGCTGCCGCATGACCCGGCGACCGTCATTCTGGATCTGGCTGGCAAGGGCAAGGTACTGTTTGACCTGTTCGACCCCGAAGCCTTGGAAGCCGTGGAAACGGGCGCAGAACAGCCGGGTGAGCTGAACGCGCTGTCCGTGAAGCAATTGCAGGTTTCTGCTGCTGGCGCCGAACTAACCGGCACCGGTGACTTCACTTTCGACAACGATGACCTGACCAGTTTTGACGGCATGCCGGCGCCGGCAGGCGCAGCTGATCTGAAACTGACCGGCGCCAATACGCTGATCGACAAGCTGATCTCGATGGGCCTGATGTCGGACGGTGACGCCATGGGTGCGCGCATGATGATGGGAATGCTGGCAGTGCCGGGCGAAGGTGAAGACACACTGACCTCGAAGATCGAAATCTCCGAGGACGGCCAGATTCTCGCCAATGGCCAGCGCATAAAATAACCATCAAATTCCCTTCAGGGTTTGATCAGGAGCCGCCTCGTGCGGCTCCTTTTTTGCAACCCGCCCTTGCGGCATGAGCCGGCACTGGATAGCTCTGTAGGAGAGCAGAACAGAAGGTGCCCATGACCCAGTCTCCCGAAGCGCTTTGCCACGCCTTGATTGATGCCGCCCGCAAGGCTGGCGCCGATGCAGCCGATGCCATGGCCGCCGAAGGCAGTTCCCTCAGCATCGAAGTCCGCGAGGGCAAGCTTGAGCACGCGGAACGTTCGGAAGGCACGGATCTGGGCCTGCGGGTGTTTATCGGCAAACGACAGGCGCTGGTCTCTTCTTCTGACATGCGGCCCGAAACCATCGCGGCCATGGCCGAACGGGCCGTTGCCATGGCCAAGGAGGCACCGGAAGATCCCTATGCAGGCCTCGCCGATCCGTCCCAGCTGGCCAAAGATTGGGATTTGGCAGCGCTGGAGCTTGAAGACCCAAGCGGCGAGCCTGCGCCGGCCTTCCTGCAAGAAGACGCTCTGGCTGCTGAAGCTGCCTGTCAGGCAGTGGACGGCGTCACACAGGTGCAGTCCGCCGCCGCCGGATACGGCCGCCATATTGTGCATCTGGCAGCCACCAATGGGTTTTCAGGCGGCTATCAACGCACTGGCCGATCACTGTCCTGCACCGGAATCGCGGGAACAGGTACCGGAATGGAACGGGACCACGACGGCGATTCCCGAACTTTCCAGTCTGATCTCCGCAGCGCTGCGGAGATCGGCCAAACCGCAGGTGAGCGCGCGGTCGCCCGGCTCGGAGCCCGCAAACCCGACACCGGCAGTTTTCCGGTGCTGTTTGATGAACGGATCTCCTCCTCTCTGATCGGCCACCTGCTGTCCGCTGCAAATGGCGCTGCGGTTGCCCGTGGCTCTTCCTGGCTGAAAGATTCTCTGGGCCAGCAAGTGCTGCCCGAGGCACTCTCGGTTATCGAAGACCCGCACCGGGCACGGATCTCCGGCTCCCGCCCCTTTGACGGTGAAGGGCTCGCCACCCGCAAACGCACCGTGGTGGACAAGGGCGTGCTGACCGGCTGGACGCTGGATCTGGCGTCTGCCCGCAAACTGGGTCTGGAAAGCACAGGCAACGCTGCCCGCGGCATCGGCGGTGTACCCTCTCCTTCCACGTGGAACATTGCGCTGACTGAAGGCAGCGTGACTCGCGAAGATCTGGTGGCACAAATGGGCACCGGCCTGCTAGTCACTTCGATGATCGGCTCCACTATCAATCCGAATACGGGCGACTACTCCCGCGGGGCTTCGGGGTTCTGGGTGGAAAACGGTGAAATTGCCTATCCGGTCAACGAATGCACAATTGCGGGAAACCTGCATGATATGCTGCGCCGGATCATACCCGCCAATGATGCCCGAAAGCATCTGTCAACTTTGGTCCCCTCCCTTCTGATCGAAGGAATGACTCTTGCCGGCAACTGACCTTCCCCTGCTTGTCAAAGCCGCGGAACAAGCCGGAGACATCGCATGCCGCTACTCGGGCCCAAGCGCGAAACGCTGGGACAAACCTGACGGTGCTGGCCCTGTGACAGAGGCCGACCTGGCCGTGAACGCCATGCTAGAGGACATGCTGCAACAGGCACGGCCCGGCTATGGCTGGCTGTCGGAGGAAAGCGAGGACAATACCGATCGCCTGTCCTGCGATCGGGTCTTCATCATTGACCCAATCGACGGCACCCGCAGCTTTGCCGAAGGGTCCCGTACGTGGGCGCATTCCTTCGCGGTCGCGGAACAGGGCGAAATAACAGCCGCCGTGACCTACCTGCCGCAACGGGAGCTGATGTTCACCGCCGCCAAAGGGCAAGGTGCGGCCTGCAACGGCTGCCCGGTTACGGTTTCCTCAGCCGCTGTGCTTGCCAGCGCAGAAATCCTGGCTGCCAAACCCAACCTGCAGGCGCATCACTGGCTGGGCGGCACCCCGCCTGACTTCATCCGCAGCTACCGGCCTTCACTGGCCTATCGGCTGGCAAAGGTGGCCGACGGCCGGTTCGGGGCCATGCTGACCCTGCGCCCCAGCTGGGAGTGGGACATTGCCGCAGGCGATCTGCTGCTGCGCGAGGCGGGCGGCGTCATCACCGACCGCTCTGGCAGCTCTTTGCGGTTCAACAACCGTCTCCCGCGGCTGAATGGCGTGATCGCCGGCAATCGCATTCTGCACGGGAAACTGGCGGCAGCCCTCGATCCATCCAGCCCTGGTATTGCTGGACATTGATCGTTTCCGGGCTTAAGCGCCTTCAACCGCTGTGTCGCGGCTGACATAAAAACTTTTCACAGACAAACCCGCATGTTGCAGATACCTTGGGCCGGAAAAATCAAATCGAACCAGATGCAACGGCGAACCAGTAACACCGGCCGCTCCTCCGTGCTGCAGCCCCGCCCCCGGGGTGAACTGCTGTGGGTGCATGCAACGACACCTGAACGCTATCTGGCGCTCTGTGATATCGGACGCCGCCTGAAGTCCCTGCGCCCTGACTTGTCGGTCCTGGCCAGTTGGGACCCTGACCTGCGTCTGACCGGCACTGTCGGCTGCGATATCCCGACCGGCCCGCTGGCTGATGATACATTGGCGGAAGCCCGTGCATTTGCGGCACATTGGCAGCCTGATGCCTGTATCTGGACCGGCACGCCAAACAGGCGAGTCATGCTGAAACACTTGCGCGACCAGGGAACCGGCGTGCTGCTGGCCGACCTTCTCGACACCGAACTACCGCACCGCACCAGCCGCTGGCTGCCGGATCAGCGGCGGAAAATGCTGGACGGTCTGAGCTGTATCATGACCCCGTCCAAGACGGTCAGGGACCGCCTGCTCCGCATTGGCTTTCCCGCAGAACGGCTGGAGTTGGCGACAAAGCTGCGCGTATCTGCCATTCCCCCCGGCTGCAATGATGATGAGCTTTCCGCAATGCAGCAGACCTTGGGCAGCCGCCCGGTCTGGCTGGCAGCCCACGTCAAACTGGATGAGCTGCCCGGCATTCTGACCGCCCACCGGGCTGCCTTACGGCTGCTGCACCGCTTGCTGCTGGTCATTGCTTTGGATGACAGCACGGATCACGAAGCTGCCCGCATGCTTCTGAAGGACAGTGGCCTGTCCTATGCTGATTGGGAGAACGGCGGCGAACCCGACGACTTTAACCAGGCCCTTCTGGCAGGCGGCGATGACTTGGGTCTTTGGTACCGGCTGTCACCTGTCGCTTTGATTGCCAGCAGTCTGGACCCTAACGCACAGGGCCAATCGCCTTTGGATGCTGCGGCTCTTGGGTCAGCGTTGCTGCACGGACCAGGCATTCACGCTCATCGCGACCTATATGACCGGCTGGCAAAAGCCGGCGCTGCCGTGCAAGTGCGCACCCAAGACGATATGGCAGACATGGTTGTCGCCCTGTCGGCTCCGGACAAGGCCGCAGAGATGGCGCTGGCCGGCTGGCAGAGCGTTACCGAAAGCGCAACCACAACAGACACACTCCTGGACAAAGTCCAGACATTGCTTGACCAGCGCGAGGGCACTAATGCGGGCACCTGACTTCTGGCATAAGGCGCCGGGCAATTTTGACTTGCGCGCAGCTGTGCTGGCGCCGCTCGGTTGGGCCTATGCGCATGCCACCGCATCCCGGATGGCCAAGGGCAAACCGTCAAGCCCCGGCGTGCCTGTGATTTGCGTGGGAAACCTGAACGCCGGCGGCACAGGCAAGACGCCGACTGTCATCTGGCTGCTGGAAACCCTGCGCAATCTCGGCCATGAGCCGCATGTGGTTACCCGCGGCCATGGCGGATCACTGGAGGGGCCGGTGCGCGTGATGCCAGCGCAGCACCGGGCTGACCAGACCGGGGACGAGCCGCTGCTGCTGGCCGCCTTTGCCGAAGTTTGGGTAGCAAAGGACAGGGCCGCAGGGGCACAGGCCGCAGCCCAGGCAGGAGCGACGGTTATCGTCCTGGATGATGGATTTCAGAACCCGGCCGTGGCCAAGGACCTATCGCTGATCGTGGTGGACGCCCGGCACGGTTTCGGCAATGGCCGCTGCCTGCCGGCCGGCCCCCTGCGGGAGCCGGTTGCCACCGGCCTGAAACGGGCCGACGCCGTGCTTTCGTTAGGGTCGGAAGCGGCGCAACTGAAGTTCTTTGAGGCGTGGGGCAGCCAGCTGCAAGACCTGCCCCACTTCACCGGGGCATTGGAGCCGCTGCAAACCGGAATGCCCTGGAACAGCACCCGCGTCCTGGCCTTTGCCGGTATTGGCCATCCGCAAAAGTTCTTCACCACTCTGCGCAGCCTTGGCGCCGACATCGCCCGGGCCGAGGCACTTGACGATCATCAGCCGCTGACCGGCGCCCTGCTGAAGCGGCTAGAGAACGAGTCCAAACTGTTGAACGCCCAGCTTGTGACCACCGAAAAGGACGCCGTCCGCCTGCCGAACAGCTTCCGCTCCAAGGTGATCACCCTGCCTGTAAGACTGCAGATCACCGCAGATGACGCCCTGAAGGATCTGCTAAAGAAAGCTGCGCCTGCACCGTGATCCTGCACGGCGCAGGCTCTGCAAAATAAAGGAGCCCGGACTTTCGACCCGGGCTCTTCGGTCAACAGTTCAATCTGTTCAGCTTCCCAGCTCAGCATCCAGCAGTTTCTTGAAGTCCGCATAAGGCTGGTTGGAAACCTTCTCGCCGTTCAGGATGAACGATGGCGTAGACTCGATGCCATCCTCGGTCGCGTTTTCCTGATACCATGTCACAAGCGTCTGCGCCTTTTCACCATCCTGAAGACAGGCTTCCAGCTGCTCGTTCTCGATGCCAGCCAAACGGCCGATCTTGCGCAGTTCGTCAACAATGGCCGAGGCATCACCAGCCCGCGCCCAATCCGACTGCCCTTTGTAGATCAGGTCCGAAATGCCAAAAAACTTGTCGGCGCCGCCGCAGCGCGCGATCATCGACGCCCACAGGCCGTAACGGTCAAAATAGACCTCGCGGTAGATGAACTTCACCTTGCCGGTGTCGATGTAGTCCGCTTTCAGCTGCTTGAAAGTGTTGTTGTGAAAGTTTGCGCAATGCGGGCAGGTATAGGACGCATATTCGATCAGCGTGACCGGCGCATCCTCTGCCCCCAGGATCATCTCGGTGACGGTGGAGGTGTCCACGTCGGCTTCCTGCGCAAAGGCAGCGCCAACCAGCGGGTTTTGCGGCAGATTGCTCTGGGTGTTGAAGCCTGTCAGGGCATAGCCGCCCGCAACCACCGCAACCGCGGCAAAGACACCAGACATGAGACGGGTCATTTGAACCCCTTTCCTTGCGTTTTTTGTTTTGTCAGCACATTGCGCCCCAGACGCTCCAGGGCGGCGCGCAAATCGTCGTTTTCCACCCCTTGCGCTGCCTTGCTGGCCTCGGCTGCATCCTGCGGATCAGGTTGCAGCGGAGCTTGCACTTTGGGGGCATATTTAAAGTCCACGTTACCGTCGGAAAATCCCGTCGGTGCCGTTTGCGTGATCCGCACCTTGGAAATGGCGTTGAAGCCATAGACCGCATTGACCCGCTCGCGCAGGCGTTCTTTTTGCATTTCGAGCATGGGCGCATTGGCACCTGTCGTCAGCACCGTCAGTGTTGCACCAAAGGAACCGCGCCCGTACCCCACGTTCACCGGACGCGCCATCGTGGCAATATCCGGCCCCGCGATCTCCTCCCAATGGGTAAGCAGACGCGATACCGCGAATCCCCTGCTTTCCCCCGCTTTGCGGATCTGCTCGCTAAGGAGCTTGGATGTCCGGGAGAACCCGCGTGTGGTGCTGCGCCTGAATGCCATGATCTAGGTTTTGCTCGACTGCACACCCTATTGTAAAGAGCGGTAATGCAGGCACCAGCCTAACTGCAGCTCAGGGAATAACGAATGCGTGACTTAAACAGCAATTCCACCACGATGAGCGGAGACCTGCTTGCCTGGTACGACATGCACGCCCGCACGATGCCCTGGCGGATCGGCCCGGCAGAACGCGCAAGCGGCGAGCGTCCCGATCCCTATAAGGTTTGGCTCAGCGAAGTGATGCTGCAGCAAACCACGGTTGCCGCCGTGCGGGAGTATTTCCTGCGTTTCACCAGCCGCTGGCCGACAGTGCTGGATCTGGCCGCAGCTGAAGACGCTGACGTGATGAGCGAATGGGCCGGCCTTGGCTATTACGCCCGCGCCCGCAACCTGCTGAAATGCGCCCGCGTTGTTGCCGCTGATTTCGGGGGCATCTTCCCCGATAGCTATGATGGCCTGCTGAACCTGCCGGGCATCGGCCCCTATACCGCTGCGGCCATATCCTCGATCGCCTTTGACCGGCCTGAAACCGTTCTGGATGGCAATGTCGAACGGGTCATGGCGCGCATCCATAACGTCCACGAAGCTCTGCCCGGCGTGAAACCCCTGCTCAAAGACCACGCGGCAGAGCTGACCCCGGCGCAGCGCCCCGGCGACTATGCCCAAGCAGTGATGGATCTGGGCGCCACCATCTGTACGCCACGAAATCCGGCCTGCGGCATTTGCCCCTGGCGCACCCCTTGCGCCGCGCGTGTTGCAGGAACAGCTGCAGAATTGCCCAAGAAGACACCAACGAAACCCAAACCGACCCGGCTCGGCATCGTTTACCTGGCAAAATCGGCGGACGGCACCTGGCTGCTGGAACGCCGACCTGACAAGGGCCTCTTGGGCGGCATGCTCGGCTGGCCCGGATCAGAATGGAATGACGCCCCGACCCCAAACCCGCCGTTTGCGGCAAACTGGCAGGATTTGGGCAGCGAAGTCCGCCATACCTTCACCCATTTCCATCTCATTCTGCAGGTGAAAACCGCAGAACTGCCTGCAGGGTTCAACCTCGCCGACGGTCAGGAGCTGATCCCGCGCCACGATTTTCGCCCTTCCAGCCTGCCGACTGTAATGCGCAAGGCCTTCGATCTTCACAATGGCAGCTGACTTCCCTTGCGCTCCTCTTGGGTTTTTAACTGTTTGCGCCTAGGGTCGGCGCAAACGCGCGCTGACTGATTTGGGAGACACAGGCATGATTGCCCCCGAAACCCTTTCCCGCTGGCAAAGCGCCCTGCCGTTCTGGATGTCCTTCCTGCTGCTGCCGCTGGCGTGGATCGCTGCGATGCAAGGCGGCTGGGCCCTGATCCTGCCGCCGCTGGTGACTTGGCATCTGTTTGCGGTGCTGGACGGGATGTTCGGCCTGAACCTGGAAAACGCCGACCCCGAAACCCCGGACGGCGACCTGAAATGGTACAAGCTGCTGACCGCTGCCTGGGTGCCGCTGCAGGTCTTCACCCTGTTTTTCCTGATCTGGTACGTAAGCGGCGCGGACCACCTGAACAGCTTTGAAAAATTCGCCGTCTTCTTTGGTGTCGGCGTCATCACCGGAGCAGTCGGCATCAACTACAGCCACGAGCTGATGCATCAATCCAGCCAGGCAGAGCGCTGGTTGGGCGATATCCTGTTGGCAATGGTTCTGTATTCTCATTTCCGATCCGAACACCTGCTGGTGCATCATCGCTACGTCGGCACCCCCCGCGACCCTGTCACCGCGCGCTACAATGAGGGCTTCCACCGCTTCTATCCGCGGGTGCTGCGGCAATGCTGGCATTCTGCCTTTCGCGCCGAGAAGGACAAACTGGCCAAGAAAAACCGCCCCTGGACAGACCTGTCGAACCCGTTCTTCCGCTATTGGGCACTGCAGGGCGCCATGCTGCTGCTGGCCTTGTTGCTGGGCGGGATCACGGGCGTACTGCTGTTCCTGGTACAGGCCGGTGTCGCCATCTGGCAGCTGGAGCTGGTCAATTACGTCGAACATTACGGGTTGACCCGCAAACATCTGGGTGACGGCAAATATGAACCTGTGCAGCCGCGCCATTCCTGGAACGCGGCGCATAAGGCGTCGAACTGGCTGCTGATCAACCTGCAACGCCATTCGGACCACCACTACAAGCCCAACCGCCGCTTTCCATTGCTGCAGACCTATACCGAGGCAGACGCACCGCAGCTTCCCTACGGCTATCCGATCATGACCATTGCTGCGATGATCCCACCCTTGTGGCGGCGGGTGATGAACCCGCGAGTGCGCCGCTGGCGGCAGGCCTACTACCCGGAAATCACCGACTGGCAGGCCTATAACAAGGCGCAAAACCCTATGCCGCGCTAACGGTCAGGTCCAAGCCAAAACCGTCATCGGCTGATCCAGCCCGCGCACTTCCTGGTCCGGGTGCCGGGTGCTGCCCGCCAACAGGTCCAGCCCTATCTGTTCTGCTTTCACTTGGTCCGCCAACGCTTCGCTGACGGCGATGCGGGCCGCCAGCGGCCGGGTCAGCTTCTCCAGCCGCGACGCAATGTTTACCGCCATGCCCAGCACTGCATACTCCAGCCGGTTGGCCCCAATGTCGCCCAGCAGCGCCTCGCCATAGTGGATGCCGATCCCGGCGCGAACCTCCGGCAGGCCACGGCGCGCGCGTTCCGTGTTCCACTTGGCCAGCGAGGCCTGCATCGCCTGGGCGCAAGCCAGTGCATTGGCGGCATCCTGCGCGCCGGCCACAGGGGTGCCAAAAGTCGCCATCAACCCGTCACCCAGATATTTGTCGAGGGTACCGTGATGGCGGAAAACTTCGCGCTCCATACGGCCATGAAATTCGCGCAGCAGATCAATGACGTCATGCGGGTTCATGGCTACAGACAGGCTTGTGAAGCCGACAATATCGATGAACAGAACTGCCACATTCTCGCTGCGCACCTGCTTCAGCGGCTCATCGTTCTGGGACAGCTGTTCCACCACATTGGGCGAGAAGTAGCGCGACAGATTCGCCCGCTCTCTTTCCAGGCTGGCATTGCTGCGCAGCAAACCGTTAAAGCGACGCACCGAGAAACCCAGTGTCACGGCCACCAGGACAAAGACAAGCGCTTCCTGCACCCGCAATTTGACCACAAAGCTGTTCGGGTCAAAGAACTCGGCCAGTTCCGGTTCAAAGCCCAGAGCGGCTGCAACAGCCTCTGTCAGGCCAGGAGCCGGACTGGAGAACCACCAGACAAGCCCCAGCGCGCTGAGCCACATTGTGGCGGTCCAGATCCCGATCGCAATCACCGTGCGCCAGGAATAGGCCATGGTCCCCGCTGCTAGAATGATGAAAAAATACTGAAAGTTGTCGAACCTGTAGTGCATCGCCGCAGGCATGTCGCGGGCATCAAACGGGTTGGGCACAACCAGCGCACCGGTCATGACCGCAAGGTCAAGGAAGATCAGGAACAGCTCCAGCCGCGATTTGCCAACCTTTCCGACTCGGCTGATGAACCAGCCGTTCAGGCACAGAAGCGCAAGCAGGCCGTGGTAATACAGCACACTCCAGACAGGGTTCAGAAAAACGATGAATACCGCAACAATCGGCAGCGCAATCCACCGCGCGCGAACAGCCAGTTGCAACCCGCGCCGCTTATGCGCGTCCAACGCTGCTTCGGCAAACCTGCCTGCGGCTGCAGAGGGTTCCTGACTGCTGGCTTCTGCTGCTCTGGCTGCTCCGGTACCGGTTACAAACGCCGAATCGGTCATTGGCTCTCCCTTTTCCCGCTGGCTGCGGCAGGTACCCCATTTCAAATAGTGATCCTGCGTCCTTCAGGGAATAGCCCATCACTCCGCACGCATGCAAAAAACCCCGCCTGATCCAGACGGGGCAAGGTGTGTGCCTGCGCAATATGCACAGGCACCTGCAATAGACTGTTGCGTTCTGAACAGCTCCGGGGCGTCAGTTCTGCATCTCGGCCCGGATCTGCTGGCGCAGAACGTCGATTGGCACTGTCTTGCCATCACGCTTGAAACACCAATAGGTCCAGCCGTTGCACGAAGGCGCGTTTTCCAGATGCGCCCCCACCTGATGGATCGACCCCTTGACGTTGTCGCCGACCAGCGTGCCGTCCGCCCGCACCTTGGCCTTATGCCGACGGTTCATTGAAAACAGCTCCTCGCCCGGGCGCAGCATGCCGCGCTCCACCAGCTGGCCAAAGGGCACCCGCGGCGCGGCCCGCTTGCTGGCGGACACCTCCAGCGCCTCGCGGTCGAATTTGCGCACCGCCTTGATGCGTTTTTCGGCAACCTTGCGATAGGCCTCCTCACGCTCGATGCCAATGAATTCGCGTCCCAGCATCTTGGCAACCGCACCTGTGGTGCCAGTGCCAAAGAACGGATCCAGCACCACATCGCCCGGGTTTGTCGACCCGACCAAAATTCGGTGCAGCAGCGATTCCGGCTTTTGCGTCGGATGCGCCTTGTCGCCGTTTTCGTCTTTCAGCCGCTCATGGCCGGTACAGATCGGCAGCACCCAGTCGCTGCGCATCTGGATGCCTTCGTTCAGCGCCTTCAATGCTTCGTAGTTGAAAGTGTATTTCGCACCCTCTGCCTTGGACGCCCAGATCATCGTCTCATGCGCGTTGGTGAACCGCTTGCCACGGAAGTTCGGCATCGGGTTGGATTTGCGCCAGATCACGTCGTTCAGCACCCAGTAACCTTCGTCCTGCAGCACCGCGCCGACCCGGAAGATATTGTGGTAGGAACCGATCACCCAGATCGACCCGTTCGGCTTCAGCAGGCGGCGCGCCGCCTTCAGCCACTCGCGGGTGAACTGGTCATAGACCGCAAAGCTGGAAAACTGGTCCCAGTGATCGTCCACCGCGTCGACTTTGGAGTTGTCGGGGCGATGCAGCTGGCCTTTCAGCTGCAGGTTATACGGCGGATCCGCAAAAATCAGGTCCACCGAATTGGCTGGCAGACTGTTCATCGCTTCGACGCAGTCACCGCCAAGAATCGTGTTTAAAGGGAGCGCTGCCGCGCCCTTTGTCATGGTTTTATTCATTGCTCTGCCTCATAACCGCGGCGCATTTTTGCGCTCATTAGGTTGTCCACAGGATGAGTCATCGCGGATTCGAGGTCAATTTGTTTATTACTTCAACGTCCTGCGGTTCACTCTTGATACAAGATATTGTGTACCGGCTTAAAGGATCGCCGATGATGTGGGGTCACCCCAAGGTTAACTAGCGCGTCGCGGTGCTGTTTCGACGGGTAGCCTGCATTTTTCTCCCAGCCATATCCCGGAAACTGTTGCGCCAAATCCACCATGATCCTGTCGCGTGCCAGTTTTGCCAGAATAGATGCCGCCGCAATGGATAGCGACTTGGCGTCCCCCTTGATCACCGCTTCGGCCGGCAATGACAGCCCTTTGGGGATCAGATTGCCGTCGATCAGCAGATAATCCGGCGCAGGGTCCAACGCCGCCACCGCCCGTTCCATGGCTAGATGCGAGGCCCGCAGAATGTTCAGAGAATCAATCTCTTCCACCGACGCATGGGCAACTGCCGACTGACCGGACGCCAAAATGCCCTCCTCCAGCGCCTGCCGTTTTTTCAGACTCAGCTTCTTGGAGTCGTTCAGCCCTTCCGGAATGGCTGCAACATCCAGGACCACCGCAGCTGCCGTCACCGGTCCGGCCAATGGCCCCCGGCCGACCTCATCGACACCGGCAACTCTGAAAAACCCTTTGTCATGGGCGGCGGTTTCAAGACTGTAATCTGGCTGTATCATCCTTCTGACAAAACCAATTGCGGCAGCGGATGCAAGCCGCAAGAAAAAGGGAGGGCCGAAGCCCCCCAGTTCGCTGCTGCTCGAACCTGCCCTGCGCCTTACCGGTTCACCATCCGATACCCATGTTTCTTCAGGCACCCAGGTTTGAATCCTGTGCGGTGCTGGTGGCCATTCCAGAATGTCACCTTGCAGGACCGCGGCAGCTTGTGCGTGTAGCCATAATTTCGGTCTAGGCAGTTCTTTGCCGCCAACGGGTAGTTGTGGCTGTAGCGAGGAAAGTAACGGACGCATCTTGCCGGCAAATCGTAGCGGCGCACGGACCGCGGCAGAGGTTTGACATGTCCGCCTTGGCGGTTGTTCCCATACTGGCTGTGGCTACCACGAGAATGGCTCTGTGGCGGGTTGTGCGTGCGGGTCACCACGTGGTCATCCCTATCATTTGAGTGTTTGATGGCCGCACCAATGATCCCAAGCAGTGCCAGACCGCCCAGTATCTTGGCTGCATCATTATCAGCGCGGGCAGGTGCAGCCGAAAAGCCGGTAACTGCGATGGCAGTGGCCACGATCATGGCAATGAACTTACGGTGCGGCTGGGGGCGGCTTGTCTGGGTCATAACGGAACCTTTCCATTGGATCAGCGGAATGCAAAATCTGCGTTTGATGCACCCAACCTGGTCCCGCCTCCTTCAGACAGGCAATATCGGTCGCTTGTTATTGGATATCAGCCGCCCCGACCCGCTGCGGTTATTGAATTTCGCACCCCGCCGCCGCAGGATGCCGCTATGAAACAGCACCTCTTGATCCCCGTCCTGGCAGCCGTCCTCCTGGCGCTTTCACCACCCGCCTATGCAGCTGACTGCTATGCCGACTACAAGGCAAAGCAGGACAACCCGCTGCGTCTGCATTACGGCGTGATCCAGCTTTCCGGCACCTGCAAGAAGAAGGCCGCCCGCAACGAGATCCAGGCCCGCATTGCGCCCGGCGGTTGGACACTCCTGAATGTCCTGTCCGTTTTTGGCCCCGAGGGCTTGCAGAAAAGGAAGGCCAATGCCGGATCCTACTATCTCCGTTTCTGAGGCGCGGGCCTCCGGCAGCCGTGTCATTGCCATTGGCATCTCGGCCATTGTTGCACTCCTGGTGATTGCCGGGACCGTGCTTTTGCTGACATTGCCTGATGCCAACGCCTTCAATGCACGCGTCGAGCAATTGTTCATCGAAAACGATCTGACCACACAGGCAGAAATCAAGCTGCTGGAAATCCTCGCCCAGTCCGGCACCGCCTTTGCCGACACGCTGACCAGCTACCGGATGGTGATATTCGTGCTGCTGCTCTTTGCCACGGCAATGATGGTGGCGGCGCTGGCGGTACTGGGGATGCTGGTGATGCTGAACCGCCGGATGGCGCAGATCGAACGGGTCGGTATCCAGGTCACCGAACTGCTGATCAGCCGGGATGAAAACACCGTCTACCTCAACAACATGGGGTTCAAGCTAACGCCTGCGGCAATGGAAACCCTATCGGTCCTGGCTGAGGCACGGCTGGACGACGACGTGCTGTCAGGGGCTGAAATCGAAGCTGTGATCTCAGGCCGCAGTTCCGCCGACTGCGAAGAGGCCGCGGGCGCCACCCGGATCAAGCGTCTGCGCGATACGCTGGGCAATCAGATGGTCAGTGAACTGCTGGTCAAAAACATCGCCAAACGCGGCTATGTTCTGTCGATCAGCAAGGATGTAATCCGCATGATCTGAAGTGGCACACACCCCAGTTTCCTCAAAATCTCGTGTGATTCTTTTGCGTTCCGACGCCGGGACCGCAAGCCGCCACAAAGCCATCTGCCGCAGAAGACCTTCTCAGCAGACCCTTCCGCCCTGCCCTCTGGGCAGGGCCGCGCCCAAGGCTGTTTTGGCGGCATCTCCGATGCAGCCAACAGGCGCGGGAGCACACCGGCCGACCTCAAGTTACCGCGCTGCCAGGGACCGCTGCGCCGCATCCCCCATCGACAACAGCAATGGCCTCTCAGCCTGCCGCGCCTTAAAGGCGTCTTTGCCGGTCATCCCCTGCCAGCCGCAGTGCACCAGAGATTGCGCCACCGCCCCGCCCAGCGTGGTGCCGGGACCGGTCACTATGAACAGATCCGGCGCAAATTCCAGCGCGGCATTCTGCACCGCCCGGGTAAAGTCATAAGCCTCCACCACCTGATGTCCCAGTGTGTAATCGCGCAAGGCTTTCGTATCCGTTGCACCCGGCCACCAGATCTGGCCACGCCCATCAATCAGCGGAACATTGGGTTGGGCAAACATCTCCGGCCCCAACCGCCTGCGCCCCTCTGCTGCCACCGACGCCTGCAGGCGAGTATGGAACGCAGCGTGGTTGGTCAGCCGCATCGGGAAACGCTCCGCTATTGCGGGCACCGCCGTCTCAAACGCCTTCAACCCGGCCTCATTTCCAGCCAGCACCAGCATCCCGCCCAGATCAATCGACAGCGCCAAGTCATGCTCCTCGCGCGCGTCGATCTCCTCTGCCAGCGCCAGCAGGCCAGCCTTGGAAACAGCATCGTTCCGCCAGTCCGGCCCGGCAAAGGGATAGACCAGCTGACCGCCGATCAGGTTCTCTTGCATCAGCGTGCCCATGGTGTTCACAACCGTGAACCCGTTTTCAGCACTCAATGCCCCGCCCGCCGCCAGCGCTATGTACCAGCCCATCGAATTGCCGGTCACTGCAACCACCTCGATGTCCTCCGCCAGCGACTGCGCATCCGCCAGCGCCGCGGCATAAATCAGCGGCGAAGCAATATCCCCGCGGGAATACTTCGATACCGAAAACCCGGTGGCGCGGTCCAGTGCCGTAACCTCTTCCTGTCCGGCCTCCCGGCGCTGTGCATCAAAGCCCGCAAACAGCGCTGCCTTATCCGCATGATGGCGGTGCAGATACCCCAACTCCGCCTTGTTGTAAGTGCCCCGCCCGGGACAGATCAGAACAGCCGTGCGGGTCATGACTCACCTCCGGCCAGCTTCAACGCGGCCTTAACAATGCTGTCTTTCGACGGCAGCGTTGCACCATAGGCAGGCCCGGTTGCGATGAAGCAATCGCTCGCTGCAATCCGCGCTGTTGATGCTTCGCTTTGCTCGGCAAACAGCGCCATCAGCGCCTCTGATTGGCTGCCGGTGATGCGGCATTCATCAACAATCAGCACATGTTCGCAGCCCCGCACCGCCTGCAGCAACTCCGCCTCCGGCAAAGGCGCCAGCCAGCGCAGATCCACGATCCGCGCATGCACACCCTGAGCCACCAGCTCTGCCTGTGCCTGTGCCGACAGATACCGTCCATTGCCATAAGTCACGATGGCCAGATCAGTACCATCCCCGTGTATCCCCACTTCGCCCAGGCCAATCCGCCGGTCCGGCGAGGGGTAGGTCCGCATCCAGCCGCCGTCTTTTCCTTCATGCAGATCCCGCATCGGGTAAAGCGCGATAGGTTCTACAAAGACCACCACCCGCTGCTCCTCCCGTGCCAGTCGCACCGCCTCGCGCAGCATCATCGCAGCCTCTGCCCCATCCGACGGGCAGGCGATCACAAGCCCCGGAATATCCCGCAGCACCGCCAGCGAATTGTCATTGTGGAAATGACCACCAAACCCCTTTTGGTATCCCAGCCCGGCAATCCGCAGCACCATCGGATTGGAAAACTGCCCGTTAGAGAAAAACGGCAATGTCGCCGCCTCACCGCGCAGCTGGTCCTCGGCATTGTGCAGATAAGCGAGGAACTGGATCTCCGGCACCGGTAGAAACCCGTTGTGCCCCATGCCAATTGCCAGCCCCAGGATTGACTGCTCATCCAGCAGGGTGTCGATCACCCGGTCCGGCCCAAACCGCTGCTGCAGCTTCTGGCTGACGCCATAAACCCCGCCCTTGCGGCCCACGTCTTCGCCCATCATGACGA
The DNA here is from genome assembly GCF_049800895.1 of Leisingera sp. S232. Classification (NCBI taxonomy): domain Bacteria; kingdom Pseudomonadati; phylum Pseudomonadota; class Alphaproteobacteria; order Rhodobacterales; family Roseobacteraceae; genus Leisingera; species Leisingera sp. S232. The sequence goes on along the minus strand of NZ_JBNAFX010000002.1, from coordinate 202,026 downwards.
TCTCGCCATGTTCCAGCATCAGATCGGTCAGCGCCCAGTTGATCAGCCGTGACATCGGCTGCGGCTCTTCCATCGCCCGCATGTCGCTGCCAAACGCTGCCGCCCGCGCTGCCGCGCTTGGGCCATTGGTGGGCGCGCACGCCCGTCTTGGCGGAATTAGGCTGGCTGCCACTTCACTGGCTGTCTTCAGGTGAGGCCGCGTGACCGCCTCGGCTCGGATCCGCTCCACCCGGGCGCAGGTATCCTGATAGATCTTCAAAGCTTCCTCGGGGCGCAGCGCACCCGCCTGTGCCAGCAGCCGCACCGAATGCAGTAACGGATCATTGGCTTCATCCGCCTCCACCTCGGCTTTGCTCATATAGGTGGTCGGCACATCCGCCCCCGCATGACCATACAGGCGCACTGTCCGCAAATGCAGGAAGGCCGGTTTCCTATGGGTCCGAACATATTCCGCAGCCTCCTGCGCCACCTGATAGGCATTGTAGATATCCAGCCCATCCGCCTTGAAGTATTTGATACCCGGCCGCCCAGCCATCGAAGCCTCAATCCAGCCTTTCGGTGTCTTCACCGAAATGCCGATGCCATTGTCCTCGCAGACAAACAGCAAGGGCAGCGGCGTCGACTGCACGCTGGTCCAGCCGGCCGTGTTAAATGCCCCCTGCGCTGTCGAGTGATTGGCCGAGGCATCCCCGAAGGAACACATGACAATGGCGTCCTCCGGCAGCAGCTGATGCTCCGGCTTGTGCCGCTTTGCAGCACCAACGGAATAGGCCGCCCCCACCGCCTTTGGCAGATGCGAAGCAATGGTTGAAGTCTGCGGCGGGATCATCAATTCTTTGGAACCCAGAACCTTGTGTCGCCCGCCCGAGGTCGGGTCTTCGCTGGAACAGGCAAAGGACAACAGCATGTCCCAGGCAATCCGCTGCCCCGGCACCTGATCCGCTCGCGCAATCTGAAACGCCGCATCGCGATAATGCAAAAACGCCATATCCGTTGGCCGCAGCGCGCGCGCGACCGCGGCCATCCCCTCATGCCCTGAAGATCCGATTGTATAGAACCCTTCGCCGGCTTTCTGCATTGCCCGGCTGGTCAGGTCCAATGCCCGGCTCAACACCTGCGCCCGAAAGACTGACACAGCTTCAGCAGCTGTAAGTGGCCCATTGGGCAGGTCACCTAAAGGTAGGTCTTCTGCCTCAACCCGGTGCAGAAAATTCTGATGCACGATCTGAGCGCGGTCCATGCGGCCTCCTTGCGCGGAATATCCGGGCCTTTATCCGCGAATCTGATGCTTAACGCCAATGAGATTGCGTTCTGCCGCCATTCCAATTCGGAATGTTTGGAAGAAAACACAGCGCCGAACATGAGGAAAATCATGACCTTGCCGTGCTTATTGCTGCGGTTCGCGGAAACTGAACACAAACAGGTCAGTCTTGGTGCCCATTTCCGTTTGACGACCCCGAAAAACCATCTTATACGCCGGTTCCACGACACCTGCCCAGGTGGCGGAATTGGTAGACGCGCTAGCTTCAGGTGCTAGTGTCCGTATGGACGTGGAGGTTCGAGTCCTCTCCTGGGCACCATTCCCTAAAAACTAGATATTCAGCCTTCAGGGCGCCGCTTAGCCCAAACCTGCGGATAGGCGTGAAGCCAAGCTGCCTTGGCGCGAAGGATTGCTTTCATCCTCACGCTGGCTACGCGGGCAAGGCATCCGGCCTCAGGCTGCCCTAACTCCCGCGACCTTTCCACGGCACAGTTGAGTTTGACAGGCAAAGCGCCTATCTCCTCTCCAGACCCTGCCGCCGTGATCAATTTCAAAAGGGACTTTCAGTGGCCAATCACCTGTACAAAAACGACCTTCCGGACGGGCTGGATCTCGGTCCCGTTGTTGCGATCGATTGCGAAACTATGGGGCTTAACCCGCATCGCGACCGGCTTTGCGTGATCCAGATGTCAGGCGGCGACGGGAATGCCCACATCGTTCAGGTGGAAAAAGGCCAAACTGCTGCGCCCAACCTGTGCCTGATGCTGGAAGACCCGAATGTCCTGAAACTGTTCCACTTTGGCCGTTTCGACATCGCTGCCATGTACCATGCCTTCGGCGCCCTGACGGCTCCGGTCTATTGCACCAAAATCGCCAGCCGCCTGGTGCGCACTTATACTGACCGGCATGGCCTCAAGAACCTGACCCAGGAACTGCTGGGCATCGACATCTCCAAGCAGCAACAGATGAGCGACTGGGGCGCAGCTGAGCTGACCGACGCCCAGCTCGACTATGCCGCTTCGGATGTTCTTCACCTGCACAAGCTGCGCGAGGCACTGGACAAGCGTTTGGCCCGGGAAGGCCGCACTGAAATGGCACAGGCCTGTTTTGATTTTCTTCCCATGCGCGCCAAGCTGGATTTGGCCGGCTGGCCCGAAATTGATATTTTTGCCCACTCATGACCGATACAGAAAAATTCCTCACCACCGCGCGGCAGGTCATCACAGACGAAGCCAAGGCGCTGGAAACCCTGGCTGCCGGGCTTGATGACCGGTTTTGCGACGCGGTGCAGCTGATTTTGCAGGCAACGGGCCGTATCATTGTCAGCGGCATCGGCAAATCCGGCCATATCGGCCACAAGATCGCAGCAACTCTCGCCTCCACCGGTACGCCCGCCTATTTCGTGCACCCCGCCGAGGCCAGCCACGGCGACCTGGGCATGCTGTCCGAAGGCGATGTCGTATTGGCGATCTCCAATTCGGGCGAAGCGCCGGAACTGGCCAATCTGCTGGCCTTCACGCGCCGCTTTTCCATTCCGCTGATCGGCCTGTCCAGCAAGATGGACAGCGCCCTGATGAAACAGGCCGATGTGCACTTGCAAATCCCCTCGGTGGGTGAGGCTTGCGGCTTTGGTATGGTGCCTTCGATTTCGACCACGCTGACATTGGCGATGGGCGACGCGCTGGCGATTGCCTTGATGCGGCACCGCAATTTCCGCCCGGAAAACTTCCGTGACTTCCATCCGGGTGGCAAACTTGGCGCCCAGCTCAGCAAGGTGCGCGATCTGATGCACGCGGATGATGCCCTGCCGCTGGTTTCAGCAGACACCCTGATGGCCGACGCGTTGATCGAGATCAGCCAGAAAGGGTTTGGTGTTGCCGGTGTTGCTGCCGCCGATGGTTCGCTGGCCGGCATTATCACCGACGGCGACCTGCGGCGTCATATGGACGGGCTGCTGGGCAAGACAGCTGCCGAGGTTATGACCGCCAGCCCCACCACCATCGCCCCCGGCGCCATGGCGCAAGAAGCGGTTGCGGTGATGAACCAGCGCAAGATCACATGCTTGTTCGTGGTCGATCCCGACAACGGCAAGACGGCAGAGGGCCTCCTTCACATCCACGACTGCCTGCGTGCAGGCCTCGGCTGACCCGGAGGCCTGAGAGCAGATCATGGACAGCCATTCCAGAGCCGTCGCCTACCTGAAAGTGCTGCTGCCGCTGGCTGCCCTGGTCTTGCTGTCGACCCTGTTTATGATCTCTCGGGGGGTAAACACGGATGCGGTGATTCCCTTTGCGCAAAGGGAAATTGAAGACCGGATGAAAGGACAGCAGGTCACCGCTCCCTTCTTCTCTGGCACAACCGCGCAGGGAGACGAGATCATGGTCACCGCGACCCTGGCCCGCCCAAGCAGCGAAGGCACCCCCGCGATTGCCAGCGAACTCTCGGCGGAAATCCGGCTGGCTGACGGCGGCAGGATCACGCTTGCCTCAAAGACCGGCGCCATTCATCCCGGTCGGGACATGGCACGCTTCTCTGGCCAGGTAACAATTACCTCTGCGGACGGGCTGGTCGTGGAAACAGAAGAGCTGAACACAGCCCTCAGCGGCCTCGAAGCCAGCAGCCCCGGCCCCGTGCGCGCAACCGGCGCAATTGGTGAATTGACCGCAGGTAACATGCGAATTGGAACAAAAACTCGGGGCGGTCCGGTCCATATGGTGTTCAAAAACGGCGTGAAGCTGCTATATGAACCACAGAAACCGGAAAGATAACCTGTGTCCTATTTGCGCGCATTGATATTCTGCCTGCCGCTTGCGGTGTTTCCTGGCCTCGCAATCGCGCAAACGGCCTCTGTGGCTTTTGGCGCGGTCAAGGCCGATCCAAGCCAGCCGGTTGAAGTGACCGCCGACAATTTGGCGGTCAACCAGGCCAATGGCTCGGCTGAGTTCACAGGCAATGTCCTGATCGCGCAAGGTATCATGCGGCTTTCCGCCGATAAGGTCCTGGTGATCTACAAGACCGCTGGCGAAAACGGCGCCAATGCCGGCATCGAACGGCTGGAGGCCACTGGCAACGTGATCCTGGTCAGCGGCCCGGACGCCGCCGAGGCACAGCGCGCCGAATATACCATTGACCGCGGCACCATCGTCATGACCGGCAATGTGCTGCTCAATCAGGAAAACGGCACTCTGGCCTCGAACCGGCTGGAAGTGAACCTCACCTCCGGCACCGCCCGCATGGCCGGCCGGGTGAAAACCATCCTCAACCCGAACGGCAGTGACTGATGGCGAAACCGGACCTGACTGTCACTGAAGGCTCTTCAGGGCTGCGCATTGCGCGGCTGCGAAAGTCCTACCGTAAAAAAGTGGTGATCCGCGATGTCTCGATGTCGCTGAATCGCGGCGAGGTGGTGGCACTGCTGGGTCCCAACGGGTCAGGCAAAACAACCAGTTTCTACGCCATCGCCGGCCTTGTTTTCCCGGAAGCGGGCACCGTCAGCATCGACGGTCAGAATGTGACCGGCCTGCCCATGTATCGCCGTGCACGTATGGGTATCGGTTATTTGCCGCAGGAAATGTCGATTTTTCGCGGCTTGTCGGTTGAAGACAATATCTCAGCTGTTCTGGATATCTCGCAAAAACATGAGCACAAGCGCCGCGAGCGGCTGGAGGAACTTCTTTCCGACTTTTCGATCGAGCACCTGCGCCGTGCGCCTGCGCTGGCTCTTTCAGGTGGTGAACGGCGCCGGGTGGAAATCGCCCGCTGCCTGGCAGCTGACCCCAAGTACCTTTTGCTCGACGAACCTTTTGCCGGGGTCGACCCGATTTCAGTTGGTGACATCCGTCACCTTGTTGCCGACCTCAAAAAACGCGGCATCGGGGTGCTGATCACAGACCATAACGTCCGCGAGACACTGGAGATCGTGGACCGTGCATATATCCTGCATGACGGTCAGGTCCTGATGTCCGGCAGCCCCGAAGAAGTGGTTGAAAACGAAAACGTCCGCCGCGTCTACCTGGGCGACAACTTCCGCATTTCCTAACCTCCTGCGCGGCCTTTCGCAGGCTTGAAAATCTGCTGGAAATCCAAGTTTCTTTTTTCGGGTTATCCATTGACTCTCCCTCTATCTTGCCGTCGAATTGACCCATGGCATACGCGCTGTCCGATGCAATCCGATTAATGGCTTTGGCGACAAGGCCCCGATGGATGCAACCGGATCGCTGGCCTGCCCCCCGGTTCCGGACCTGATGTGATACTGTCAAGGGTTGCCTTGGCAGCAGGCCCGGCCGCAATAAATTGTGAAGGAGATCACATGCGTTACAAAATTAGCGGCAAACAGATCGACATCGGTGAAGCTCTGCAGGTTCATGTGCAGAACGAACTCGGTTCGGCCGTTCAAAAATACGCCGAACGGCCCACCGACGCGACTGTGGTCTTTTCTCGTTCGGCGCATGAGTATGTGTGTGAGGCCACTGTTCATCTGTCGACCGGGCTGACCGCCCAGGCAAAGGCCCACGAAACTGAAATTTATGCCGCCTTTGACGCTTGCTGTGAAAAAATGGAGAAACAGCTGCGCCGCTACAAGCGCCGGCTCAAGGATCACCACAAGGACCGCAGCGAGCCGGTTGAACATTTGGGCGCTAACTCTTATATCCTGGCCTCTGAGGAAGCGGATTCCGAACCGGACTCGTTGCAGCCGATCATCGTCGCCGAGATGGAGACTCGCATCCCCTCCCTGTCTGTCGGGGAAGCGGTGATGCAGATGGAGCTGGCAGGCGCACCGGTGCTGGTATTCCGCAACGAAGGCAAAGACGGGTTGAATGTGGTCTATCGCCGCGAAGACGGCAACATCGGCTGGATCGATCCGTAAACACACCCAAGGCATCGGCGCCCCATAGGGGCGCCGGAACGGAGCAGACATATGCAGATTTCCAGCATCCTCAAGCCAGAGGCCGTCCGGGTAATCGGAGCGGTCTCAAGCAAGAAGCGCCTGTTTCAGGAAATTGCCGACGTCGCCCAGACCTCCTACGGGCTGGAGGCACAAGGCACGCTGGAGGCCCTGCTGGACCGCGAAAGCCTCGGCCCGACCGGTGTCGGCCACGGCGTCGCCCTGCCGCATACCCGGCTCGATGCTGTCAGCGAAGTTTGCGGTATTTTTCTTATCCTGGAGAAGCCGCTAGAGTTCGGCGCGGTTGACCGCCAGCCAGTAGATATTGCCTTTGCCCTGTTTGCCCCTGAAGACGCCGGCGTCGAGCACCTCAAGGCGCTGGCACTGGTCTCCCGGACCCTGCGCGAGCAAAGCTTCTGCACCAAGCTGCGCGCGAACCACGATCCCGCCACACTCTATACCATCCTGACCGAAGGCCACTCGGTCCAGGCTGCCTGAAACACAGGCGGCTGGCGCTGGTCAGCCATGGTTGCTTCGCAGGCTTTTGTGCGCAGCCGCACTGCACCTCATGCGGCGCCGGTCCCATGGCTGGGTCACGCCAGCGCTGTGGACAGAGTTTTCATCCCTTCCGCCATGGGCCAAACCCAAAGGTCAGATAGTCGCGCTGGTAAACCGACGATATCAACGCCTCAAGTTCTTCATCATAGACATCTTCAAGTGCAAACGGTGTCTCAGGATCCGCTGTCGGAACCGCTCCTGGCTCCAACCGCCCCAGTTTACGGGCCAGCGCAGGAAGGTCTTCATGCATTTCATCTTCACGGATCAGCAGATCAGGGGAGCCTAGCTCAGCAAACCCGGCCAACGCCTGGCTTTGCGTTGCCCATTCCGCATCCAGCCGGACAGAGGTCTGGCCCGCCAAACTGGACCTGACGAACTCAAGAAACCCTGCAAAGGCTTCGCGGTGCTGCGCACGGGAATAGCCGTCATCCGGCCCCGCCTCTGGCAACGGCAAGCCAAATTGCCGCCGCAGCGTGTTGCGGATCTGGCGGTAGCTGCCCTCGCCCGCGTTCAGGATCCGGCGGCAGAACACCGCATGCGCCCGCGCTGCCGGGTGGCGCAGCACAGAGAAACTGCGGAACCCTTTGTTTTTGCGTTTCCACTGGCGCAGCTGCTTCTGGTTCATTCCCTGGATCAGCGCTTCTGGTGCTGCCTGATCCAGCCCAGCCATCCATTGTGCCACTTCGGCCTCTGGCCCGCCCTTAAGCGGCAGATACAGCATCGACACATCAGCCCCGGCAATATAGCCCGGCACCGCCGGACCACGCCGCGGCTCAAAATTCGGGGTCCGGGTCAGATTGAAACGGTCCAGGCCCGCCAGCGCCTCCTGCATCTCGTCAGGATTGGCCACCTTGGCAAGCACCGGGGCGGGATTTTGACGCTTCAGACTGCCATCAAGCTCCTCCAGCTGCTGCGTGGCCCCCAGCCAGCGCGCCAGCCCGTTCATCACATCAACGCTCTGCAAATCCTCATAGGCCACGTAGAACGCCGTTTGCCCCAAGGCCTGCAACCGGTTCAGCAAGGTCGTCTGGAACGCTTGCAACGCCCCGACATGAGCAGCAAATTCAACCGCGTCGAACTGCGCTTTGGCCTCCTTGCGCCGTTTTACATTGGTCAGCTTCCATTGGCCCGTTTCTTTGGCAATCTTCCAGGACACATAGCTGTCCAGTGGATTGCGGGTCAGGATGATCTTGGCGCAACGCGGATCCTCCAGCATCACGTCCAGCACCCGCGGATCGTGATCGTGGAAGTAACGAAAACCCCCAATAGAGTTCGGATCTTCCTTGATTTTCTGGATCAGCCGCGCTGGATCAGCTTCCCTCATCGCCTGGGTCACACCCAGAATCTCGGTGCTGTTCGGATAGCCAATGAAATGCGGATTGAACGCCTCTCCGTGACAGGTCAGCCCATCAAAAGCATTCAGATTTGTCTCCAGAAAATTGGAGCCAGTCCGCATTTCCGCAAAGACCGTAAAGTAGTCAAAAGAAGAAGAAGACATCAGGGGTTATCGCACCAAATAGGGTTTACGCTGCGGCTTTGACGGGCTTGCAGGGTTTTGACCGGCCGGAAAATCCCCCATGAGATAGGGGTGCATGCCCTGGTTCTTCAGATTCTGCAGGAACTGCCCGAAACCTTCAAGATTTGTCATTCTGGGAGCTTCTCCCAGATGGCGCGCAGCCAGAGGGCCAATTTCCTCGATGATAGTCTGCAAAGGCTCCATTGGCGCCTCCACGAATTCTGCCATCGTCCAAATCCGCACCCGTGCCTTGGCCCACTGAGAGCGCAGGATCTGCAACTGTTCAGCCTCACGCTGCTGCAGCCGCGCCGCTTCTTGGCGCAGCTCGCTAAAACTGCGACTGGATTTGAACAATGGAACCGCCCAGGCGCCACTGATAACAGACACCTGGGCATTGGTATCCTTTGCCACCAGCCAGTTCACCGCCTGATGGTCCTGCGGCCCGAACTGAAAACACTGCCGCTCGCCGCGGGTGTTCCAGATCAGGCTGGTCAGGAAACTTTCCGGATTGTAATCGCGCTGCTTCGCATTTCCACTCAGGCAGCCGTTAATGAGGCTCTGCCTCTCGCTGAACTGAGCGCCTTCAGGTGCAAAAAGATGGCCGTGCACCTTGGCGCCTGTCGTCCGCGCCAGCCAAGTCTCGAAATCCTCAAACAGCTCCGCGAACCCCTGGAACATAGAATAGGGGTTAGAGGTCATGCCGTTTTCCGATCCATGGCCAGGAAAGCGGCTTTGCATATAAAGGCCCGGCCGACCGCGTGTGCGCCGCTCCACCGCCTTGGCGAAGATCCTGTCGATCTTGCCCGGATTCGGTTCCGCCCCTTTCATCGCGCCGGCCGGATCTGTCAGAAACGCCTGATAGAGCCGCTCTGCGTGCGGCCAGATCTTACGGGCGACAAAACAATCTGACCGGCGCAAGAGCTGCAGATGGTCGTCGTAAAAAATATGCGGCTTGCCCTGAAAATCGAACTTGCTCAGGGTCAGCGACCGGCTCTCGATATTGCTGGAGTGCTGTCGCGCCAATGTTTGAAAGTAGCTTTCGTCCGGAATCCAAACCTTGCGGAAATACGCATCATATACAGTGCGTTCCGGATCCTGCAAAATCGCCGCCAGTGTCTTGCGGGTCAGGCACCACCATTGGCTGCCCATATGCGGCACCAGACCAGGCGGGATTTGCCGTTTGAACCGCAGCTTGCGCTGCAAGTCCACATAGCGGTCGAACAGGTAGCGGTGCCTTTTCCATGAAAAAGGAAAGCGCAGCGTGAACCGTTCATGGCTGAGACCGCCCACAATCCAGGGAACATCCGACGTTGTGGCGCTTTCGATAAAATCCGTCTCCGGCCGCGCTGCGAGGTAATCCGCCAGCTCTTGCACCGGCCGCAGCGGCAGGCAGGACCCCGAGGCCAGGTAAACATGCCGCACATCCGGAAACTCCGCCAGCATGACCTCGGATCCAGACTGCGACGCCGCAACAATGCCCCAGGTGCCCCATTCGCACCGGTGGCGGGTGCAAAACCGCACCAGCGGATTGCCGTCCAGCGACTGGCGGAAACGGTCATGCACGTCACCGCTGACATTACGGTCCACATGCAGCACCACCGGGCAGCCCGATGCGGTCCAGTGGCGCACCACCTGCGCCGCCCGCTCCAGCGCCGTATGCACCAGCATGACAACTCCGACCGTGCTCATGCCCAGTTCCCCTTGGACATCAGCCCCAGGATCTCAAGCTGGCGCCAGTTGATGTATTTCTCGCTCCATTTGCACCACAGCTCAGGCTGTTCCGCCAGATTGGCGGCATAGGCCTTGTACTCCACAGATCCGCCATAATGCTGGCCGCGCACCATTTCCTCCTCGGCCTTGGCCGTGAAAGTATCCAGGAATTTGGTGTGCAGCAGTGCGCCACTGGCCTTTTCGCCGCCATTGGTCTCATAGACCTGGTTCAACCCGCGCGGCAGCAAGGAATGGGTAGAACTGGCGTATGCATAGCGGCGGTGCCATTTGACCAACGGAATCTTATTCAGTGCCGGTGCCCTCTCAGGCTGATCAGCAAAGAACACCCGCGCCCTTGGCCCGCCCTGGATCCACAGATTGCCATATTCCGGGTTTCGGCTGATGGTGTAATTGCCGCTATCGAACCAATGGGCGACCTCCAACGGGTTCTGCCCGGATTGATACGGCACTTCGCCGATCCTACCCTTGGGGTAGACATCCAGCAGCATCGCGGAAAAGCTGCGGATCGACGAATTATCCAGCCAGTCTGTCAACGCCCGGATCGGCCGGGTGTCGCAAAACGGGTAGATAAAGAGCTCATCCGGGTCGACGACCAGCACCCAATGGCCATGCGCATATTTACGCTTGAGGTAGTTCATCCAATCGATGCCAAAGCCCGCGCGCTTGTAGCTGGCGGTGGTACGCCACAGCGAGACATCTTGCATACCGCGCAGATATTCCGCCGTTCCATCGGAGGAACCATTGTCCACGAACAGGAAATGATCGATGCCTAAACTACGGTAGTACTGAAGGAAATATGGCAGACGGATCTGCTCATTGCGCATGGTGCAGACCAGCAGGATATCCTCGGGGCGGATAGCCCGTGTATTGTCCTGCACAGGTGCCAGCTCACCGGATTTGCGCACCGCTCGGATCAGCCGCCGTTTGCGCCGCAACCGCATCCGGTAAGAATCCCAAAGCCCCACGTCTATTCCAAACCATTTTTCAAGGAACGCCCGCCTGCTCTAACCACTCCGCTGTGGCGGAAAATTTCCGCTCAATATGTCACGCACGCAGTATATTAACAACGGATTTAGAAACAGTTACGCAAGCAGAAGGCACCACTGCAACAGTACCCGGCACCCGCCGACCCTCTCACCAGGCAAGCGGCGACAGCAGCCCTAGATCAGCCAGCTGGCCCGGACCACTGTAACGGACAGCATCCGCATGCCACAAATCCGGAGCTTCACCGATCCGGTCGTAATATCCGTCAAATTGCTGCGGTGTATGGAAATGCTGTTGCCGCTGCTTCTCGGTTGCCGATTTGGAAACAATCTCCGGCAGGAACTTCGTATGCAACAGCCCCCCCGACGGCTCTGCACCGCCCGGTCCGCCATACAGCGCATTCATCTGCGGCGGCAGCATGGAGTGGGTGGAGTTTAAATAGGCATAGCGGCGGTTCCAGCGCACCAGAGGCAGTTTGTTCAGAGTCGGTGAACGTTCCGGCTGATCTTGAAAGAACATTCTTTCACGCGCGCCGCCCTGGACCCATAAGTTACCGGCAGGCCGCTGCCGCACCGCCCTGTAGGGGCCAGCATCAAACCACTGAAGCACCTCTGTAGGATTCTGCTCCTGCGTGTAGGTCTGACTGCCCAGCGGCCCCTTTGGATAAAGATCCAGCATCAGCGCGCCAAAACCTCCACGCCCGCGCCGGTCCAGCAACCGCGTCAAATCCTCCAGCCCGTGCGCCTCCATACCGGAAAACACCAGCAATTCATCCGCATCCACGGTCAGGCACCAGCGCCCATGGCCATAGCGGGTCAGCAGCCAGCCCGCCCAATCCAGGCCAAAGCGCGTCTCGCGGTAACTGCCCCCGGCATGCCACAGGGAAACGTCCTGCTGGGATGCCAGCAGCTCGGCACTGCCGTCATTGCTGCCATTGTCTATCATCAGGAAATGAACAGCACCCAACTGACGGTAATGCTTCAGAAAATACGGCAGCCGGGTGATTTCATTGCGTAGAACAGTAAAGACCAGAACCCCGTTTTCCGGGATTTGTCGGGTGCGGTCCGCGACTTTTTGCAGCTGACGGCGCGCCCGCAGCGCCCGCCACAACATCCGCCGCCGCTTCCACCGCAGCCGGTAAGCCTCCGAGAGGCCAAGCGGCGGCAGTTCAGGCTCGGCGGGTCCAACCATTGTCAGCGCTCGTAGTGGCCCGTCTGGTGCCATTTCCAGGCGTCGGCGATCATCACCTCCAGCGTGGATCTTTGCGGCTCCCAGCCCAGGTCGGTAACTGCGCGGGTGGACCCGGACACCAGCTTGGTGCAATCCCCAGCTCGGCGCGCCCCGGTGTTGCAGGGTACCTTCTGCCCGGTCACGTCTTCCGCCTTGTCCATCACCTCGCGCACGGAAAAGCCCGTGCCTGTGCCCAGATTGAAAAGCTGACTGCCCTTGCCGTCCTCTAGCCACTTCAGGCCCAGAACATGTGCATCCACCAGATCGCAGACATGCACATAGTCGCGGATGCAGGTGCCGTCCGGGGTGTCATAATCGGTGCCGAATATGGTCAGCGCATCGCGTTTGCCCGCAATCGCATCCAGCACCAACGGCACCAGATGGGTCTCTGGGCGGTGGAATTCGCCCACCTCCGCCTCTGGATCCGCACCCGCAACATTGAAATAGCGGAAGATCACCGACCGCAGCCCGTGTGCGGCGCCAAAATCCTTCAGGATATCCTCCACCGCGCGCTTGGAGGCACCGTAGGCATTCAGCGGCAGCTGCGGCGTGTTCTCGTCGAGCACGACATTGTCATGTTCGCCATAGGTGGCACAGGTCGAGGAAAACACAAAGTTCAGGCAGCCCGCCGCCGCCGCGGCCTCAATCAGATTGAGCGATCCGCCGGTATTGTTGGCCCAGTAGCGGCCTGGCTCGCTCATCGCTTCACCAACCTGACTAAGCGCAGCAAAATGCATCACCGCTGCCGGCCGGTACTTGGCGAACACTTCATCCAGTCGCGCACGGTCATTCAGATCGCCGCGCTCAAACGGGCCGAATTTCACTGCATCATGCCAGCCGGTCATCAGGTTGTCATAGGTGACGGGGACGTAACCGGCAGCCTTCAGTGCCTTGCAGGCGTGCGAGCCGATGTATCCGGCACCGCCGGTCACGAGGATATTGGTCACTGTCTCTGCCCCATGCTGGGCCGCCTCTGATCCAGAGCGGCCAGATTGGTTACTGCGCGGCCTTACCGACTTGCGCAATCTCGGTGATATAATTCATCAGGTCATCCCGCAGTTCATCCCGCGCCAGCGCGAAGGCAACGGTTGCCTGCAGAAAGCCCGCTTTGGATCCGCAATCGAACCGCTGACCGTTAAAGCGGTAACCGTAAACCGGCACGTCCTTAGCGATGTCTTCGGCAATCGCGTCGGTCAGCTGAATCTCGCCGCCTGCGCCCTGCTTCATCTTGTTGAGGTTCTTGAGAACCGAAGGTGCCAGGATGTAGCGGCCGATCACAGCCAGATTGGACGGCGCTTCCTCCATCTTGGGTTTTTCCACCATACCGTTGGCTGCAACCACCCGGCCCATGTCATCCTTGACGTCGAGCACACCGTAAGAAGACGTTTTCTCAGGCGGGACTTCCATCGCCGCAACCATGTTGCCACCGGTTTCTTCATAGGCTTCGACCATCTGCTGCAGGCAGGGCTTCTCTGCAGCGATCACGTCGTCCGGCAGGATCACCGCAAAAGGCTCATTCGCGATCAGACGGCGGGCGCACCACACCGCATGGCCCAAGCCCAGCGCCTTGTGCTGGCGCAGATACGCAATCGCACCGGATTCCATGTCGGTGCTCTTGAGGATTTCCAGCAGATCATCCTTGCCCTTCTTGCGCAGTTCTTGCTCCAGAACCGGCGAGTGGTCAAAATAGTCCTCCAGCGCGCCTTTCCCGCGCGAGGTCACAAAGATGAACTCCTTGATGCCGGCGGCGCGCGCTTCATCGATGGCGTATTGCACCAGCGGCCGGTCGACCAGAGTCATAATTTCTTTTGGCACTGATTTGGTTGCCGGCAGGAATCTTGTTCCCAGGCCCGCTACAGGGAAAATTGCCTTGGTTACTTTTTTACGCATGATGTTCTCTCAAAACTCAAATTCCAGACAGGGAACTGGCTTCCACGGAAAGTCAAGTGTGGAGGATGCCGGTTATCTTTCGAACAAATAAAACAACTGTTCGCTTCTTCCAGCTTTTACACACAGGCGGCGACGTCTCTGCTTCGCCTTTTCTTCCGCAATTCTCTCACTCAATCATGCCCCATCTTCTTCATCATGGCTTCCAGCCGCGGCACATCTTCCGGGTTGTTCAGTTCCCAAAATTCGCGACCACGCGCCTCAACTTCCACACACAGCACTTTACGCCCGTTTTCCAAAAACCGCAGCTGCTCCAGCCCTTCGAGCCGCTCCAGCGGCCCTGTATCCCAATCAGGATACGCTGCCAGGGCATCCGGCCGGTAGGCGTAGACGCCAACATGGTGAAAGACCGGCGTGTTTTCGCCATCACCAAAGGTTTGCCCGCAGTACGGGACCACCTCCTTGGAGAAATAGAGCGCGCTATGGTCCGCAGCAAACACCGCCGTTGTGCCGCCGACACGGCCTTCCTTGCGGTCCGCCAGCAGGCTGTTCAGGGTTTCGCCATTGCAGCGCAGCACCGGTGTCGCCAGCCCCATGCCGGGCGCGGCCCGAAGCCCAGCCACCAGATCCTCAACGAACCAATGCGGCGTCAGCGGTGCATCGCCTTGCAAATTCACCACAATCTCATAGCCGCCGCCCAGCGCCGCATGCGCCTCAGCGCAGCGTTCGGTACCATTGGCGCAGGTTTCCGAGGTCATCACAACTTCGGCGCCAAAGGCCTCGGCGGCCTCTTTGATGCGATCATCATCGGTGGCCACCACCACACGGTCCACGCCTGCAACTGAACTGGCAGCCCGCCAGGACCGCTCCACCAGTGAACGCTTCTCGCCGGTTGCACCGGTCAGCGGCACCAGCGGCTTGCCCGGATAGCGGGTGGAGGCATAGCGGGCGGGAATGACGATCAGGACTGACATCAGGCTTTCTTCAGCTCCACTGCCGGCGCATAAGCAATAAAGAACGGGTTCGCGTACCCTTCTTTACCGTATTTCAGCGGTGAATGGTCATCAAAACGCACCACCTCACCGCCAGCCCCGGCGAGAACCGCATGACCAGCCGCAGTGTCCCATTCCATGGTGCGGCCAACCCGCGGGTACAGATCTGCCTCACCGGTGGCCACCAGACAGAATTTCAGCGATGAGCCTGCGCTTTTGCTGTCCTTCACGCTGTACTTGCCGATGTAATCATCAGTTGCCTGATCACGGTGCGATTTCGACGCCACCACCATCAGCGCCGAATTGTCGCTGTCAGCCACCCGGATCGCGCGGGTCGCGCCGATGGTCTGCGGATCAAACGCCCCGGTCTCCTCCACAGCGCTGCCATCTGCCAGGGTAAAGAACATCCGTTCCTTGGCCGGCGCATAGACCACACCGCGGGTCGGCACGCCGTTTTCCACCAGGGCGATGTTGACGGTAAAATCACCGCGGCGATGGATGAATTCCTTGGTTCCGTCCAGCGGATCGACGATCAGGAAGGTATCCCCGCGTTCCTTGTGCGAAGCAGACTGTTCCTCAGTAACCAGCATCATCTCCGGAAACGCCGCGCGCAAACCGGCCGAGATCAGAGCATCCGCTGCTTCATCTGCTTCGGTCACTGGGCTGTCATCAGACTTCACTTTCACGTCGAAGTCGTCGGAATTATAGATCTCCATGATCTTCGCGCCGGCTTCTATGGCCAGACGACGAATTACAGGCACCAGATCGTCATAGGTCACTTATTTCTCCCCAACACGGGTTTAATTGAAAATTTTCCTCTTGCCCCTTATGATACTCAGACAGCAGAACGGCAAGCAGCCGCATCAGATAAGAGCAGAGAACGCAGGTCTCATGTTTCAACAGCGCCCTCAGTCTTCGCGGACATCAGGTTTCTTCGCCCTGAGCGAAGTGGTGTTTCATTCTGCTGTGCGCAGCGTCCGCTCCAAACATAACAACGCCTTTATCGCGTTGGGGCTGAACCTGATGCAAACAATTCTGTTTGTTTTGGCCTTCTACGTCATGTTTGCGCTGCTAGGAATGCGCGGCTCTGCAATCCGCGGCGATTTCCTGCTGTATGTGATGTCTGGCGTCTATCTGTTCATGGTCCACACCAAGACCGTAAGCGCCATCTCCGGCGCCGAAGGCCCCAGCAGCCCGATGATGCAGCATGCCCCGATGAATACGATGGTGGCACTTCTGTCCGCTGCCATCGGCGCGCTCTATATTCAGGTGCTGTCCCTGTTCTTCATCCTGTTTGTCTATCACGTTGCCTACACGCCCGTGGAAATCGCGGAACCCATTCCGGCCTTCGGCATGGTCCTGCTGGCCTGGATCACCGGGTTTGGCGTGGGGCTTGTCTTCCTGGTGCTGAAACCCTGGGCCCCCAGTTTCGTCAGCATTCTGACCATGATCTACCAGCGCGCCAATATGATCGCATCGGGCAAGATGTTCCTGGCAAACACCCTGCCCAGTTTCATGCTGGCCATGTTCGACTGGAACCCGCTGTTTCACTGCATCGATCAGTCGCGGGGCTTTGTCTTCATCAACTACAACCCGCATTTCAGCTCCTGGCAATATGCCGCCTGGGTGGCGCTGGTGCTGATCGTTGTGGGGCTGATGGGTGAATTCTACACCCGCCGCCATGTCTCCCTCAGCTGGAACGCGCGCCGGTGAGGGGGCGGCACGCTGCTGCCCTTCTTTGGCTGGCCTTGCTGGCTCTGCCCGCCGCAGCGCAGGAGTATCCCGCGCTCCACAGTGTCACCGGTGTTGCAGCTGATGACGTGCTCAACATCCGCAGCACCCCCTCCGCCAGTGCTGAAGTCATCGGAACCCTGGCACCGGATCAAACCGGTGTGGAAGTGATTCTAGCGGATGAAAGCGGTAAATGGGGCCAGGTGAACAGCGGCGAGCAATCCGGCTGGGCCGCCCTGCGGTATCTGAGCCCGGAACCCCAAAACGACTGGCGCATGATGCACGGACAGGCGCTGGACTGCTTCGGCACCGAGCCCTTCTGGTCCCTGACCCTGGATGAGGCATCTTATCTCAGGACACAGGACGAGCCTGTCACTCCCTTTGTGCTCATGGCGCGGCAACCGGCAACAGGCCGCCCCGGCAAATCCGGCTTCCATGCAGTTGGCCGGATTGACAGCGCCTTACCCATTCCAGACATCCGCAGCATATCCGGCACTCTCACCGCGCGGCATTGCACAGACGGCATGTCGGACCGGGTCTACGGCATCTCCATCGACCTGCTTCAGTTTCGAAAGGCCGGCCAGCTCGACGTCCTGACCGGCTGCTGCTCGCTGGTGCCCTAGCCGCCGGCCCCAAGACTTTTCAGCAAAAGTCTTGGCAAAAGTTTTCGGCAAAACTTTTGCGCCCCGCCAGCGTCACGTCACCACCCTGAGCGTCAGGTTGATCCGCCCGCCCTTGGGCAGCAGCCGTGACGACTTGAACCGGATCCGGTCCACCCCGTGATAGGCCAGCCGCGCCGCGCCGCCCATCACCACAACATCACCTGAATTCAGCCAGAGAGATTCCGTCTTGCCGCCGCGCGTCCGGTTGCCGATCCGGAACAGCCCGTCATCCCCCAGCGAGATCGAAACCACTGGAAAGGAAAAATCCGCTTCATCCTTGTCCTGATGCAATCCCATCCGCGCGCCCTCGCCATAGTAGTTCAGCAAACAGCACTCGGGCGGCCGCTCCAGCCCGGTCAGCACACGCCAGATCTCCAGAACCTCCGCCGGAATCACAGGCCAGGCCTGCCCGGCGGGATGCTGCTCCGTATAGCGATAGCTTTTGGCATTCGAAAACCAGCCGAACTGCCCGGCCGAGGTCATTCGCACCGACATCCGCCCGCCGCCGGGCACTTCCGGCGAAAACAACGGCGCCGCCTTCAGCACGCCCCGCAGGCTCTCTATCAGTGCCCGCTGCCGGGCTGCATCCAGATACCCCTTGTGAACATCAAATCCGCGCACCTTCAGCAGGGCCATAGCCGTTCATCCATTCTTAACCATGACCCTTGCAAAAAAGCGCATTGATTCACGCCTCCAGACGTGTACTGGCGCTTGCAGGGCCGTTTTCACGCCCCTATATACGCCGGGACGCGGCGAGGTGCAGACCAAACCGCAAATCAATCGGGGCCGGGATGCCGCAACGGGTTCAGGCCTCGGGTAATCGCCTTGAGTAGTAAAAAGGGATCGCAAATGAGCAAAGTTATCGGCATCGACCTGGGGACCACCAACTCCTGCGTGGCCATCATGGATGGCTCCCAGCCCCGCGTGATTGAAAACGCCGAGGGCGCGCGCACCACCCCGTCGATTGTTGCCTTCACCGACGATGAACGCCTCGTCGGCCAGCCGGCCAAGCGCCAGGCTGTCACCAACCCCGACAACACCGTGTTCGGCGTCAAGCGCCTGATCGGCCGCCGGTTCGACGACCCTGCCGTCGAAAAAGACAAAAAGATGGTGCCCTTCGCCATCGTCAACGGCGGCAACGGCGATGCATGGGTCGAAGCCAAGGGCGAGAAATACTCCCCGTCGCAGATCTCTGCCTTCACCCTGGGCAAGATGAAAGAAACCGCCGAGAGCTACCTGGGCGAGGAAGTCACCCAGGCGGTGATCACCGTGCCGGCCTACTTCAACGACGCCCAGCGTCAGGCCACCAAAGACGCCGGCAAGATCGCGGGCCTCGAAGTGCTGCGCATCATCAACGAGCCGACCGCGGCTGCGCTGGCCTATGGCCTGGACAAGGAAAACACCCAGACCATCGCGGTCTATGACCTCGGCGGCGGCACCTTCGACGTGACCATCCTGGAAATCGACGACGGCCTGTTCGAAGTGAAGTCGACCAACGGCGACACCTTCCTGGGCGGCGAAGACTTTGACATGCGGATCGTCAACTATCTGGCGGACCAGTTCAAAAAGGAAAACGGCGTCGATCTGTCCAAAGACAAGATGGCCCTGCAGCGCCTGAAAGAGGCCGCGGAAAAAGCCAAGATCGAACTGTCCTCCACCTCGCAGACCGAGATCAACCAGCCGTTCATCTCGATGGACCCGTCCTCGGGCCAGCCGCTGCACATGGTGATGAAGCTGACCCGCGCCAAGCTGGAAAGCCTGGTCTCCGACCTGATCAAGCGTTCGATGGACCCCTGCAAGGCGGCCCTCAAGGATGCTGGCCTCTCCGCCTCCGACATCGACGAGGTGGTTCTGGTCGGCGGTATGACCCGGATGCCGAAAGTCATCGAAGAGGTCTCCAAGTTCTTCGGCAAGGAACCGCACAAGGGCGTGAACCCGGATGAAGTGGTTGCCATGGGCGCCGCCATCCAGGCCGGCGTTCTGCAGGGCGACGTCAAGGACGTGGTGCTGCTCGACGTGACCCCGCTGTCGCTCGGCATCGAAACCCTGGGCGGTGTCTTCACCCGCCTGATCGACCGCAACACCACCATCCCGACCAAGAAGTCGCAGGTGTTCTCGACCGCGGAAGACAACCAGAACGCCGTGACCATCCGCGTGTTCCAGGGCGAGCGTGAAATGGCAGCCGACAACAAGATGCTCGGCCAGTTCAACCTCGAGGAAATCCCGCCGGCACCGCGCGGCATGCCGCAGATCGAAGTGACCTTTGACATCGACGCCAACGGCATCGTGTCGGTCGGCGCCAAAGACAAGGCGACCGGCAAGGAACAGCAGATCACCATCCAGGCATCGGGCGGTCTCTCGGACGACGACATCGAAAAGATGGTCAAGGACGCCGAGGACAACGCCGAAGCAGACAAGGAACGCCGCGAGCTGATCGAAGCCCGCAACCAGGCCGAATCGCTGATCCACTCGACCGAGAAGTCGGTTGAAGAGCACAGCGACAAGGTTGATCCTTCCACTGTAGAAGTGATCGAACTGGCTGTGGCAGCTCTGAAGGACGATCTGGAAAACGAGAAATCGACCGCCGAGAAGATCAAATCCGGCATCCAGAACGTCACTGAAGCCGCAATGAAACTGGGCGAAGCGATCTACAAGGCGCAAGCCGAAGCGGAAGGCGAGGAAGAACCGGCAGCAGCTGACGAAGCCGCCGGCCCGGCTGACGACGACATCGTTGACGCGGAATTCGAAGACCTGGACAACGATAAGCGCTAAGCCTGACATCAGGCCATAGCGGGCCGGTCCGGATCCCGGACCGGCCCATCTTCGTTGAGGCAGATGGGGTTATCCGATGTCAAAACGCGACTATTACGATGTGCTCGGGGTGGCCAAAGGCGCCTCCGCAGACGAAATCAAAAAGGGCTTTCGCAAGAAGGCCAAAGAACTGCATCCCGACCGGAACTCCGACAATCCGGATGCCGAGGCGCAGTTCAAGGAAGCCAATGAGGCATACGACGTCCTGAAAGACGCCGAGAAGAAAGCTGCCTATGACCGCTTTGGTCATGCTGCTTTTGAAAACGGCATGGGCGGCGGCCAGCGCGGCGGTCAGGGCCAGGGCTTTGGCGGTGGCGACTTCTCCTCCGCCTTCTCCGATGTGTTCGACGACCTGTTCGGCGACTTCATGGGCGGTCAGCGCGGCGGCGGCGGCGGACGGCAGCGGGCCTCTCGCGGCGCCGACCTGCGCTACAACTTGCGCGTCTCTCTCGAGGAAGCCTTTGCCGGGCTGCACAAGACCATCAAGGTTCCGACCTCGGTTGCATGTACCTCCTGCGAGGGCACCGGCGCTGAGGGCGGTGTGGAACCTACCACCTGTCCCACCTGCTCTGGCATGGGCAAGGTGCGTGCACAGCAGGGTTTCTTTACTGTTGAACGCACCTGCCCGACCTGCTCGGGCCTGGGCCAGATCATCAAGAACCCGTGCAAATCCTGCCACGGCCACGGACGCGTGGAAAAGGACCGCTCCCTGTCGGTGAATATCCCCGCAGGCGTGGAAACCGGCACCCGCATCCGTCTGGCCGGCGAAGGCGAAGCCGGCCTGCGCGGCGGCCCTCCGGGCGATCTCTACATCTTTGTGGAGGTCGGCCAGCACGCCCTGTTCGAACGCGACGGCAACAACCTCTATTGCCGGGTTCCGGTCAGCATGGCCAAAGCAGCGCTTGGCGGTTCCATCGAAGTGCCGACCATTGACGGCGGCCGCGGCCGGGTGCAGATCCCCGAAGGCAGCCAGTCCGGCCGCCAGATGCGGCTGCGCAGCAAGGGCATGCCAGCCCTGCGCGGCGGCGCCACCGGCGACATGTTCATCGAACTGGCGGTGGAAACCCCGGTCAACCTCACGTCCCGCCAGAAGGAGCTTCTGCGCGAGTTCGAGGAAATGTCCGAGGACAACACCAACCCTGAATCCCGCAGCTTCTTCTCTTCGGTGAAAAGCTTCTGGGATGGTATGAAGGGCTGAGCGCCGCCTGGGAAACCGTCCAGTCGACAGTTTCAGGCGCGAATAAGGGCGCAGAGCCCTTGGCGCTACATAGATCATGTCACCAGAAAGCGCCCCACACGGGGCGCTTTTCTATTTCCGAACCGTGCCGATGCCGCAATGCGCATTAACACTTCTTCAACCAAGATGGCGGCACCATGGCGGCATGGCACAGGACCCCTCTTTTCAGGACGTCTCCCTGCCGCTGTTCCCCGGCAGCGACGAAGCTCCCGCGCAGCCCCTGGCCTCTGGCCGCCTGCCCTCCTACATCAAGGACCACCGCACGCGCCTGCGCGCGCGTTTCATGGCGGGCGGCGCGGCTGCAATGCCGGATTACGAGCTGCTGGAACTGGTCCTGTTCCGCTCCATCCCCCGCCGCGATGTGAAACCGCTGGCGCGCCAGCTGCTGGACACCTTTGGAGATTTCAACCGCGTGGTCACCGCCTCAGCCGAACGGCTGGCGCAGATCAAGGGGATCGGTGACGCAGTCATCACCGACCTCAAGGTGCTGGAGGCCGCCGCCCACCGTATGGCGCGCGCCCGGGTGATGCAGCGGCAGGTGATCTCCAGCTGGGACGCATTGCTGGACTATTGCCACACCATCATGGCCCACCGTGAGACAGAGCAGTTCCGCATCCTGTTCCTGGACCGCAAGAACGTGCTGATCGCCGACGAAGAACAGTCCCGCGGCACCGTCGACCACGTGCCTGTCTACCCTCGGGAGGTTGCCAAACGCGCTCTGGAACTCAACGCCAGCGCCTTGATTCTCGTGCATAATCACCCATCCGGAGATCCAACACCTTCTGACAGCGATATCCAAATGACGGATCAAATCCAGGCCGCACTCACCGCATTGGGGATCACTTTGCACGACCATCTGATTATCGGAAAATCTGCGGAACTCAGCTTCCGTGCTCAGGGTTACCTGTAACGGCTTTGAACATTTTCTTCTGTGATTTCCAGTGTCCGTTGACACGGTAGCTGCCCAGCGCGGCCTTTGCCGCAACTCGAAACCACAAAGGGCCGGGCACAGGCAGCGGCAACGCTTCAGTGATGCCGTGATCGGACCTGCCCGCCCCCCCTGCCTGGAAGGTGCTTTTCGGGATGCTCTTGCGACCTATGCCCGCTTCTCGCCAATCGTTGCCACGCCCAGAACCTCCAGCACCTTGGCTTCGATCTGCGGAGCGTTCATGGTTGCAACTTCATACATATCCGCGGGGCTGGCCTGGTCGATGAAGATATCGGGCAGCACCATGGAGCGGAACTTCAGGCCGCCGTCAAACACGCCTTCTTCTGCCAACAGCTGCGCCACATGGGAGCCGAAACCGCCCACCGCGCCTTCCTCGATGGTGATCAGCGCCTCGTGGTCGGCGGCCAGCTGCAGGATCAGATCGCGGTCCAGCGGCTTGGCAAAGCGGGCGTCGGCGATGGTCGGCGTGATGCCTTTGGCTGCCAGTGCCTCGGCGGCTTTCTTGACCTCACCCAGACGGGTGCCAAAGGACAGAAGGGCGACGCGTTTGCCCTCCTGGATCATCCGGCCTTTGCCGATCTCCAACACTTCCGGGGTTTCCGGCATATCGACGCCTTCGCCCTCACCGCGCGGGTAGCGGAACGCAATGGGGCCGTCATCATGTGCGGCGGCAGTGGCGACCATATGGGCCAGTTCGGCCTCGTCGGCGGCGGCCATCACCACCATGCCCGGCAGATTAGCCATGAAACCGATGTCAAAGCTGCCCGCGTGGGTGGCACCGTCGGCCCCCACCAGACCGGCACGGTCGATGGCAAAGCGGACAGGCAGGCGCTGGATTGCCACGTCATGCACCACCTGATCATAACCGCGCTGCAGAAAGGTCGAATACATCGCGCAAAACGGCTTCATCCCGCCTGCGGCCAGTGCTGCGGCAAAAGTGACGCCGTGCTGTTCGGCAATGCCGACATCGAAAGTACGCGAGGGATAGCGTTCGGCCATCAGGTTCAGCCCGGTGCCATCGGGCATCGCCGCAGTGACAGCACAAATCTTGTCGTCCCTGGCCGCGAGCTTCACCAGCTCATTGCCAAAGACCGAAGTATAGGACGGCGCGTTGGAGGGCGCTTTTTTCTGCTCGCCGGTCACCATGTCGAATTTGGCTGTCGCGTGCCCCTTGTCGAGGGCGGCCTCGGCCGGGGCGTAGCCCTTGCCCTTCTTGGTCAGCACATGGATCAGGATCGGGCCGGTGGCGCGGTCTTTGACCGTACGCAGCACCGGCAGCAGCTGGTCCATATCGTGGCCATCAATGGGACCGAGATAGGAAAACCCGAGCGCCTCGAACAAAGTGCCGCCAACAGCCATGCCCTTGAGCATATCCTTGGCCCGCTTGGCGCCTTCGCGGAAGGGTTCTGGCAGCAGCGAGACGGCACCCTTGGCGGCGGCTTTCAGCTCCTGGAAGGGTTCGCCCGCATAAAGACGCGAGAGATAGGAGGACAGCGCGCCAACCGGCGGAGCAATCGACATTTCATTGTCGTTCAGAATCACGATCAGCCGCTTGCCCAGATGGCCTGCGTTGTTCATCGCCTCAAACGCCATGCCGGCCGACATTGATCCATCGCCGATCACGGCAATTGCATCGCCATTGCCCTCGGGGATCACCCCGCCAAGGTCACGCGCCACGGCAAAGCCAAGCGCTGCGCTGATCGAGGTGGAGCTGTGGGCGGCGCCGAAAGGGTCATATGGCGACTCAGACCGTTTGGTGAAACCGCTGAGACCGCCCTTCATCCGCAGGGTACGGATGCGGTCGCGGCGGCCGGTCAGGATCTTATGCGGGTAGCATTGATGCGAGACGTCCCAGATCACCTTGTCACGCGGGGTGTCAAAGACCGCATGCAGGGCAGTGGTCAGCTCCACCACCCCAAGGCCTGCCCCCAGATGGCCACCGGTGACCGAAACCGCGGCAATGGTTTCCTGCCGCAGTTCATGGGCAACCTGCACCAGCTGCGCATCCGTCAGCCCCTTCAGATCCGCAGGGCGCGAGATCTGGTCCAGAAGCGGGGTATTGGGCCTTTCGGACATGGTGTCTCCTTGGGCTGCACCGGCCAGAGTGGTCCGGGCGTGGCGCGGGGTTAGCTGTCGCGCGAAATAACGAAGCGCGCGGCTTCCTTCAAGGTTGCAGCATCCGCGCCGTAAGGCGCGAGTGCGAAACAGGCTTCCTCGCACAGGGCACTTGCGCGGGCCTTGGCCTCTGCCAGCCCCAGAAGCGAGACAAATGTGGCTTTGCCGGCATCGGCATCCTTGCGCACGGCCTTGCCGACCTTTGCGGCGTCGCCTTCCACATCCAAGATGTCATCGGCGATCTGAAATGCAAGGCCAAGGGCGCATGCGTATTGCCGCAGAGGTGCCGGGTCGCTGCCTGCCAGCACGGCACCGGCGGTGGCAGACCACTCGATCAGGCAGCCGGTTTTGCGGCTCTGCAGCTTGGTGATCTGATCCAGGGTCAGCGGATCAGCCGCGGTCTCGGCGGCGATGTCCAGCATTTGGCCCGAGACCATACCGTCCTTGCCAGAGGATTGCGCCAGACTGCGGATCAGGGTCAGCGTCTGCGGGCCCATCTTGGGGTCTGCCAGCAGTTCAAAAGCAAATGCCTGCAGGCTGTCGCCCGCCAGCACCGCCATCGCTTCATTCCATTTCTTGTGGACAGTGGGCTGACCACGGCGCAGATCATCGTCGTCCATGCAGGGCAGATCGTCATGTACCAGCGAATAGGCATGGATGCATTCAATGGCGAGCGCAGCCTCGAGGGCGGCCTCGGCCGGAACGCTGTGCAGACGGGCGCTTTCCAGAACAAGAAAGCCGCGCAGCATCTTGCCACCGGTGATGGCATAGCGCATCGCCACATGCAGTTCGTCACCACCCGCCAGCCGCAGCTCCATATGTGCGGTAATCTGGCCTTGCGCGTCTTTCAGCGCCTCTGCGAAGGGGCGCGTTTGGGCGTCAGCTGCGGCGGTCATGTGTCAGCCGGCGTCCAGCGGCTGGGTGCCTTTGGGGGTGCCGTTTGCGTCCAATGTGATGGCCGCAACCTTTTCCTCGGCGCGCTTCAGCTCGTCCTCGCAACGTTTCTTCAGCGCCGCACCACGTTCGTACAAAGCGATCGAGGCATCCAGCGCCACGTCGCCGCGCTCCAATTGGTCCACCACGCCTTCCAGCTCACGCATCGCCTGTTCAAAGCTCATCTGGTCTACGGGGGTCTCAGTCATGCCGGTGCCTTTATCAATTCTTCCACATGCGCGCGGGTTGCCGCGGCCAGCGCGTTCAGATCATATCCGCCTTCCAAAGTCGAGACGATACGGCCGCCGCAAAGTTCACTTGCGAGTTTACCCAGCTCGGCTGTGATCCAGGCGAAATCGGCGGTGGCCCAGTTGAGGCTGGCAAGCGGATCGTCCTGATGGGCATCGAAACCTGCCGAGATGATGATCAGCTCGGGCTTGAAGCTGCGCAGGCGCGGGAAGGCCTGACCCTCATAGGCCGCCTGCATCTCTGCTCGGCCCGATCCCGGTGCCAGCGGCATGTTCAGGATATTGTTATGGGCGCCGTCCTCATCCGGGCAGCCGGAGCCGGGCCAGAGCGGCATCTGCTGGCTGGTGATGACCAGCGCGCGCGGTTCATCCCACAACAGATCCTGGGTGCCGTTGCCGTGGTGCACGTCGAAATCCACCACCGCGACGCGGCTGAGCCCGTGGTGATCCAGCGCGTGTTTTGCCGCCAGTGCTGCATTGCCGAACAGGCAGAAGCCCATGGCGGTGTCTGTTTCGGCGTGATGCCCCGGCGGGCGCACTGCGGCAAAGGCGTTCTGCACCTCGCCGCCCAGCACCATGTCGACGCCGCGCACCACCGCGCCGGCCGCGCGAAAGGCTGCGTCCAGCGAGCCGGGGGACAAGAACGTATCCCCGTCGATCTGCACCCAGCCATCAGCCGGGGAGGCTTTGCGCAGCTCTGCGAGATAACCGGCGGGGTGAATGCGCAGGATGTCGTCTTCGGCAGCCATCGGGGCAGTCACACGATGCAAGTCCAAGGGCTCCAGCGCGTGCAGGATGTGTTCCAGTCGGGCGACCTGTTCAGGGTGGCCATCGGGGGTCACATGCTGCAGGCAATCGGCATGGGTGATCAGGGCGGTGGTCATCTGCGGTTTCCTCCTGCGGCGGGTCTTGGCGCGACACTAGGAGCGGGTTGGCGGCGGCTGCAAGAGGAATCCCGGGGCGCGGCCCCGGACCCCGGGGTATTTATCACCAGAAAGAAGCAGCTGGGCTCGATTCAGTCCGGGGTCAGCATATAGCCGGCGCCGCGCACAGTTTGCAGGTACTGCGGCTGTTTCGGGTTGGGTTCGATCTTGCGGCGCAGGCGGGTGATCTGCACGTCCACAGCGCGCTCTTGCGCCTGACCGCGGTCGCGACCCAGATCCTCAACCAGCTTGCTGCGGGAAACCGGCTCGCCGGGGCAGCCTGCGAAGATCTTCATCAGCTGGCTTTCGGTGCCGGTGAGCCGGATCAGCTCATCCCCCTGCCACATCTCGCCACGCTCAATGTCATAACGGATGGCGCCCAGATGCAGCACCTTGGGGGCGCTGTCCTGAGCAGTGGTGTCAGGCATCCGGCGCAGGATGGCATTGACCCGCAGCAAAAGCTCCTTGGGTTCGAAAGGTTTCGGCAGGTAATCGTCAGCGCCGGCCTCCAGGCCCGAAATCCGGTCTTCGGTCTCGCCTTTGGCGGTCAGCAGCAGGATTGGGGTGGTCATGGTTTCGCGCAAGGACCGGGTCAGCGAAACGCCGTCCTCACCGGGCATCATCACATCCATAATGATCAGATCGAAATCCAGACCGGCCAGCACTCTGCGGGCATGGGCCGCATCCCGCGCCGCCGTCACCAGGAAACCGGAGCGCATCAGGAATTTCTTCAACAGGCCGCGAATGCGCTCGTCGTCATCCACGATCAGCAGATGGGCGTCATGTGTGCTCATGTCGGCCTAGTCCCGCAGCTTGGCGTAGGCGCGGCGCATATCCGCATCCATCATCGCCTCAAGCACTGTTTTGAAACCCTGTACCGCCTCGGGACCGGCATCCTTGTAGGCGGCCCGCATCCGGGCGCGCTGAGCATCCGAAAGCGTTGCCTCCAGCGCCTGGCCCTGTTCCGTGAGAAAGAGGTGGCGCTCGCGCTTGTCCAGCTCACCCACTTTGCTGATCACCAAGCCGTCGCCAATCAGCGTGCGCAGCACCCGGTTCAGCGACTGTTTGGTCACGCCCAGAATGCTAAGAAGATTGTTCACCGTGGTGCCCGGCGAGCGGTTGATGAAATGGATCGCCCGATGATGCGCCCGGCCATAGGCCAGTTCGGCCAGGATCCGGTCCGGGTCGGCGGTAAATCCGCGGTAGGCAAAGAACATTGCCTCGATCCCCTGGCGCAACTGCTCATCTGTCAGAAACAGCAGGCTTTCGCCGCCATACCCCTGCCCTGTCCGGCCTTCCGGCATTTGTGCCCCCTCGTCTGTCTTGCCGGGCAGTTTATGTCAGCCTTGTTGACATTCCAAGGGGGAAGATGTATCGAATCGCAGCTTTGACGCAAGATTGTGTCCGGAACGGCCGCAATATGCGCAACAAATGAAATTCCGCTTAGTTTAGGAGGGTGCGGTATGGCAGGCTATGATGACCGTGACGGTGTGATCTGGATGGACGGCGAACTGGTCGACTGGCGGGATGCCAAGGTGCATATCCTGACCCATGCGATGCATTACGCCTCCTCCGTGTTCGAGGGCGAACGCGCCTATAACGGCAAGATCTTCAAAAGCCGCGAGCATTCCGAGCGTCTGATCGCATCCGCCGAGGCGCTGGATATGCCGATGCCCTATACCGTCGATCAGATCGAGGCGGCCAAGGAAGAAACCTTGAAGGCCTCTGGCCTGCAGGACGCCTATGTGCGGGCGCTGGTCTGGCGCGGCTCGGGTGAGGATATGGGCGTGGCTTCGGCCAAGAACCCGGTGCGTATGGCGATCGCGGTCTGGGGCTGGGGCGCCTATTACGGCGACGCCAAGATGAAGGGCGCCAAGCTCGACATCGCGGAATGGAAACGCCCGAGCCCGGAAACCATCCCGGTCCACGCCAAGGCGGCCGGCCTTTACATGATCTGCACCATCTCCAAGCACAAGGCAGAAGCCAAGGGTTGTTCGGACGCACTGTTCATGGACTGGCGCGGCTATGTGGCAGAGGCAACCGGCGCCAATGTGTTTTTTGTGAAGGACGGCGAGGTGCACACCCCGCTGGCAGATTGCTTTCTGAACGGCATCACCCGCCAGACCGTCATTCAGATGCTCAAGGACAAGGGCATCACCGTGCACGAGCGCCGTATCAAGCCGGAAGAGATGGCGGAGTTCGAGCAATGCTGGCTGACCGGCACCGCGGCCGAGGTCACCCCAGTCGGGCAGATCGGCGACTATATGTTTGAAGTTGGCGCCCTGACCCGGGAGATCGCCGAAGACTACGAGGCACTGGTGCGCGCCTGACCACACGCAGTTGCAAGAACCAAGAGTTTCCGAACCCCCGCCCGCGTGCGGGGGTTTTTTGGTCCGTAAAGAATAGCCGACCTATCCCAAAGAATAGGGGCCTGACCGATTGCGCAAAGGCTACCGACGTTAAATCTGTTTTATTGCTTCGCGGCTGTGCGCATAGTGAAAGTTAACAGGTTGCCCCAAAACGATTGAGCGGCCCGGTGCACATCGAGTGAACCGCGCCAACTGAACACCAGAAACCGGCGGCAGGTTGCAGAAGAGGAAGACGGGAGTAAGGCGAGAGAAAATATGGCTGTCATCGTTTTTGCACTGACAACGATCAATCCGGACGATCTGGAGGCGCTCAGCATGTATTTGGGCACCACCAAGCCGCTGCTGGAAGAGGCGGGAGCAGAAATTCTCCAAGGGTATGAAATATCGGACACGATTGTCGGTGAAAAACTGCCGGAAATGGCGACAATCGTCCGCTATCCAAATCGCGCGGCCGTGGACAAGGTCTTTCAAAGCGCGGAGTATCAGGCTTTGAAAGAAATCCGTGAAAGGGCCTTTCTGAGCTATCAGATCGGGGTTGTCGAAGCGGATGCGCCGGGGCTGACCCGCTGAGGCGCGCAAGCGTTCAAGTCTGCTTGCAATTCGTCCAGCGCAATGGACGCAGGATGCAAAGCCGGTACCATATGCGCCATGTTGGGTCTGCACAGCGATATTCTCCCCCTGCCCCTGTCCCAGCCGGGGCGCTCTCCAAAAGGTCAGCAGCGGCCGGGAGCCCGGAAAACACAGGGCAACTGGCCTATGCCCTGACCGTTCACCGCCACAAGTTTTGCCAAATGCAGGCACGCCGCGCTTGCCGGTTTCAGCCAAAATCCCCTTGCTAGAGCCTTCTATCCACCTTTGGGATCAATCATCGGCTTAGCTTTGCCACGCTGCAGGCCCAGCCGGTGTTCGCGCCAGATCACCAGAACATTACCGGCAATCACCAGCGCAGCCCCGGCCAGCATCACCAGCGTCGGCCATTCTTCGAACCAGACATAGCCGATCACTATGGCAAAGATCATCGAGGCGTAATCATAAGGCGCCAGCATCGAGGCCGGGGCGAAGCGGTAAGAGGAGGTGACCAGGATCTGTGCCACCCCGCCGACCAGACCGGCGCCGACCAAGAGCGCAGCGGTGCGTGCATCCGGCATCACCCAGCCGAAAGGCGCGGTCAGCAGCGCCAGGCCCGAGGCCGTCAGCGAGAAATAAAACACAATGGCCGCGGTATGTTCCGACTGCACCATGCGGCGGATATGGATCTACACAAAACCGCGCGCCACTGTGGCGCCGACCACCAGCAGCACCCCCAGCATGGCCCCGTCCTCCAGATCGCCGCCTAAGCGCGGCCAGATCATGATCAGCACGCCCAACAGGCCGATGGCCACGGCGCTGATCCGCACCAGCCGGATCGTCTCGCCCAGAAACAGCGCTGCCAGGATCAGGGTGAAGATCGGTGTGGCATAGCCAATGGCCGTTACTTCCGGCAGCGGCAGCAGCGCCAGCCCCATAAAGGTCATCCCCATCGCCGAGGTACCGACCAGCCCGCGCCACACGTGAAACATTGGCTTTTTGGTGATCAGCCCATGCCGCAGTTCGCCGCGTATCGACAGCCAGATGACGATCACCGGAATGGCAAAAAAGGACCGGAAAAACACCGCTTCGCCCGCCGGCACGGTCTCCGAAGTGGCCTTGATGATGCCTGACAATGCAGTGAACAGCGCAATAGCGGTCACTTTCAGCAGAATTGCCAATACAGGCCGATGCGATGTTAAGGATTTTGCCATGGCGCGAACCTGCGCTCCTGCGCCGCAAAGATCAATGGCTTGATTTCACCCGTTACAAGGGCGCAAATAGCGCCGCTGAATGAGGGAGCTGCCGATGTATGACGCCAATCACCTGATCCGCCAGCTGCGCGAATCGTCCCTGGAGCGCGAGGACAGTGTTTTTGCCCGTCTGCCGGATGACAGCACGGTAACCTTTGGTGCCTTGTTTGCCGGCGCAGAGCGGATGGCGGCAGCCTTGGCGGCTCAGGGCGTGCAGCCGGGCGACCGGGTGGCGGTGCAGGTTCAAAAGACCCTTCAGGCGATTGAACTATACCTGGGCACGGTGATGGCTGGCGGCATCTTCCTGCCTCTGAACACGGCCTACACCGGGCCGGAAGTAGCCTATTTTATCGGCGATGCTTCTCCTGGTGTTGTGGTATGCGACCCGGCTCGCCAGGAACAGATCCGCGCCGTTGCCGGCACCGCAAAAGTGCTGACACTGGATGCTGCAGGGCACGGTTCCCTGCGGGATCTGGCAGATTGCCAATCCGGGTTTGCCCCCGTTGCCCGCGCAGCGGATGATCTGGCCGCGATCCTTTACACCTCAGGCACCACTGGCCGGTCCAAAGGGGCGATGCTCAGCCACGAAAACCTGGCCTCCAACTCGCTGATGCTGCGGGAATACTGGCGCTTTACGGCTGAGGATGTGCTAATCCACGCGCTGCCGATCTTCCACACCCACGGTCTGTTTGTGGCAACCAATGTGGCGCTGTTTGCAGGCGCCCAGGTGGTGTTCCTGCCAGGCTTTGACGCGGACGCGATCTTGCAGGCGATGCCTTCGGCGACCGCGTTGATGGGGGTGCCGACCTTCTACACCCGGCTGCTGGCGGATGAACGGTTGACCCGCGAACGCACTGCGAACATGCGCCTGTTCATTTCCGGCTCGGCGCCATTGCTGGTAGAGACCCATGCGCAATGGGAGGCGCGCACCGGCCACCGTATCCTAGAGCGCTATGGGATGACCGAAACCAATATGAGCACCTCGAACCCCTATGAGGGTGAACGCCGCGCCGGCACCGTTGGCTTCCCGCTGCCCGGCGTCGAGGCGCGGGTGATGCAGGGCGGCGCTGAAGTTGCACCGGGAGAGACCGGCGTGCTGGAGGTGCGCGGAGCCAATGTGTTCCAGGGCTACTGGCAGATGCCGGAAAAGACAGCAGAAGAACTGCGGCCGGATGGCTGGTTCATCACCGGCGACCTGGCCCGGATCGATGCGGACGGCTATGTCACCATCGTCGGGCGCGAGAAGGATCTGATCATCACCGGCGGTTTCAATGTCTATCCCAAAGAGGTTGAGAGCCTGATCGATGACCTGCCCGGCGTGCTGGAAAGCGCCGTGATCGGCGTGCCGCATCCAGATTTCGGCGAAGCCGTGGTGGCGGTGGTGGTGCCGACCGGCAAGGACACCAGCGCCGAAACAGTCAAGGCCGCACTGGCGGGGCAGCTGGCCAGGTTCAAGCAGCCCAAGCAGGTCATCCTGCTGGACACCCTGCCCCGCAACACCATGGGCAAGGTGCAGAAGAAAGCCCTGCGCGAGGAATTCGCAGAGCTGTTCAGCTAACAACACTCGCTCGGGCCAACAGTCCGGGCAGCGCCCGTCCGCCCCTGTCAAACCAGTGGTTTGCCTCCGGCAAAACGGCGGGCGCTTCGCTTCCACCTGCGGACGGTCACTGCCCTAGTGCTGGTGTGTTGCAGCATGCGCCCCTTCCTCGCGCCATTCCCGTATTGCCTGCAGCAGGATCTGAAAGGCGGAGCTCAGGAACAGCCCACCCATGATCCCGGCCACAATCAGGTCCGGCCAGCCGGTGGCAGTGCCCCAGACGCCAAATGCCGCGATCATCACCGCAACATTGCCAATGGCGTCATTGCGCGAGCACAGCCAGACCGAGCGCACATTGGCGTCGCCGTCCTTGTAGCGCGCCAGCAGCAGGACAGAGATCAGATTCGCCGCCAGCGCCATAAAGCCGATCACGCCCATGATCTGCGCCTGCGGCACACCAACGTAAAACACCTGATAAATGGTGGAGCCAAACACCCACATGCCCATCAGCAGCAGGCTGATGCCCTTGCTCAGTGCCGCCAGCGCCCTTGTACGCAAGCTGGCCCCGATCACTGCCAAGGAAATGCCATAGGTCAGCGCATCCCCCAGAAAATCCAGCGCGTCCGCCTTCAGCGCCTGGCTGCCGGACATCTGGCCAGCCCCCATTTCCACCGCGAACATGCCGGCATTGATAGCAATCACCAGCCAAAGCCTGCGTTTGTAGTCTGCCGAGACCCCGTCAAACCGGGCATTGTGATTGCAGCAGCCTGCCATTGTGCTTGTCCTCATTCCTGATTCGAGATCAATGTAGCTGCTCTAGTCACTAGAGCTTCAAGAGGTTTGTGCCATGTTCTCCATCGGTCAGCTGTCCAAAACCACCGGTGTGAAAGTGCCCACCATCCGCTACTATGAGGAAATCGGCCTCTTGCCACAGCCGGGTCGCAATGCCGGCAATCAGCGCCGCTACGGCCAGGATGGCATGGACGCGCTGGGTTTTATCAAACATGCCCGCGATCTGGGGTTCTCGCTGGAGGATATCAAATCGCTGATGGGGCTCGACGGCCATCTGGGCGATGACTGCGCCGAGGCCGACCGCATTGCCCGCAGCCAGCTGGCCAATGTCCGGGAAAGGATCCGCAAGCTGGAGCAGCTGGCGTCTGAGCTGGAGCGGATCAGCACCCTGTGCGACGGCGGCAACGGCGGCTGCTGCAAGGTGCTGACGGCACTGGGTGACCACAGCCAATGCGCAGGGGACCACGGTTAAGCGCGCGTTTTTAACCGGGCAAACACAGCGGTTTGCCCGGTTTTACCAGTGTTAGAGCCGGATTATGCGCCGATATGGCCCTGATTCTCACCAATCTGGCCACGGTGCAGCAGCAGGTGGTCCAGGATCACGCAGGCCATCATCGCCTCAGCCACCGGCACCGCGCGGATGCCGACACAGGGGTCGTGGCGGCCCTTGGTGATGACTTCCGTGGCAGAGCCGTCCTTGCGGATCGACTGGCGCGGGGTGAGGATCGAAGACGTCGGCTTCACCGCAAAGCGCACCACCACATCCTGACCGGTGGAAATGCCGCCGAGAATGCCGCCGGCGTGGTTGGAGGAGTACTCAGGCCCGTTTTCACCCATGAAAATTTCATCGGCGTTTTCCGAGCCTTTGAGGCGTGCAGCATTCATGCCTTCGCCGATCTCAACGCCTTTGACGGCGTTGATCGACATCATCGCGGCGGCCAGATCAGTGTCCAGCTTGCTGTAAACCGGCGCGCCGATGCCTGCGGGGACACCCCGGGCCACAACCTCAACCACGGCGCCAACAGAATCATGCGCCTTGCGCAGGCCCTGCAGATAGTCTTCCCAATCCTGCACGGCACCTGCGTCGGGAATCCAGAAATCATTCTGTTCGATCGCCTCCCAGTCAAAGCGGCTGCGGTCAATCTCCAGCTCACCCATTTGGGTCATGTAGCCCTTGATCTGCAATCCCGGCACCAACGCCTTGATTGCTTCACGTGCAACACCGCCCGCGGCAACTCGCGCGGCAGTCTCGCGGGCCGAGGAGCGGCCGCCGCCGCGGTAGTCGCGGTTGCCGTATTTCTGGAAATAGGTGATGTCGGCGTGGCCCGGACGGAAGGTCTGGGAAATCTCGCCGTAATCCTTGGAGCGCTGATCGGTGTTCTCGATCATCAGCTGGATCGGAGTGCCGGTGGACATGCCGTCAAACACGCCAGACAGGATCTTCACCGCGTCCGGCTCATTGCGCTGGGTGGTGTTCTTGTTCTGGCCGGGGCGGCGCTTGTCGAGCCACTGCTGCAGCATTTCCGGCTCCAGCGGCACATTCGGCGGGCAGCCATCAACAGTGGCGCCAAGCGCGGGCCCGTGGCTTTCGCCCCAGGTGGTGACGCGGAAGAGGTGTCCAAAGCTGTTCATCGACATGAGGCGCGGTCTCCTTTGCGGGACGTGCTTAGCGGGCAGGGGCCTGTGCCTCAAGCAGATTCCTGTGCAGCAAAGGAACAGGGGGCGCTGCCCCCGCCGCCTTTGGCGGCTCCCCCGGGATATTTCAAGCCAGAAGAACACAGGATCGGCGCAAGCAGCGATCCTGTTTGCCTGAAGCGTAGGTCCTGGCGGGCTTTGGCTTGTCTTTGCCGCAGTCCGGGCCTAAGGTCCGCGCCACCTCGGGGTGCGCACAAGCGCTGAGATGACACCCGTTGAACCTGAACCGGATCACACCGGCGGAGGGAAGGTACTGGACGTCCTCCACCCTTGCCCAAAGCCGCAAAGGAGGATGGCATGAAACATCTTGCATTTGCAGCGGGACTGCTTGGCGCTTCGGCGGCTTTTGCCGAAACGCCCGAACTGACCGTTTATACTTATGACAGCTTTGTTTCCGACTGGGGGCCCGGCCCGGCAGTGGAAAAAGCCTTTGAAGAGGTCTGCGGCTGCGACCTGAAGCTGGTTGGCGCAGGCGATGGCGCGGCACTGCTGGCGCGCATCAAGCTGGAGGGCGAACGCTCGGACGCCGATGTGGTTCTGGGGCTGGACACCAACCTGACCGCAGCGGCCAAGGAAACCGGCCTGTTTGCCGATCATTCGGTCAGTGCCGACTATGCGTTGCCGGTGGAATGGACCGACGCAACCTTTGTGCCCTACGACTGGGGCTATTTCGCCTTTGTCCACAACGCCGATGCCACAGTGCCCACGGATTTCAAGACGCTGGCGGACAGCGACACCAAAATCGTCATTCAGGACCCGCGCTCCTCGACCCCGGGTCTGGGCCTGCTCTTGTGGGTCAAGGCGGCCTATGGTGACGAGGCGCCGGCCGTCTGGAAGGGTCTTTCTGACAACGTTGTCACCGTGACAAAAGGCTGGTCCGAAGCCTATGGCATGTTCCTGGAAGGCGAGGCCGACATGGTGCTCTCCTATACCACTTCACCTGCGTATCACTTGATTGCCGAGGAAGATGGCTCCAAGGCGGCGGCGGCTTTTGATGAGGGTCATTACATGCAGGTGGAAGTGGCCGGTAAACTGGCAAACAGCGATCAGTCTGAACTGGCCGACCAGTTCCTGGCCTTCATGGTGTCGGATGCGTTCCAGTCGATTATCCCGACCACCAACTGGATGTATCCGGCGGTGATCCCGGCGACGGGCCTGCCGGAGGGGTTTGAGACATTGGTTCAGCCCGGCAAATCGCTGCTGCTGAGCGAAACTGAGGCAGCAGACGTCCGTGATGCGGCACTGGGCGAATGGCTGGACGCGCTCAGCCAGTAAGCGCATTTCCCGGGATCGGCGCGGCCCTTGTTGTGGCTGCGTTGATCCTTGGAAC
This sequence comes from Leisingera sp. S232, assembly GCF_049800895.1. Classification (NCBI taxonomy): domain Bacteria; kingdom Pseudomonadati; phylum Pseudomonadota; class Alphaproteobacteria; order Rhodobacterales; family Roseobacteraceae; genus Leisingera; species Leisingera sp. S232. The sequence goes on along the minus strand of NZ_JBNAFX010000002.1, from coordinate 165,830 downwards.
CCTTGCGGCTGTTGCTGCCCGGGCTGAGGCCGGCACCGGGTTTGGCGTCAGCGACTGGGCTGCGCTGCGTTTCACACTGACCCAGGCAAGCCTGTCTGCGCTCCTGAGCGTTGGCCTCGCGATCCCCGTCGCCCGCGCGCTGGCGCGGCGGCGGTTCCCGGGACGGCGTTTGCTGATCGCGCTTTTGGGAGCGCCCTTCATTCTTCCTGTCATTGTTGCCATTCTGGGCCTGCTGGCGGTTTTTGGCCGGGCCGGCTGGCTTAGCAGTCTGCTGGGGCTGTTCGGGCTGGAGCCGGTGCAGATTTACGGGCTGCATGGGGTGGTCCTGGCACATGTGTTCTTCAACCTGCCGCTGGCGACCCGGCTGATCCTGCAGGGCTGGCAGGAAATTCCTGCCGAACGCTTTCGCCTGGCGGCACAGCTGAATGCCGGGCCGCTGGCAATGTGGCAGCTGCTGGAAGCGCCGATGCTACGGCGGGCTGCGCCGGGTGCGCTGGCTGTAGTCTTTGCCATTTGCCTCTCTAGCTTTGCCGTGGCGCTGACCCTGGGCGGAGGACCGCGGGCCACCACCATTGAACTTGCCATCTATCAGGCGTTTCGCTTTGATTTCGACCTGGGCCGTGCGGCGCTGCTGTCAGGGCTACAACTGGGTCTGACGGGGGCGGCGGCACTGGTGGCGCTGCGGGTGTCTGCAGGCGAAGGTTTCGGTGCCGGGCTAGACCGGGCGGTGCGGCGCTGGGACGGGCACAGCCGTTTTTCGCGCGGGCTGGACATGTTTTGGATCTTCCTGTCCGCCGCTTTCCTGCTGCTGCCGCTGACCGCCATTGTTCTGGCAGGGTTGCCGGGATTGGCAGCGCTGAAGGGCACGGTCTGGCAAGCGGCTGGAAACTCCATTCTGGTTTCAGGGTTCAGCACGGTGATTCTGCTGGCGCTGGCCCTGCCGATGGCGGCAGCAGTTGCTGCGGGCCGCGATGGCATGACGGAACTGGCAGGCATCCTGGGCCTTGCGGCCTCGCCGCTGGTGATCGGTACCGGGTTGTTCATCCTGATCCATCCGATTGCTGATCCCTTTGCTTTGGCGCTGCCGGTGACGGCGCTGGTCAATGCGGTGATGGCGCTGCCCTTTGCCATGCGCATTCTGGTGCCCCGCGCGCGCGAGGTGCTGGGGCGGTATGGTCGCCTGTCGCTGTCGCTCGATATGCAGGGCTGGGCCTTTGTGCGGCATGTCTACCTGCCTAGGATGCGGGCGCAGACAGGCTTTGCGGCCGGGCTGGCGGCGGCGCTTTCGATGGGGGACCTGGGGGTGGTCGCGCTGTTTGCCGACCCGGATTTCGCAACATTGCCCTTGCAGATCTACCGGCTGATGGGGGCCTACCGGATGGAGGCGGCGGCCGGGGCGGCACTGCTGCTTCTTGTGCTTTCAATGGGGGCGTTCTGGATATTGGACCGCGGAGGGCGCTGGCATGCTGAAGCTTGAAAACTGCCGGATCATCAATGGCGGGTTTGCCGTCGAAGCGGATCTGGCCGTTGCGCCGGGTGTCTGTGCTGCGGTGATCGGGCCTTCGGGAGCTGGGAAATCGACACTGATTGAGGCGATTGCCGGGTTTCTGCCGGTGAGCCGCGGAGGCATCAGCTGGAATGGCGCGGATCTGACCGCCGCACCGCCCGGCAAAAGGCCCATTGCGATGCTGTTTCAGGACGGCAACCTGTTCCCGCATCTGACCGTGGCGCAGAATGTGGCTCTGGGTATTCATGCCAGCCTGCGGCTGGCGGATGCGGAGCGGCGCCAGGTGGAGGAGGCGCTGGCGCGTGTCGGGCTGGGGGACATGGGAGATCGCAAGCCCGCGGCCCTGTCTGGCGGCCAGCAGAGCCGGGTGGCGCTGGCGCGGGTGCTGGTGCAGGGACGGGATCTTCTGCTGCTGGATGAGCCCTTTGCCGCGCTTGGGCCAGCGCTGAAGGCTGAGATGCTGGATCTGGTGGCAGAACTGGCACGTGAAAGCGGTGCCACCGTTCTGATGGTCAGCCATGATCCGAATGACGCCCGCCGGATCGCTGATCAGGTGGTGCTGGTGGCGGATGGCAGGGCGCATGCACCGCAACAGACCACGCAGATGCTGGATAATCCACCGCCTGCCTTGCGGGCCTATTTGGGAATGGCCTGAGCCTCTGATCAGAGGGGGCTCGGCAGACGTGCATATGAAAAGGGGTTTCGCTGCGAAACCTCATTTATTAACAGGATCTTAAATGGAGAACTTGATCTGCTGACCGGATGCCCGCTGCCAGAGCAGCGGGCCGATGCAGGTCAAAAAACACTGTAAGCGCAGGGTTTATGCGGCCAGGGCCGCTTCCCGCGTCTTCGTGATCATCAGGGCTGCGCTGGCGGCTTCGTTGCCTTTTTGCACGAAGTGCGCGCGGTAGATGCCGATGTGATGCTCGGTTTCCTGAAAGTGATGCGGGGTCAGCGAGACGGACAGGACCGGAACGCCGGTGTCCATACCTGCCCGCATCAGCCCATCGACCACGGCCTGAGCAACGAAATCATGCCGGTAGATGCCACCGTCCACAACCAATGCAGCGCAGGCCACAGCGGCGTATTTTCCGGTTTTGGCCAGCTCCTGCGCCAGCAGCGGCATTTCAAAGGCGCCGGGCACATCAAAGACGTCGACCTGATCCGCCGGGATCAGCTGCAGGAAGCCCTCCAGTGCCTGGTCTACGATATCGGCATGCCATTGCGCCTTGATGAAGGCAAAGCGGGTGTGTGTCATTTCGTAATCTCCTTTGGCTCTGACACGTCACCCAAGGCGATCACGAACGGCAGGCGCACGCAGGGCAAACCAGCCCAAAACGGTCCTGACGCACGTTCTCTTCCATCCGGACTGTGACCGTCGGCTCTGGAGTCGCACCAGATCTGCTGACACATCTGTGCTTTGTTCCACAATTTATCCGAAAACCGGTTCCCACTTTTCGGATTGTGGACACAGACGCCGCTCGCGGGCTTACGAGACTGGCCCGCTTACCGCCGGTGGGGAATTCCGCCCCGCCCTGAGAACGGGCGGACATTGCCAAGCCGGCAGGGCAATTTCAAGAGCGGAAAACACAGGATAATCCGTCAGGAAAGACACGCGATTGATCTTTGTGTGCACATCCGGCTGCGACGTGCTGTCAGCGGGCCGGACGAGCCACCTGCAGAGGTCGTTGAAAATTGGCCAGATCGCGGTTGGCTGCTCGCTGGCCTATGGGGACTTCTGCCGCCCGGAAACCAACTGGCGCCAAGGCAAGGCGTTGCTGAACAACCAGTTCGCCGCAGTCGATTCGCGGCCCGCAATGCAGGTGCCGAAATCCCTCAAAAGTTAACGCTTCCTTCTTGAAAAACACCGGTGTCGCGCCGATATGGGTGCGGCACTGTCACACAGGCGTAACAGAAAAGACCCGTTGCGGCTTTCTGCGCGCCTATGACCGCTGGACGAATGCCATTCTCCCCGCTAGACACGCGCCTGAGTCACTGCGAGAAATCGCGGTGCATGCGCATGTTTGCCCTAAACGGGCGCTGGAATTGGAGAAAACCTCGTGTCCCACGCAGAAGACCACGAAGGAACCCGGAGAGATTTCCTCTACTACGCCACTGCCGGCGCCGGGGCAGTGACCGCGGGTGCCGCCGTATGGCCCCTGGTCAACCAGATGAACCCGTCCGCCGATGTGAAAGCGCTGTCCTCGATCCTGGTCGATGTCAGCGGCGTGGAAGTAGGCACGCAGCTGTCGGTGATGTTCCTTGGCAAGCCGGTGTTCATCCGCCGCCGCACCCAGGAAGAGATCGATGCAGCCCGTGCCGTGGAGCTGTCCGAGCTGATTGACCCGCTGTCGGAAAACCCGAACAAGCCGGGAACCGATGCGGCTGACGTCAACCGCACCATGGATGAAGCCGGCGAATGGCTGGTGATGATGGGTGTCTGTACCCACCTGGGCTGTGTGCCGCTGGGTGACGGTGCCGGTGAGTTCGAAGGCTGGTTCTGCCCCTGCCACGGTTCGCACTACGACACCTCGGGCCGTATCCGCAAAGGTCCGGCACCGCAGAACCTGCATGTGCCTGTCGCCGAGTTCACCGACGCAAACACCATCAAGCTGGGATAAGGAAACGCGCTCATGTCCGGTATTCCGCACGACCATTACGAGCCGAAGACAGGTGCAGAAAAGTGGCTGCACAGCCGCCTGCCCATCGTCGGCCTGATCTATGACACCATCATGATCCCCACCCCCAAGAACCTGAACTGGTGGTGGATCTGGGGCATCGTTCTGGCTTTCTGCCTGGCGCTGCAAATCGTCACCGGCATCGTCCTGGTGATGCATTACACCCCGCATGTTGACCTGGCCTTTGCATCTGTTGAGCATATCATGCGCGACGTGAACGGCGGCCATATGCTGCGGTATCTGCATATGAACGGTGCTTCGCTGTTCTTTGTTGCCGTCTACATCCATATCTTCCGCGGCCTGTACTATGGTTCCTACAAGGCGCCCCGCGAGATCACATGGATCGTCGGCATGCTGATCTATCTGATGATGATGGGCACCGCCTTCATGGGCTACGTGCTGCCCTGGGGCCAGATGTCCTTCTGGGGGGCCACCGTTATCACTGGCCTGTTTGGCGCGATTCCCTTTATCGGCGAAGCAATCCAGACCTGGCTGCTGGGCGGACCTGCGGTGGACAACGCCACCCTGAACCGCTTCTTCTCGCTGCACTACCTGCTGCCCTTCGTGATCGCAGCGCTGGTGGTCGTGCATATCTGGGCCTTCCACACCACTGGCAACAACAACCCGACCGGTGTTGATGTCCGTAAAGGTTCCAAAGAGGAAGCCGAGAAAGACACCCTGCCGTTCTGGCCGTACTTCGTGATCAAGGACTTCCTGGGTCTGGCCGTTGTTCTGGTGATCTTCTGGGCCATCGTCGGCTTCATGCCGAACTATCTGGGCCACCCGGACAACTACATCGAAGCCAACCCGCTGGTGACGCCTGCGCATATCGTTCCGGAATGGTACTTCCTGCCGTTCTACGCGATCCTGCGTGCCTTCACCTCTGAGGTCTGGGTTGTTCAGTTCGCGTCCTTTGTGACCGGCGGTATCGTGGATGCGAAGTTCTTTGGTGTGATCGCCATGTTCGGTGCGATCCTGGCAATGGCGCTGGCGCCGTGGCTGGATACTTCCAACGTGCGTTCGGGCCGTTACCGTCCGATGTTCAAATGGTGGTTCGCGCTGCTGGTTGTCGACTTCTTTGCCCTGATGTGGCTGGGTGCGATGCCGGCAGAAGAGCCTTATGCATCGTTCTCGCTGATCGCTTCGGCCTACTGGTTCGGCTACTTCTTCGTGATCCTTCCCCTGCTGGGCGTGATCGAAAAGCCGCTGGCGCAGCCGGCAACCATCGAAGAGGATTTCGACGCCCAATACGGCAAGAAGTCTTCTGCTGAAGCCACTCCTGCAGAGTAAGAAGAAGGAACACCTAGCAATGTTCAAGAAACTGGCAACCGGTGCCGCCTTCGCTCTGGCCCTGATCCCTGCTGCGTCATACGCGGCAGGCGGCGGCGATGCGCATGTGACCGATTATGACTTCTCGTTCGAGGGTCCGTTCGGCACCTACGACCGCAACCAGCTGCAGCGCGGCCTGCAGATCTACACCGAAGTCTGCGCAGCCTGCCACGGGCTGAAGCTGGTGCCGATCCGCACCCTGGCGGATGAAGGCGGCCCACAGATGCCGGAAGATCAGGTGCGTGCCTACGCCGCTGACAACTTCAGCGTCTATGATCCGGAACTGGATGAGGACCGCCCGGCCAAGCCGGTCGACTTCTTCCCGGAGAACAACAACGCAGGCGCTCCGGATCTCAGCATGATGGCCAAGGCTCGTGCGGGCTTCCACGGTCCCTATGGCCTGGGCATCAACCAGATGTTCAAAGGCATGGGCGGTGCGGAATATATCGCGTCGCTGCTGGCGGGTTACACAGGCGAGACCAAAGAAGAAGCAGGCACCACCTTCTATGAAAACACCGCCTTTCCGGGCGGCTGGATTTCGATGGCACCACCGCTGTCGGATGAGCAGGTTGAGTTTGCCGATGGCCACGCCAACGACGTGGAATCCATGTCGCAGGACGTCGCGGCCTTCCTGATGTGGACCGCGGAGCCCAAGATGATGGCGCGCAAGCAGGCTGGTTTTGTTGGCGTGCTGTTCCTGACCCTGTTGTCGGTGCTGCTGTATCTGACCAACAAGCGTCTGTGGGCCCCCCACAAGGGCAAACACTGATCACTGGCTGCTGACGCAGCTTTGAAACAGAGCCCCCGCAAGTGACGCTTGCGGGGGTTTTCTTTGCTGATGGGGCTGGGGCGCTGCCCCTCTGCGCGTAGCCGCGCATTCACCCCGGGGTATTTTTGACCAGAAAGAAGCAGCAGGCCTAGGTCAGCGGGCTGACCGCCAGATGCGGCTGACCGTTGGAGGTTTTCTGCGGCGAACGGTCCCCGGCATCAATGACCGCAGACACCCGCTGGCGCCAGGACGAGAAACTGTCGAACTGGACCACATCCACCGGCTTATCGAAATGCAGGGTGATCCGGCGGTGGCCATTGGGGCCGCAGGCAGCCAGCCCGTGCACGTAGCCAGTAAAAGGCTGGCCCAAGTAGCAGCCTTCGACCCGCATGCCCACCTGCAGCTCTGGCGCATTGGCGGCACGGGCGTGCAAGATGTTCCAGTTGCGGTAGCCATAATACTCAGCAATCCGCTCCAGGGCGGTGCTGTGGCTGATGGGCTGGCCGAGCTTTGCGGCCTCGGTTCTCAGAAGGCGGGCTTCGGCCTTCAACTGCCCGACGGGGGGGAGGGGAGTGTCTTTCTGCATGACTCTGCCTTTCGCAATCGGGTGCGGTTGCCGTTGCAGATAGGGCTCGCGTTGCTATCCGGGCGTGCACCCAGGCGTCAGGAAAGATCCTTGTCCGGAATTCACCATGGCCAGCGGCCGCGAGCGGCAGGTATCCGGATACCTTGGACTGATCTTTAGCTGGCACAGTGCGGGAAAGCAATTCCCCGTTCTCTGCAAGATCTGTCAGGCGGTAAGCTGTGTTGCGCTGGACCCGGTGATCACGGCGGACACGATGCTGCCTTCGGTCCGGGCCTTTGCAAAACTCACCTCGGTGAACTGTTCCGTGCGGCCCATATGCGGGTTTTCCATCAGGATTTGATGTGTCTTGCCGAGCTGTGCCGCCAGGTGGCGGTTCACCTGCACATCACCGACAGCCCGCAGACGGGCTGCACGTTCCTTGATGACGTTGCCGTTGACTTGGTTCGGGATCTTGGCGGCCGGGGTGCCTACCCGCTTGGAGTAGGGAAAGACGTGCAGCCAGGTCAGGTTGCAATCAGTGACCAGCCTCAGCGAATTCTCAAAATGGGATTCCGTTTCAGTCGGGAAGCCTGCGATGATGTCGGCGCCAAAGGTCATTTCCGGGCGCAGGCTGCGGGCCTCCTCGCAAAACGCAATGGCATCGTCGCGCAGGTGGCGCCGGGCCATGCGTTTGAGAATCAGGTCATCGCCATGCTGTAGCGACAGATGCAGATGCGGCATCAAGCGTTGCTCGGTGGCAATCGCCTGCATTAGATTTTCGTCCGCCTCAATCGAATCGATAGAGGAAATGCGCAGGCGCGGCAGATCCGGCACCAGCTTCAGGATGCGCATCACCAGATCGCCCAGGCGCGGCTGCGCGGGCAGATCTGCGCCCCAGGACGTGAGATCAACGCCGGTCAGCACCACCTCATTATAGCCTTTGTCCACCAGACGTTTGATCTGGTCGATCACCACGCCGGCAGGGACCGAGCGGGAATTGCCGCGGCCATAAGGAATGATGCAGAAGGTGCAGCGGTGGTCACATCCGTTCTGCACCTGGACATAGGCGCGGCTGCGGGTGCCGAAACCGTCGATCAGATGGCCTGCGGTTTCGGTCACCGACATGATGTCATCGACCTGCACCTTTTCCGTGGTGCCGATGAAATCCGGCCCTTTGGCAATGTCCTGCCAGGTTTGCGGCTGCATCTTTTCGGTGTTGCCGATGACCCGGGTGACCTCTTCCATCGCGGCAAAGGTTTCCGGTTCGGTCTGAGCGGCACAGCCAGTGACGATGATCGGTGCATCGGGGTTGTCCCGGCGCAGTTTGCGGATTTCCTGACGTGCCTTGCGCACCGCCTCGGCCGTTACCGCACAGGTGTTTACCACCACGGCGTTTTCCAGGCCCGCCTGCTGGCTCAGCTCCTTCATCGCCTCGGTTTCATAGGCGTTCAGGCGACAGCCAAGAGTGGTGAATTTGGGCGCAGTCATCCCAGGCTCTCCAGGAATTCGCGAGTGAAGCTGCCGTCAAACACATGCATGGTCGCCCCGGTCATCCAGACGCCATCCTCTGCCCAGTCGATCCACAGGGTGCCGCCGTCCAGATCGATCTGCACCTTGCGACCTGTCAGCCCGCGCCGGGCCGCTGCAACGGCCGTCGCGCAGGAGGAGGAGCCAGACGCCAGTGTCACGCCCACCCCCCGTTCCCACACCCGCATACGGATGCGGTCCGGACCGGTCACCTGGGCCACCTGCACATTGGTGCGCTGTGGATACAGAGGATGGTGTTCATACCGGGGGCCGAAATCCTCCAGTGGAATGCGCTCTGCGTCCTCAACAAAGAAGGTGCAATGCGGATTGCCCATGCCAGTGGCAGTTGGGCCGCCTTCGATCGGCAGTTCCAGCGTGTCCATCTCTTCGGCCAGTGGAATCTCCTGCCAGTCCAGCTGCGGCTGCCCCATATTGACAGAGGTGAGCCCATCGCCGGCATCGCGGGCATAGAGATCGCCGCGATCGGTGGTCAGATGCAGATCAGCCTTGCCGCTTTCCTGGATCAGGTGCCGGGCAATGCAACGGGTGGCATTGCCGCAGGCAGCAGAGGTGGAACCGTCGGCATTGTAGAAAGTCAGATGCGCATCACCCTGGCCGTTCGAGATCACCGTCAGCTGATCGAAGCCGACGCCAAACTGGCGGTGCGCAATTCCCTTGGCCATCGCCGGGGTGATGGCAATGTCCCACGCTCGCGCGTCGACAACGACAAAGTCGTTGCCCAGCCCGTGCATCTTCATGAAAGGGATTTTGATGTCTGCTGAGATGCTCATGGCGGGCATATAAACCCGGGGCCGAGATGAATCCAGCCTTCGTTGAGAAAAGTTGAAAATAGGGGTTGACCCCCCGCCGCACTGGCCCTAGATACGCCGCCTATCGGGACAGCGTGACAGTGACTGACACGCCAGACCAAAGCGAAATAAGTGCTTGAACCTCTTGGAAAAAACACTTAGACCGCAACGAAGAAGTGGGCCGTTAGCTCAGTTGGTAGAGCAACTGACTTTTAATCAGTGGGTCGCAGGTTCGAATCCTGCACGGCTCACCACTTCCTCCTAAGTTCATGTCACGTGACAAGGTAATTGTCCATCTGTGACAAGGTTCTATCCATTTGCGACAGATCTGTTGCCCATTGGTTCAGGATGTTCCTGTGTTATCTAAGCTACCCAATGGGTGAAGTGCCTTTACGGTCATCACATTTTTCGAGTTGTGTTAAGTGCTGGCGGGAAGCGGAATTGCGGCAACGCGACGCTGGCCGTGCCCGTCAACACCTGAAGCGGACCCTCAGGGGGCTCTGTTACACAAATTGAGTGAGGGATTCATCTCGTGAATCCAGCGTGGTAGCTGGAATGCTTGAGCAGCCCGGCGCCCCCGACCTACAGGACCAGGAACTGGCCAGTCTACAATGAAGCGCTCAACCGCCGTGGCTCGCTGACGATCCATTGGCCGGTAGGCGATTGCCCGCAATCGCCGTAAGGCTGGTTTGACCCCGAGATGAGCTGGGATGCGGCGCCGCCAGGCAGCCGTGGCCGCCAGCAGACCTACAGCGATGCCGCCATCCAGACATGCTTTTCGATGGAGGTGCTGTTCGGCATGGCCTTGCGGCAGACGACGGGCTTCGTCGAGAGCCTGTTGCGCCTGGTCGGCCTCGACTGGACGGTGCCCGACTTCAGCACGCTGAGCTGCCGCCAGAAGCCGCGGGTCGTGAACATCCCGTATCGTGGCTCGAAGGGGCCGCTGCACCTGTTGTTCGACAGCCCAGGGATAGGCTGCCAAAATCTTCTCAGCCTCTTTATCCTCCACCGCCACGCGCTCGCGCGGAGGTGGTTCGGATGGTTTGGGGCCGTGGTGGCCCCGGTACCCCGGCCACTGCGGCCCCCGTCTCGATATCGGGCTCAGCGGTGAGTTCAAGCGCCTCGAGCCGGGCGAGATCGATCCGGTAGACGACGGTGAATTCGTTCTTGCATCCCCGCGCTCCGGTCTCGACCAGAATGCCTTCCTTCAGGAAGTCCCGGATCGTCCTCTTGACGGTTGTCTCCCCGAGCTCCGTGTGCCGTTGGATCGTCCTTTCGAACACCAGATGCCTTGTCCGCAAGAAACATGATGATCTGCTTGCGCGTCGCACTCCCGAACTTCCGTTCGGCACATGCGTTTGCCACCCGCCGGCTCATTGTAAGGCCCTAAACTGCGCAAATACGTGCGAATTTTGTACAGGTTTTGTACGAGAATTCCGCCGTTTCAGCAGAATTCTGCCTGAAGGCTCACGGGACTTTCTGCACGCTTCTGCACAAAGGCCTGTAAATAAGCCATACTTTTCAGGTTTTTTTGGCGACCCCGGCAGGATTCGAACCTGCAACCTGCCCCTTAGGAGGGGGCTGCTCTATCCAGTTGAGCCACGGAGCCATGCGGGTTCACGCCATAGCAATTCCCTTTTGCAATCACAATAGGATGGCCTGCTTCAAGAACCGCTTTGACGCACGCAGTTTCCATTGTGCAGCACATCATGTCTGCGCTAACGTTACGAACAGAAATATGCATGAGGCTCAGGAACGTGACAACGGACAGCAAGCGCCCGCTTACCCTTCGCGATGTATCCGAGGCAACCGGTGTCTCCGAAATGACCGTAAGCCGCGTTCTTCGCAACCGCGGCGATGTGTCAGAGAAGACTCGCACCAAGGTTCTATCTGCTGCCAAGGATCTAGGCTACGTACCAAACAAGATCGCAGGTGCGCTGGCCTCGAACCGTGTGAACCTGGTGGCGGTGATCATTCCTTCTCTTTCGAATATGGTTTTCCCTGAGGTTCTGACCGGTATTAACAAAATACTGGAGAACACTGACCTGCAGCCGGTGGTTGGTGTCAGCGACTATCAGCCTGAAAAGGAAGAGAAAGTCCTCTATGAGATGCTCTCTTGGCGCCCTTCCGGTGTGATTATTGCCGGTTTGGAGCACACTGATGCGTCCCGTGCCATGCTGCGAAATGCAGGAATCCCGGTCGTGGAAATCATGGACACTGATGGCAAACCGGTGGATGCCATGGTTGGCATCTCCCACCGGCGCGCCGGCCGCGAAATGGCGAAGGCAATCCTAAAAGCAGGGTACCGCCACATCGGCTTCATGGGCACCAAGATGCCACTGGACCATAGAGCGCGCAAACGCTTTGAAGGGTTCACCGAAGTTCTCGCCAAGGAAGGCGTGGAGATTGAAGACCGCGAATTCTATTCCGGCGGATCTGCTTTGGCGAAGGGGAGAGAGATGACCCAAGCCATGCTGGAACGCTCGCCAGAACTTGATTTCCTGTACTATTCCAACGACATGATTGGCGCGGGCGGGCTTTTGTATCTGCAAGAAAAGGGCATCGATGTTCCTGGCCAAGTCGGTTTGGCCGGTTTCAATGGAGTGGAGCTGCTGCAAGGGCTGCCCCGCAAACTGGCAACCATGGATGCCTGCCGTTTGGAAATCGGCCGCAAAGCAGCAGAAATTATCGCCGCGCAATTGGAGGACCCGGAGATAGACATTGAAAGACATGTCACGCTGACTCCGACCATTTCTTATGGCGATACGCTGAAACGCCGCTGATGGCGCTACAGAGACTGGACAATCAAACCGCGCGGCGGCTGTTTCTGGATCGCCACGCGCTGCTGGAACAGCCTTCGGGCCCTTCCAAGGGCGCTGATCTTCTGGCTCTGATTCAGCGGCTGGGGTTTGTGCAGCTCGACAGCATCAACACCGTGGCGCGGGCGCATGATGTGATCCTTTATTCACGGCGCCCGGGCTATCGTGCCAAGCACCTAAAGCAGCTTTATGAACGGGACCGCGGGCTGTTTGAACATTGGACCCATGACGCCGCGATGATCCCGATGGCGTTTTACCCGCATTGGCATCTGCGCTTTCAGCGCGACACCGAACTGCTGCGCAAACGCTGGCGCAACTGGCGGCGCGACGGGTTCGAGGCGCAGTTTGAGGCTGTCCTGAACCATGTGCGCGATCACGGGCCTGTCAGCTCATCCGACGTAGGCAAGGATGAAAAGAAAGGCTCCGGCAGCTGGTGGGACTGGCATCCGTCCAAAACCGCGCTGGAATATCTCTGGCGCTCCGGCGCTCTGACGGTGGTGGGGCGTGAAGGGTTCCAGAAACGCTATGACCTGACCGAACGGGTGATTGAGGACTCTCTCTGTCCCGGGCGCCTGAACTGCGACACACAGGCGACAGTCAACTGGCTCTGCTCTGCCGCCCTGGACCGCCTGGGCTTTGGCACCTCTGGTGAGCTGGCAGCCTTTTGGGACACTGCTTCTGCAGCTGAGGCCAAGGCCTGGTGCGCCGAACAGCTGAATTCGGGAGAGCTGGAAGAGATAGAAATAGAACAAGCCGACGGGAAACTGCGCAAGGTGTTCACCCGCCCCGGCACAGTTGCAGCTGCTGCAAAGCTGGCACCGGCCCCAAACCGCATGCGGGTGCTGAGCCCCTTTGATCCGGCGTTGCGCGACCGCAAGCGTGCCGAGCGGCTGTTCGGCTTCCACTACCGGATCGAAGTCTTCACCCCGGCACCCAAACGGCAATACGGCTATTATGTCTTTCCGCTTATGGAAGGCGCGCGGCTGGTGGGGCGCATAGATATGAAAGCGGAGCGCGACGCGGATATTTTGCGCGTCACCGCTATCTGGCCTGAACGGGATGTGAAATGGTCTGCGGCCCGCACCAGGCGACTGGAGGCGGAATTGGACCGTGTGGCGCGCTTTGCCGGCGTTGGCAGCGTTGTTTTCTCAGACGGCTGGCTGCGTCTGTAGACAGTTGCGCTACGCAGTGCTGCGCTTGCGCGACAGGATCAGGTCCGGAAGCACCAGCGTGTCAATCAGCGCGTCGCACAGGCCGACGCAATTGGCGCAGCCGACGCAGGGTCCCTGAAGTTCGGCAACTTCTGCCGCCAGGGCCTTGACCTTGGGTGCGGTGGATTTGCTGCGGCTGATCTGCATGGCGGGTCTCCTCTGATAAAACGGCGCGATCTGGTAAGCGAACCCGGCAGACTGATTCAGGTCAATCCAAGCCTATGTCACAAAATATTTCTATTTCCTGCCTTGGCTCAGAGTGCACCCCTTCCCGCAGGCCGAGAGGGGCAGAAAATTTACTGCATCAGCATCAGGGGCAGCAGTGTGATCACCGGGAAGGCGACCAGGATGACGACCCGGACAATGTCAGAGGCAACAAAGAACATCACCGCCTTGTAGGTGTCGATCATCCTGGTTTCTCGGTCCATTGCGTTGATAATGAACAAGTTCATGCCGACCGGCGGGGTGATCAGTCCGACCTCCACCACGATCAATACCAGCACACCGAACCAGATGGCGACATACTCTGCCTCGATCCGGTTCACCCGGCCTTCGGTCACCCGGATACCCAGCTCTTTCATCTGCTCGCGGGACAGCTCTGCGCCGACAGCGATCGCATCCTTGATCGAGGCCAGCATTTCGGCGCCCATACCGTCAGGCACGCCGACTGCCAGCACCTCCATCGCTGCATCTGCCTGCATTGCGGACAAGGACAGCAGGCCAAAGTCCATCGCCGAAATCACCGGAAAGAAGATCGGGATGGTCAGCAGGATCATCGACAGCGAATCCATCAGGCAGCCGAACACCAGATAGAAGGCGAGGATCAGTGTCAGAACCATCCAGGGGCTGAGGCCCTGGCTGACCACGAAATCCGCCAGCTCCTGCGGAACTTTGGTCAGAGCCAGAAAACCGTTGTAGAAACCCGCACCCAGAACGATGAAGAAGATCATCGCGGTGGAGCGCGCCGTGACCATGAAGCTCTCGCCCAGGGTTTCGCGGTTCAGACCGCCGTTCATCCAGGCAATCAGCCCGGTGCCGAACGCCCCCACAGCCGCCCCTTCAGTCGGAGTGAACCAGCCGAGATAGATGCCGCCCACCACCAGGCCGAAAACCAGCAGCACCGGCCAGACATGGAACAGCGCCGCAAACCGCTCGCGCATCGGTATTGGTGGACGGGTGCCCGCGCTTTCCGGGAACAGGCGAACATAGATGGAAATAGCGATGACATAGCCCAGGGCCGCCAGAAGGCCGGGGATGAAGGCCGACAGGAACAGTTTGGCGATGTTCTGCTCGGTCAGGATGGCATAGATCACCAGCACCACGGAGGGTGGGATCAGGATTCCCAACGTGCCGCCTGCCGCGAGTGTCGCGGTGGAGAAGCCGCCGGCATAACCGTATTGCTTCAGCTCGGGCAGCGCCACACGACCCATGGTGGCCGCAGTGGCCAGAGACGAGCCGCAGATCGCGCCGAAACCCGCACAAGCGCCGATGGAGGCCATCGCCACTCCGCCTTTGCGATGTCCAAGAAACCCTTCGGCAGCCTTGAACAACGCGGTGGACATGCCGCCCAGCGTTGCGAAATGCCCCATCAGCAGAAACATCGGCACGATGGTCAGCGAATAGGACGAGAACGTCGTATAGGTTTCGCTTTTCAGTCGTCCGAACGCCACCTGGGTGCCATCCGTCACCCAGATCAGCCCGCCAAGCCCGACCAGAAACATCGAGAGCCCGATCGGCACCCGCAGGAAAATCAGCAGCATCAGGACTGGAAAGGAGGCGATGCCAATTTCAAGAGCCGTCACGTTTCACCCTCCACGCCATCCCAGACCAGGATGCGGCCGGTCAAGAATTCAATGGTGCGCACCGCGCCCATATAGATGCCGACGATGGCGGCCACGAGCGCCGCGAGCATGCTGATGGCGTAGGCCCACCAGACCGGAAATTCGAGCAGGAAGGAGGTCTCGCCGTTGGAATATTTGCCCACCAGACCAGCTCCCAGGCGCCAGGCGATCAGCACCAGCACCGCTGCAAACAGCAGCTCGGTCACCATCCGCAGGAACCGTTTCACGCCACGCGGAAAGGCATTTGCCACCACATCCACCGAAGCATGGCCCGCAGTGATCTGGCACAGCGGCAGAAAGGCGAAGATGGCAAAGGCAACGCCCGCCTCTACCAGCTCAAAATCGCCGTTCACGGGACCGACCCAGCCCGTCATCCATTTCGAAAACCCAGGTGCAATCCGCTCCATCAGATCGCCATGGAACAGCCCGTTCAGCAGCCGCCCGGCGATTGAAACACATGTCAGAATGATCAGGAGAGTGAGGACCGCACCGCCCAGGTAGGCCATGGCCTTGGCCAGCCGCATCATGAGCTTGTGCATGGTAGTGTTGCCTTATTCCGGTGTGCAAAGGGCCGCTGCCAATGCCGCGCGGCCCCTCGCTTTTATCAGTCAGAACGCCTTACTGGTACTGAGGCGTGTATTTCTCGATCAGCCCGCTGGCCTCTTCGATCAGCGCGGCACCGTCGATACCTTTTTCGTTCATATCCGCGATCCATTTGTCATAGATCGGCTGAGACCGTTCGCGCCACATCGCCGTCTGCCCGGCGTCCAGCGTGATGACTTCATTGCCCAGATCCAGCGCCATTTCCCGCGATGGTCCGTCGGAATCTTCCATGGTACCACCGGCAAAGACCGATAGCTCCAGGCCGGAGTTGTCATCGATTGCCTTCTTCAGATCATCCGGCAGGCTTTCATAGCTGTTCTTGTTCATCGCCAGCACAAAGGTCAGCGTGTAAAGCGCCTTGCCGGTGAATTCAGTGTGGCTTTCGACCAGTTCCGGAACTTTCAATGCGGCGGTCACTTCCCAGGGGATGGTCGTACCATCGATCACGCCTTTGGACAGCGCTTCGGGAACAGCAGGAACCGGCATCCCGACCGGGGTCGCCCCCAGCTCGCTCAGCAGCGCGTTCACCGAACGGCCGCCGCCGCGGATTTTCATTCCTTGCAGATCATCCGGTGTTGAGACGGGATCCTTGGTATGGATATTGCCGGGACCGTGCACCCAGGTGCCCAGAATGTGCACATCCTTGAACTCGCTGTCCTTCATGTGTTTTTCGAACATTTCCCAATAGGCATGTGACACCGCGCGTGCGTTGGTCATCATGAAGGGAAGTTCAAACACTTCGGTGGAAGGGTAGCGGCCCGGTGTATAGCCCACCACGGTCCAGACGATGTCCGCCACACCATCAATGGCCTGATCCATCAGTTCCGGTGGCTTGCCGCCCAGCTGCATCGATGGAAAACGGTCGATTTTGATACGGCCGCCCGAGGATTCCTCGACGTTGTCCGCCCAGACATCCAGGATCAGCTTCGGCACATTGGCCTGCGCCGGCAGGAACTGATGCAGTTTCAGCGTGACTTCCTGGGCAAATGCCGGTGCCGCGCACATCGCTGCGACGGCTGCTGCGCCAACTGCGCCCAGTAGCTTTCTCCGAGTGGTCATGTCGTCCTCCCTTTGACCTATTCACATTCTGGGGGCTGTCTCATGCAAGATTGCTGCGGCACCCAGCCAAGTTCTTTCCGTTTGTGCCGCCAGACCCCCGTTTTGGGTTCATTTACTGAACCGCTTTCACTTCTGCTATTGGGTGCGTTTGTAACCATCAACAACAGATCATGTATTTCTCACGCAAGAATTCCGCCTGTACATTCGGCTTGCCGACAAATTCACGGCCGGAGATGTTACGGATACCACAAGGTTGCACATCATTTGATACATATTGAAAGCACGTCATGGCAACAGCAATTGTGGCCGCACGGCGCCTTGCGTCATTCAGCTGCAGCCAGTGCCAGCTCAACCGGCTCCAGCCCGTCTATGCCCCCACGCATGCGGTCGCCGCTGTGCACAGCCCCCACTCCGGCGGGCGTGCCGGTCAGAATCAGATCCCCAGGCCGCAGGTGGTAGAAGCCGGACAGATGGCAGATGATTTCTTTCACCGGCCAGATCATTTCGTCCAGCGAGGCGTCTTGCCGATTTTCTCCGTTCACCTCCAGCCAGATCCGTCGGCCAGACGGGCCGCCCCAATCCGCAGCTTTGGTCAAAGGCGCCAGAACCGTTCCGTTCTCCAGATCCTTACCCAGATCCCACGGCCGCTGTTTCTGCCGCTCCCGGATCTGCACATCGCGCCGGGTCATATCCAACGCGCATCCATAGCCAAAAACCGCCGCCGCCGCCTCTTCTATTGAAGCCCGGAACACCGGCGCGCCAATGGCCACTGCCAGTTCCATCTCATAATGAAAATTCTCAGTTCCTGGCGGGTAGGGCACGACTGAACCAGTCAGCACTGCATTTGCCGCTGATTTGGTGAAGTAGAACGGCGCTTCCCGGTCCACCTCATTGCCCATCTCGGCGGCATGGGCAGCATAATTCCGCCCGACACAGAAAATCCGGCCCACCGGATAACCAGCCGCCTTTCCTGACACCGGAACGACCGGCGTTTCCGGAAGCCGGAACAGAATATCACCCATCGGAAATTTCCTTTTTGCTGCGCGGCCTTGTGCTGCTTCTCAGGGCTGAGTCTTCATGCCAGAAGTTGAAAACCCCTGTTTGCCAGCAAACAATTTCAGATAATCTGTGGCAACTCCTATCTCATCTGATCTTTTGGCCTTGGACGACTTACTTGCATTCGCCCAATGACGACAGGACCCAACTTCCTGCGACCTCCAAGCACAAAGAAAGTCCGTTGGTTTGGTTGGAGACGGTTACTCAGCCGACTGCCCATCACCCATATAGAGCTTTTGCATATCGACAAAATATCCATTGTCTAGCCTGGCCCGGATCGCTGACCAACCCTCTGGGTTCCCCTGAACCGCGCGGTATAATTCTGCTGGAACCGTTATGTATTCGATACGTTCCTCCGAGGCCGTTTCCAGCCATGTGAAGATAAACTCATCCGTTTCTTCATCCACCTCGGTCAGGCGCAGCTCAATGCCTTCGGCCATTGGAACCGATGCGACGCTGCGCAGAATGTGCAACTTCATCATTTCGACAATGACGTCATCCAGGCCCAATTGCCTGACCAAAAGCTTCTCTCGAACTGCCGGCCAACCGAACGTCAAGCGAGCAGCCAGATCGCCCCCCACGTCGCGCGCAGCCGCTGGCGCACTGGCACCATAACTGGCGTCAAACAGCGCTTTGGCCTCATCTTCCAGCTGCAAGTGGTCGCGGAGACGGCTAGCGGGCATAGCGGCGATCCACTGGCCGCGCCCGGAGTCGAGGTAGTTGAACTGCGGCTGCAGGCGAAAGCTTTCGCCGCATTCGCCGCATTCGCAGTCCTGGAACCGGTTTTCGAGAATATCGTCACGCAGGTCGGGGCGACGGTCGGCGTTCACACTGCCCACGGCCATCATGATCACAGGCGCCTCGCAATTCGGGCACTGCAAGTTGACGGGTTGAAAAAGCGACATCGGTCAACAGCCTTTCAATGGGTCAGAGTTTCGACAGCCAGGCAACAGCGGGATGATTGGGTTTCAGCTTGCCGGAATGGTAGGCGGCATAAAGCTCTGAGAACCATTCTCCAGGGGCCCGGAACTGATATCCAGTCATCCCCTTGGCGCGCTCGCTCAGGAGATAGGAATTCCAAGTATTTGTATAGCTTTCCTGATACACCACGCCACCGATTGCCAGCTTCTTGGCTGTGGCCATACTCGACCAGGGTTTGGCCGGCTCTGAAGCCATGTCGACAAAGGCCTCGGCCTTGACACGCCGGGCGTCCCAATCCTCGTCCGAGCAGGTTTCGTCCGCGGGTTTGGCCGGTGCATTGATGCTTTTGTTGTGGGCCATGTATTCAAGGATATAGGCCTTGTCGTAGCTGAACTTGGTGGCAATCTTTTCGGCGATGACGGTGATGTCCATGCCATGTTCAGTCCAGCCGCCGTAATCCTTTTTGCTGCCGTTGCTCCGCATGAAGCCCTTTTTGTCGTCAACGGCATGGCCGACCTCATGCAAGGTGTTCCAGTTGAAATAGCTGATCGGCTCTTCGTTGGCAGGTTTACATTTTTCCAGTTCTGCCCGTTCCTCAGGCGTGGCGGCGTCTTCCAGACTGCCCACCGCATCGTCGCTGCCAAAGCCATAGTTGGGCGAAAGACCTGCATCGCCTTCGTGCATAACTATGCGTTTCTTGCTGTCCTGATACATTGAACCACCCTTGGCAGCTTCGTTGACGGCAAAGCTTTTCAGCGAGTCGTTGGTCATCGTGTGATCCAGCGGCAGATCCTGCATCGCCTTGTAGAAGGCAACGATATTGGGGCCTTTCAGATCTCCATCTGCAATCTCGCTGGCAGGGGCCAGGTTTTCATTGCTGAAGTTCTTGATATCGCAGCCGTAACGCTCCTTGAAGGCGACTTTGACCACAGCCCGCTGCGCTTCGGGTTCCAAATTGTCGATCATCGCGTCCAGTTCAGCGGTGCCATTGGGTCGCGACAGGATTTCCTGGATGTCTTTCGGCTTGGGCGGAGTATTGGCACGCATTTCGGCCATCACAAAGGCGCTGGTGCCAAGGGCGCGGGCCTCTTCCAGCAGCTTGATGGCTTGGGCCGGGTTTTTGGAAGCTGCCTGAGCTGCCGCATCGGCCAGTTTCTTGCGCATGGTGTCGATACTGGGTTTGATGGCATAACGGTGCTCGTGCTTTTCCAGCACTTCCAGACGCGGCTCCACCTCGGGTTTGGCGCGCAGTTCCTTATACTTCTTGTTGAGATCGGCGTGTTCCTGCGCCGTCTGAATGAGGACAATCGAACGTTCGATATCAGCGCTGACCTTGGCGTAGTCCTGGCCTGCCTTGGCCGCAGCCTCACAGTCGTTCAACAGCTTTTCAGCGGCGTCCAGATCATCCTTCACATAGGTGGATTCATCATCCCCCCGCACCGGTGCCACAAGGCCGCGGACGCGGGTGATTTCCTGCATGATAAAGACATACTGCGAGATCACTTCATTGGCGGTGTTGCAGGCATCCAGCGCAGCAAGCAGATGGCCCTTGGCGGTCTTGGCGTCGATCCCGTCCTTCTGGCAGTTTTCGATCTCCGAACTGGCAAGATCCAGCTTGGTCTTGGCCACTGCGGCGTTTTCGCGGCTGCCGACCCCTGCGATAGCCAGTTTCGCGGCCTGTACCTGAGGCCACCAGGGAGCGCTGTCCTGGTCGCCGCCGATAGCACCGTTTACGGCCTCAAGGATACCTTGGGTGCCTGCCGAGCTGATCGCGTCTTCTGCGGACTTGGCCACTTCTTCGGCCATGGTCTTGGCGGCAGCGTAGTTGCTGGGCGCCAATTTGACGAGGTTTTCGTATTTCTGTGACAGCCGGGTCAGCTGGGCCTGGATGGCATCGGCGTGTTTATGACCTGCTGCCTCGTCCAGTTTTGCCTTGGCGGCGGCCCGGGCAGTTTCATATTCTGATGACCCCTTGATCGAGACAAGCAGGGCCTTGGCTTCGTCAGTGATGGCTTTCAAGGCCTTGACCGACTGATTGTAGTCATTGTCGATCAGATCGGTGCGGGCGGTATCGAGCTTGGCGGCAGTCAGACGGTCTTCCAGCGCCTTGATCCGGTCCTCGGTGGCGCCGTTGCGTTCGGGCGCCAATGCGTCCACTGCTGCCTGTGCGTCAGTCACAGACTGGTTATAGGGCGCTGCAGCAGCGATCAGCAGTTTGCAGGCCTCGATCTTTTGATAGGCTTTCGCGAACATCCCATTTGCGGCGGAATATGTGTGTGCCGCCATCATCGCCTCGTATTTGGCGAAATCCGCGTCTGCCCTGGCGATCTGATGAACGCCGGCTTCCTTGCCCGGTCCAATCAGCGTGGCGCGAGGTGTCTTGAAATAGGGATTCACCCAGCCCATCACCGTCTTGACGGTAGCAAGATCACCGGCAGTGGGTTTTTCCCAGTCTGCCGCAGCCTTGGCTTTCTCCGCGGCCCCTTTGAAATCGCGCGCCGTCTGTTTGACAGTGCTTTCATCAATCAGTGCCTGGATTTCAGTCTTGCGGTGGGTCAGCTGGATTTCAACCGCGCCGCCTTCGGCGGTGATCGTGGCGATCGCGGCAGCGGCCTTGGCACGATCGGCTTTGATGGTCTTGAACAGCTCAGCGTCGGCGCGGGCCTGCTCCTCGACTTTGCGGGCGTCTCCGAGTTTTGCTTCGGCGCCCTTGTAGTCATAGGCTTCGGGTTTGATCAGGGCGTCAGCCTCGGCGGTCAACCGGTTGATGTCATCAATGTGGGGCTGAATGCAGGCGGTGTCGTTCAATGGTCCCAAAGCAGTTGCCTTGGCCGCCAGCGAGGTCTTCAGATCTCCATAGGCATTGTGTTGGTGGATCAGCACCATGGCCATCTTCAAATTTGAGATGGCGCTGTCCAAATACGCTCTGGCATCGTCGTATTTCTTGGCGGTTTTGGCCTTTTCCGCCTCTGCAGCCGGCAGTTGCGCCTTGGCAATCAGGGTGGTGAAGTCATTGCCGGTATCTGCGGCCACAACCTTGTCTCGGATATCGGTGAAAACCTTGAAGGCAGGATCCCACTTCTTGGCGAGATCATCCAGCGCTTTAGATCCTGCCAAGCCGTCAAGCTCGACCAAAGCTTCGGCAGAGGCTTTGGCATTGTCGATGCGTTTCTCTGCCTCGGCCAGCGTCTTGCTGCCAGCCGGGTAGTCGTGTTTCAACGCCAGGGCTGCAGCTTCGACCATCAGAGCCTTTGCATCTGCCACCATCGGTTCAGCCGGGGGCACGTTCTTCAGAGCGTCAATCTTGCCCTGAACCGCGACCCGCTTTTCCTTGTAGGCTTTGCAGGCATCGGCCCGGGCCGTGGTTGTGACCCAATCGCCCTGGGTGGCATCCAGCAGCGCCAGCGCCGCATTATATTTATGCAGCACAGCCTCGGCCTTGGCAGATGCCAGGTCGCCATCCATCTTCAGGATCATCACCTGGATACCCGAGGCGCCATCATGGTCCTTGAAGGTCTGCAGCTGGGTTTCAAAGGCTGCCAGCTTGGGTGCGTATTGCTGCACAACCGGGATTTCATTTTCCAGGAATTCCTTCAGCTTCCAGAATTTTCCCAGGTCTTCGAGCGACTTGCCGTAGTCTTTGGTGGTGGCAACATCCGCGCTGGTGTAGTAGCCGCCAAGTTCGGTCAGTTTTGCTGTGAGCAGCGCCTTGACGGGGGCTGCCAGACCCGCCCAATGGTCGACCCAAGCCTTGGCATTCGGCCGGGAGGCATCGTAGCTTTTGCGCTGCAGTTTGACCCGCTTACTGCGGGTGTTGACCTTGGCAATCTCTTCCAGCTTTTTGATGCCATCCTTGTATTTCTTGGCCGCCTTGTCCTGCTGGGCGCCGTCATAGAGCCGCTCCATCTCGCGGGCAGGATCATCCAGGGCCGGATCACCCGTGGTGATGCCCCGGTCCGCATCGGCCAGCGCCTTGCGGTCCGGGTCAAGCGCCATGAAATGGGCAAAGTCGTCGGCCATGACTTCAGCCTTGGCGATCTCGGCCTCGGCTGCCTTCAGCTCATCCGCAGCGGTTTTCAGATCATGCGTCTTGGCTTTGTCGATGGCAGCCGTGCGCAGACCGTTGATACGGGTGATTTCCGGGGCGATCTCGGGGGCTGCGGCCTTGGGGTGGCTGGTGAGCGGAACAATCCGCAAGTCGAAGATTTCCAGCGTTTTCTGAAATACAGTCTTGGCTTCGGTTTCGGCGGCAACCGCTTTTTCCAGCGCATCGAGCGCCTTTTCGCCTGCATCCAGCTTGGCGCCGCTGGCCTCCTCGGGCTTTGCCTTGGCCTGGGCAGCAAGCGCCGTGACCTTGTCGAGCGCAGCTTTCCATTTTTCAGGGGTCTGACTCACGGCATCCGGCATCATTGTATTGTAGGTCGTGACCGGCCCGTCCTTCAGTGCTTTGAGCGTGGCCTCTATCCGTGCAATCTGTTCTTCGACGGTGGTGTCCTCGGACGGCGGCGCGGCCTGTTCTGGGTCCTTGGCGGGGGCCGTTGGTTTGGCCGTTGTTACCGTATCGCCATCATCTGCTGCCGCCGCTTCGGTACTGGCAGGGGCATCTTCACTGCCGTCACTGGATTCCACTTCGGCCTTGCGGGCCTTGGAAATTGCCTGGGCCAGCGGTCCTACCGCCTTAAGAGCGCCCTCGTAGTCCGGCGGTACATTCGCAACCCGCGCCTTTACCTGTGTCCAGACAGTTTCGATTTTCCCTGACTGAGCAGTCTTCAGTGCCAGCACCTCCTCAAGCAGAGGCTCCAGCTTGGCCGCGGCCTGCTGCCACTTGCTTTCCAGCAAACTCTGCCGTTTGGCGCGGGCAACTGCATCCTGGGCGGCAGCTTTCATCTCCGCAGAAAGCTTGGCGACATGCTCCAGCGCGACGGCAAAACCGCTGCTCTCAGCCTTGGCTTGAATTGCCTTCCACATCGTCTCTGCCTTGGAAAGGTCGATACCGGCTATTCCACGGAGTTTGGCAAGATTGGCTTCCACCTTGGCAGCGGCGGTGTGCCACTTGGCTTCGGCTGGGTCCGGTTCTGAACCAGGTGCCGCCGGAGCCGAACCCGGGTCTTCGGTGGCTGTGTCGCCCATGGCCGCAGGCGCCGCTTGGGGAGCGTCAGCCGTGGTTTCGCCCTCGTCATCCTCTTCCGTCTCGACGACATTGCCATCAGGATCCAAGATGAGGATCTTGTACTTGAGCCCCACAACCATCAACATCTTCTTGGCCTTGCGGGCCATACCCGGCACGATTTTGCCTTCGACTGACAGTGACAGTTCTTTGCCGTCCAGTTTCAGCGTCCCAAAGGTGAACTGAGGCGTCTCTCCGTCGGACTTTGCCTGCTTTCCCAAAATCTTCGCGGCTTTGGTCTTATGTGTCAGGAATACCGAGTTTTCGATCTTTTTGCCAAAGCACAATCCAAAGGATAGTTCTCGTTTGCGCGCGAGCCCCATCTGTTGTTTGATTTCTTTTGCAGCGGCAGCATCAAGTGGCATGGGGCAAACTCCCAAGGCGAAAAAACAATAAAAAAACAGCAGGTTATACCTGCTCACTTACAAGCGTCGCATGGAAGCCGGATTCCAGCAAGATTTTTCTCTTGTCAATCTCCGTAGGCTGCGCAGACTGAAAACCTATGCGCTTCACAGTGAGGCGGTAATGAGTTTCCAATGGTCGGGATGCCGCGGATGAAGTGTTTGAGCACAGCCCGCACGATGTTTCTTACGGCGGTCGCAGGCACTTGCTGCGGGTTGGCACTGTACTCATTTGCCTCTGAAAACAAGACCGCACAAGGAGGAGGATTTCCTATGGCCTCGACTACGGTAGCAGATCTTGAAGGCGCCTGGCTCGTTCACAAGGTCACCAATGTCGACCTGACACCATTTGAAGACTTACGGTTCGATTTCGACGGCAACACACTATATGGCTCCAGCCCATGCCGGAGCTTTACCACCACCTTCGGGCCTGACCTGCAGAATCTGATGTTCGCCCCCTTTGAAATCGGGGGCGGGCTTTGCGATGAAAATTCCATGATTATTGAACGTGATTTCATGCAGCAGATCAGCATGGCCAACCGGATGGAAGTAGCTGCAGACGGACAGCTGGTAATGTACAATTTTGAGAAGCCCTTGCTTTGGGCAAAACCGTTGTCAGGCTAAATTGGCTTTCAGGTGCGGGCTGCCGAAAGTCTGCTTGATCGTCGGACGCATTCAACACAACAGCAGCAAGATATTTGACAAATTAGTACTGTTTATCAACAGACTGCATGGTTTGGATCTAACGCACCCAGACCTCTACCCTTCGGTTAGACTGACGACCCCACTCGCTGTCATCACAAGCCATCGGTAACACTTCGCCAAACCCTTCTGCTCGGAATTGCACGCGGCTGATATCGGCCGTTTCCGCCGCTTGGATCACTGCGTCGCGCACGGCACCGGCTCGTTTCAATGCGATTTCGCGGTTGCCCGCCGCAGGGCCAACACCATCGGAAAAGCCAGCAAACACCACCTCTTTTGCATCAAACTCTCCGGTTTCCAGTGCCTTGGCCAACTGCTCAATGTTGCTGCGAGAGCGTGCATCTGGGCGTGAAGACCCTGGTTCAAAACGGACCGAAACCGTCAGCCTCTGCATCCCGCGCAATTCGCTCAGCAGGCGCTGAAGCTCAGCCAGCCCCTCTTGCTTTTCCGCCGCTTCTATGGCGTTGGCCAGACGGTTGCCCTGCCGACTGAAGGGGATCAGCTCAGAAGCCTGATCGACAAACCCGGCACGTCGGATCACCGCCTGCGCTGCAGGACCGCGCACATAGGCCAGGAAATCTCGTGCCACTTTCGGCAGGCGCCGGGCCGGCAGATACAGAAACATCGGAACAGTCAGCGGATAGTCTTCGGTTTTCACTGCCCTGCGGCTGGCCTGCAGAGAAAACCCGCAAGGTCCGGTCAGCATCAGCACCCGGGCTGCTCCCTTCTCGGCATAGCTGGCTATGCCAATTGCAAAGGGGTCGATCAATACCCGCCGGGCCAGCGTGCTGCTGCGGTCATGGCGGTGGATCGCTGCGGTGAAACCGGCCCCGAATGGCTTCATCAGTTTATCTTCGACAGCCTGAGACAAGCCCGCCCCCGACACCGGCATATGGATCGACACAGGAGCATCAGGGCCGCCGAGATCCTGCCAATTGGTAATTCCCCCGGACAGAACGCGGGCAAGCTGCAGCAAGGAAATCTCGCGTACTGGGTTGCTTGGGGCGACTACCGGAACAATGGCATCCAGTGACAAAACGCGGCTGCGCCCCGCTGCGGTCAGATCTCCCAGCCCTGCAGCCTTTGCCCCCTTCCGCTCAAGAGGTCGAATTTCGCGCATCGCCATGGCAACATCCGCCTCGTCCGCGATCAGCGCCGCGAACCCTGCATCCGTATTGCTTGCGGTGAAGGTAAATCGTGCTGCGGGCTTTTGTCCGTTCAACAGCACGTGACTGAAGTTTCCCGCAGGCAGAGCCTCCCTGCGCGTCTGATACCCATTGCGCAATGCAAATCCCTCGATCAGCGCAGGCAGCAGGACTTCCGACATGGTGGAAGAGCCGGCAAAAGTCACTTCGGCTACAAACCCAGACAGGCTGGGGCATCCCGGCCCGTCGCAAGATACACCGGTGCCATCGACAGTCAGTTCTCCGAACTGCGTCTGCACCCGGTAGAACTCGCCATCGAACCCCAGCAGCGTTCCGGTGATCTCAACAGCACCATCCGGAGATGACAGAGTGACATCCTGAGCAGCAAGCCCACGCGCAAAGGTAGCCAGAAAAAGTGCGGCACAAGCGGCCGCACGAAAGAAGGTCATGTGAATACCTGAAATTACCGCAAATCAGTTGGCCGCAATCTTCAAGTCTTCCAGCAGATTATTCAACACCAGAAAGACATTCTGCGACTGCAATCAGACAGAGGCATCATCCACACCCCTGATACAAGGTTCGCCTCGGCACGCTGAAGGCCCACAGATGGGTTCAAGAGAAAGAAACCCTTGTCACAAGGCGCGAGCCTTCGCGGGCTTTCCAATGAACGCGGGCTTCGGAGTTCCGGGCGTTTGGGACACCCGGAACCGATCAGGTCAGGTCAGGCTGCCGTGGCAGTGTTTGAACTTTTTGCCGGAGCCGCAGGGGCACTTGTCATTGCGGGATGGATTTCCCCATGTCGCGGGGTCGTCCTCGACAAAACCAGGAGGTGGTGCCTCGGCCGGCGCGTCTGGAGCTGCAGGCTGCGCCGCCATTTGCTGCATTGCAGCTTGGCGTGCAGCCATTTCCATCAGCATCTGCTGCTGCTCTTCGTCAGTCATCGGACGCACGCGGCTAAGCTGCTGAGAAACTTCTTCACGCAAGGAATCGAGCATGTTTTCAAAAAGCTGGAAGCTTTCGTTCTTATACTCATTCAGCGGATCGCGCTGCGCGTAGCCGCGAAAGCCAACAACCGAACGCAGGTGTTCCAGCGTCAGCAGATGTTCGCGCCAGTTCTTGTCGATTGTCTGCAGCAGCACCTGTTTTTCGATGTTGCGCATGCTCTCTGGGCCAAAGGCTTCTGCCTTCTCGGCCATCATCTTGTCCGAGGCCTCGACCAGGCGCTCGCGGATCTGCTCGTCATCCACGCCTTCCTCGGCAGCCCATTCGGCCACTGGCGCGTCAATAGACAGCATCTCGCGGACCTGCTCCTGCAAACCTGCAGTATCCCACTGATCTGCATAGGTCTTGGGCGGCATATGGGTGTCGAGCAAGTCGTCGATCACCTCGTGGCGCATGTCGTCAACGATCTCCGAAAGATCCTCGGCTGCCATGATTTCGCGGCGCTGCTTAAAGATCACCTTGCGCTGGTCATTCATCACATCGTCGAACTTCAGCACATTCTTGCGCATATCGAAGTTGCGGCCTTCAACCTTGGCCTGGGCGCGTTCCAGCGACTTGTTCACCCAGGGGTGAATGATGGCCTCGCCTTCTTTCATACCCAGCGAAGACAACAGCTTGTCCAGACGTTCCGAGCCGAAAATGCGCATCAGATCGTCTTCGAGGCTAAGATAGAAGCGAGTCCGGCCCGGGTCGCCCTGACGGCCGGAGCGGCCGCGCAGCTGGTTGTCGATGCGGCGGCTTTCGTGACGTTCAGAGGCCATCACATACAGACCGCCTGCGTCCAGAACCTTCTGCTTTTCCTCTGCGTGCTTGGCTTCTTCGACGGCACGCAGTTCTGCCGGGTCGGCTTCCGGATTGGCGGCCAGCGCTTCCAGCACCTTCATCTCGACATTGCCGCCCAGCTGAATATCGGTGCCGCGGCCTGCCATATTGGTGGCGATAGTCACCGCGCCGAACCGTCCGGCATCCGCAACGATCTGGGCTTCCTGCTCGTGATGGCGGGCATTCAGGACATTGTGCTCGATGCCCTCTTGCTCCAGCAGATGGCTGAGAAGTTCCGACTTCTCGATCGACGTGGTGCCCAGAAGAACCGGCTGTCCCTTTTCGTGGGCAACCTTGGACTCCTTTATCATCGCTTCGTATTTCTCACGGGCGGTGCGATAGACCTGATCGTCCTCGTCCAAGCGGGCAATCGGTCGGTTGGTCGGAACTTCAACCACGCCCAGACCATAGATTTCAGCAAATTCTTCGGCCTCGGTCATTGCCGTGCCGGTCATGCCCGAGAGCGTATTGTACAGACGGAAGTAGTTCTGGAAGGTCACCGACGCCAGCGTCGTGTTCTCAGGTTGAATATCAACCTCTTCCTTGGCCTCGATCGCCTGATGGAGCCCTTCCGAGAGGCGGCGGCCTGCCATCATGCGTCCGGTGAATTCGTCGATCAGAACAACCTGCCCGTCGCGGACAATGTAATCCTTGTCCCTTTGGAACAATTTATGGGCACGCAGGGCCTGGTTCACATGGTGGACAACCGAAGTGCTCTCTGGATCATACAGCGATGCTTCTGCATCCAGCAGCCCATGGTCACGCAGTGTCTGCTCAAGGTATTCATTGCCATCCTCGGTGAAGGTCACACCGCGGGTCTTTTCGTCGATCTCGTAATGCTCTTCCGACAGCAGCGGGATCATCTTGTCGATGGTTGAATATAGCTCCGAGCGATCCTCCGCCGGACCGGAAATGATCAGCGGTGTGCGGGCCTCGTCGATCAGGATCGAGTCCACTTCATCGACGATGGCAAAGTTATGCTGTTTCTGGAACACCTGATCCAGCGAGGGTTTCATGTTGTCGCGCAGATAATCGAAACCCAGCTCGTTGTTGGTGGCATATGTGACGTCGCTGCTATAGGCCGCCATCTTCTCACCATCCGGCTGGCCCGACCAGATCACGCCGGTTGTCATGCCAAGCTGGGCAAAGACCTTGCCCATCCATTCACTGTCGCGTTTGGCCAGGTATTCGTTCACGGTGACCACATGCACGCCTTTGCCGGTCAGTGCGTTCAGATAGGCCGGGAACGTCGCCACCAGGGTTTTGCCTTCACCCGTCTTCATCTCGGAAATGTTACCCTGATGCAGGAACACCCCGCCCATCAGCTGGGTGTCAAAGGCGCGCAGGCCCAGAGCCCGCTTGGCGCCTTCGCGCACATTGGCAAAAGCTTCGGGCAGCAGCGCATCCAGGCCTTCTCCGTCCAATGCACGCTTGCGCAATTCCTGGGTCTTCTCGATCAGACCCTCATCGCTCAGCTTCGCAAACTCTTCCTCCAGCGCGTTGATCTGCGCAATCAGCGGCCGTGTCGCCTTGACTTTACGGTCGTTCGGCGTGCCGAAAACCTTTTTGGCGAGTGTTCCGAAACCCAGCATATCTACTCCAGCGATCCTATCTCAGGCCTTTGCATTGGGCAGGCTTGCCCGCCGTGTCTTCAACCCATAAACAATGGTGGAAAGACAGTCCTGCCAATGGCCTCAAGGCGATGTAAGCGGCAGGGTATAGAGTGTCAACGGCAGGGCCTCTAAAGGCCAAGGAATAGGAAGGTTTCAATGCGTAAAGGTCTCACATTTCTGCGCGGTATGGCGGTAGCTGCCATGACTGCGCTGCCGCTGGCCGCAGCCGCTGCACCGCATGCCAACACAGTGGTTGCTTCGGTAAACGGTGAAGAGATCACCATCGGTCATATGGTCATGGCCCGCGAAAATCTGCCGGAGCAGTACAAGGAACTGCCCGATGAGGTCCTTTACAATGCGATCCTGGACCAGCTGATCCAGCAGACCGCACTGAAGCAGCAGCTGCATGGCGAAGTGCCGCATTACGTCGCGCTTTCGGTTGAAAACGAAGAGCGCGCTATGCTGGCAGCAGATGTGATCGAAATGGTGATGAACAAGGCCAGCGGCGAGGACAAACTGCGCGCGGCCTACGATGAAAAATACTCGACCGGCGAAGGTGGCGATGAATTCCATGCCGCCCATATTCTGGTCGAAACGGAAGAAGACGCACTGGACGTCAAGGCGGAGCTCGATGCAGGCGCCGATTTTGCCATCCTGGCCAAAGAACGTTCGACAGGCCCTTCCGGTCCTAGTGGCGGTGATCTTGGCTGGTTCACCACCGGCCGCATGGTGCCGGAGTTTGAACAGGCAGTCCTCAAGCTCAACTCTGGTGATGTATCCGACCCGGTTCAAACACAATTTGGCTGGCACATCATTTTGCTGAACGAGCGCCGCAAGACGGAAGCGCCTGAATTCGAAGAAGTCCGGGCAGAAATTGCCGGCGAACTTCGGCAAAAGGCCGTGGAAGAACGGGTGAGCGAATTGACAGCATCCGCAAAAATCGAACGGCCCGAAATTGAAGACCTGGACCCTGCCATTCTTAAAGATCTCAGCCTGGTAAGGAACTGATGATGGCCGAACCCATGCCTGTTTCACCGCTGGCGCCTGCCGCCTTCCCTGATCTTCCGGTCATCAAGGGGGTGCGCTTTGCTGCTGCAGCTGCCGGCGTTAAGTACCAGGGCCGTACAGACGTTATGCTGGCAGTTATGGACCCGGGAACCTCGGTTGCCGGCGTCTTTACCAGATCCAAAACCCGTTCGGCTCCGGTGCGCGATTGCCAGGCCAAGCTGGGCACTGCCACGGACACAGGCGCTGCAATCCTTGTGAATTCGGGCAATTCCAACGCCTTCACAGGACACTACGGCCAAACTTCCGTTGCGGAGATTGTTACGGCAGTGGCTGCTCAGACGAACCTTCCTCTGGAACGGGTCTTTACAGCCTCAACGGGTGTGATCGGTGAACCTCTGCCCCATGACAGAATTGTCACCAAGATCAAAGAGTTGGACAGCACCCTGGATGAAGGAGCTCTGGAAGAAGCTGCCAAAGCCATCATGACCACAGATACCTTTGCCAAAGGGTCCAGCGCCACAATCAGGATCGGTGAAGAAACGGTCAAGATTGCAGGAATCGCCAAAGGGTCGGGCATGATAGCACCCGACATGGCAACTATGCTGGTTTACATCTTCACAGATGCAAAGGTTGAGCAGGGCGCCCTCCAAGCCCAACTCGCGGAAATCTGCGACCGGAGCTTCAACTGCATCACAGTTGACAGCGATACCTCTACCTCAGACAGCCTGATGCTATGCGCCACTGGTGCCTCAGGTGTTGATGCAACCGGCAGCGAGGCGTTTGCCGCCGGTTTAGAACGGGTCATGCTAGATCTCTCGCATCAGGTGGTGCGTGACGGTGAAGGCGCAACCAAGTTTGTGGAAATTCAGGTAACGGGTGCGGCGTCAGATGCAGATGCCAAGACACACGGTATGGCAATTGCCAATTCTCCGCTGGTAAAGACCGCAATTGCTGGTGAAGACCCGAACTGGGGCCGTGTTGTAATGGCGATCGGGAAATCTGGTGCCGATGCGGACCGGGATTTGCTTTCGATCTCCTTTGGCGATGTTTTGGTAGCTGAAAAAGGCTGGGTCTCTCCTGACTACAAAGAGGAACTGGGCGCAGCTGAGATGAAGAAACAGGAGATCACCATCAAGGTAGATCTGGGCCTGGGAAGCGGTGCATCGACCGTTTGGACTTGTGACCTGACACATCAGTACATTTCAATAAACGCGGACTACAGATCATGAAGACAGTTCTGGTTTCAGCCGTTGCTCTCATCGACGCAGACGGAAGAGTATTGCTCGCGCAACGGCCGGAAGGAAAATCCATGGCCGGTCTCTGGGAGTTTCCAGGCGGCAAAATCGAACCCGGCGAAACACCTGAGGCAGCGTTGATCCGCGAGCTGTATGAGGAGCTGGGCATTAACACCTGGGCGTCCTGCCTTGCCCCGCTGACCTTTGCCAGCCACAGTTACGAAGAATTCCACTTGCTGATGCCCTTGTTTGCCTGCCGCAAATGGGAAGGCATCCCGCAAGGAAAGGAAGGACAAACTTTGAAATGGGCCCGTCCGCAGGATTTGCGTGATTTCCCAATGCCGCCAGCAGATATCCCATTGATCCCGATCCTCAGAGATTGGCTCTGACAGCCTCTCGCCTGAGCTTCTCCGGGTCAGACTTTCAAGGTTTTCTTGCCATTTATTGCTTCTCCACCTGAAGGTTGAACCATTTATTAACCAATTTGAACAACCCTGTTATGGCAACCCAACCCAATACCCAGCAAGAAAAGGGTCAGGAGACAGCCATGCTAAAGACAATAGAGGTTGGAAGTTTTTCATTGGTCCAGGGCATCTTCATACAGGCATTCCCTGACGGGAAAATTTCAGTGCGGGTCGGTAAAAAGACTTACAAGGGCCACCCGGTAACGCCGACCGCCTGAAACACCACTCACGCAAATCCGAAATGAAAAGGGCAGCCGCAGCGGCTGCCCTTTTCATGTCACTTAAAGCGGCAGCACCTTCCTCAAAAGACCAAGAAAGTTCAGAACTCGACAAGTGATCCAAAAGAAAAGCCCCGGCTTTTCAACCGGGGCTCCTACTTACTTCAGGTCAAACGCGTATCAGTCGAGTGTGCGGGTGACTTCTTCGCGCTCGAAGATCTCGATCACATCGTTGGGACGGACATCGTCGTAGTTTTCAAACGCCATACCACATTCCTGACCGGACTGAACTTCGGCCACTTCGTCCTTGAAGCGCTTCAGGGTCTTCAGCGTGCCTTCGTGGATCACCACGTTGTCGCGCAGCAGGCGTACGCCAGCCGAGCGGCGGGCAACGCCTTCGGTGACCAGACAGCCGGCAACCTTGCCAACGCCGGTGACTTTGAAGACTTCCTTGATCTGCGCGTACCCGATGAAGTTCTCGCGGATTTCAGCCGACAGCAGACCCGAGGCCGCTGCTTTCACGTCATCCACCAAATCATAGATCACCGAATAGTAACGGATCTCGACGCCCTTCTGATTGGCAGTGTTACGGGCCGAGGCATTGGCACGGACGTTAAAGCCCATGATCGGCGCACCGGAAGCTTCCGCCAGGCCAACATCGGTTTCAGTGATCGCACCGACCCCCGAATGCAGCACGCGCACGCGCACTTCATCGTTGCCGATTTTTTCCATCGCCTGAACGATGGCTTCAGCAGAACCTTGCACGTCAGCTTTGACCAGGATCGGCAGCTCGGAGACATTTTCGTCTTCCTTGGCCTTGGCCATCAGCTGTTCAAGCGTGGTTGCGGCACCTGCAGCGGCGCGCTTGTCTTTGGCAGCATGCTCACGATAAGCAGCGATTTCACGTGCTTGCGCGTCAGTTTCGGTCACATTCAGAACGTCACCTGCTTCGGGCGTACCGTTGAGACCAAGAACCTCCACCGGAACCGAGGGACCGGCTTCCTGCACTCGCTCACCTTTGTCGTTGATCAGCGCGCGGACCTTGCCGTACTGCTCACCCACAACAAAGATATCGCCCTGGCGCAGGGTACCGTTCTGAACAAGAACCGTAGCGACCGGGCCGCGGCCCACGTCCAGCTGCGCCTCGATCACGGCACCCTGTGCCGCGCGGTTCGGATTGGCCTTCAGCTCCAGAATCTCCGCCTGCAGCGCAATGGCTTCCAGCAGTTCATCCAGGCCCTGACCAGTATGTGCGGAGACTTCAACGTCCTGCACTTCACCAGACATCTGCTCCACGATCACCTCGTGCTGCAGCAGATCGGTGCGCACCTTGTTCGGATCGGCGGCCGGCTTGTCGCATTTGTTGATCGCCACGATCATCGGCACTTCGGCCGCCTTGGCGTGGTTGATCGCTTCGATGGTCTGCGGCATGACCGCATCGTCAGCCGCCACAACCAGAACCACGATATCGGTTACCTGAGCACCGCGCGAGCGCATCGAAGTAAAGGCCGCGTGGCCCGGCGTATCAAGGAAGCTGAGCGTGGTGCCGCTTTCGGTCTTAACCTGATAGGCGCCGATGTGCTGGGTGATGCCGCCAGCCTCGCCAGCCACAACGCGGGCGTTGCGGATCGCATCCAGGATCGAGGTCTTGCCGTGGTCAACGTGGCCCATGATGGTGATGACCGGCGGACGGCCCTGCAGGTCCTCGTCCTTGTCTTCCACCTCTTTGATCACGTCTTCGACGTCAGAATCGGAAACCCGGACAACCTTGTGGCCGAATTCTTCGATGATCACTTCGGCAGTATCTGCGTCGATGGTCTGGTTCTGAGTGACCATCATGCCCATGTTCATCAGCGATTTGACAACTTCGCCAACACGCTCGGCCATACGGTTCGCCAGCTCTGAAACCACAATGGTTTCCGGCAGCTGCACGTCGCGGATGATCTTTTCACGCTCAATCTGAGCACCCATCGCCTTTTGACGCGCGCGCTCCTGCTTGCGCTTCATAGATGCCATGGACCGCTGCCGGTTGCCGCCGCCACCGGTGGCTTGACCCAGGGTCAGCTTGCCCGAACGGCGGCCATCATCCTGACCCTTGCCGCGGCGCTGGTCCCGTTCGCGATCCGCTTTGCGGGGCGTCGACGCAGGCGCAGGCTTGTTTGGTGCAGGGCGTGCCGGCCGCGGAGCTTCGGCGGCGGCAGGTGCTGCGGCAGCAGCTGCTGCGCGCTCCTTGGCCACTTCAGCTTCACGCTGCTTACGTTCTTCTTCTTCAGCCTTCTGGCGCGCACGTTCTTCGGCTTCACGCTGCTCGCGTTCCTTGGCTTCTGCTTCGGCACGGCGACGGGCGCGTTCTTCCTCGCGGGCTTTTTCCTCAGCTTCGCGATTGGCAGCTTCCTCGGCTTCACGGGCCTTGGCAGCCTGCAGCGCCTTCAGCCGGCGCTCCATCTCCGCATCACTGATACCGGCAGGCCGGCGGGACCCTGAGCCGACCGGAGCAGCTCCGCTGCCGCCCTTGGCCGCACCCGGCTTGGGAACCACAACGCGCTTGCGCTTGGTTTCCACCACGACATTCTTGGTCCGTCCATGGCTGAAACTTTGTTTCACGTTCCCCGGACGGGAACTCCCACGCAGACCCAGTGTCTTTTTGCCGTCACTATCGCTCATAAAGCTCTTTATCCTTCTGTGCGGCCGTTGCCGCCCACCATTTCGCGCAAACCTTGCAGTCGTTGCGCCTCATCTACAACACGTTTGCTGAGTCCGCCAGAGGCGACAGCGGCATGTATCACAGTTTGGCGCCCAAATGCCATTCCCAGCTCGTCCGCCGTAAGGCAGCCGATAAATTTGCCCTTATAGGGCGTGCTCAGCTTCGATTTTCCGCGCCCGGAACCATCGGAGGCCTGGATCAGGATCTTTGCGTCCTCTTTGTAGAGCCAATCCTTAACCTTTTCAAAACCGGCCACTGCATCACCGGATTTGCGCGCCAGGCTGAGCAGCTCGACCAGACGGCGGACCACCTGCCGCTCGACTTCTTGCGGCAATTCGTCCGGCAGCTGGACCTGAGCCTTGAAGCCGCGGGCAAACAGTTTCTTTTTGACTGCAGTTTCCAGCGCCTCGCGGGTGGAGGCTACATAGACCCCACGGCCCGGCAGCTTACCCATTACATCAGGCACGACCTGACCGTCGGGACCCATCACAAAACGGATGAGTCCCTCTTTGGGCTGGATCTCGCCAGTCGCGATGCATTTGCGCTCGCTCTCGCCGTTCCGGTCTTTTGTGGCGCCGCCGCGTGTCATTCAGCTCTCCTATGCGAAACCTGGAATCAGGCTTCGCTTTCTTCTTCGCCAGCCTCTTCGCTGTCTGCTTCTTCAGCTTCCAGCTCTGCCGGATCAACCCAGCCCAGCATAATGCGGGCAGTCATCACCATATCCTGCGCCTCTTCCAGCGACATGCCGAACGGCTCCAGAATACCGTCATCCTTCACGCGTTCGCCGCCGTCATTGGTCCAGCCGCCAGCCAGTTCCCAGTCAGCGCAGGTGGCAAAGTCTTCCAGCGATTTCACGTCGTCCTTGGCCAGCGCTTCCACCATCTGCGATGTCAGGCCTTCAAACTGGATCAGGCTGTCTTCGGCACCCAGCGCGCGTGCCGCATCCAGCGCGGCCTTTGCCTGTGCTTCCAGGTAATCACGGGCGCGTGCCTGCAATTCCTCAGCGGTACCTTCATCGACACCGTCGATGACCAGCAGTTCACTCAGTTCGACATAGGCGACTTCTTCCAGGTTGGTGAAGCCTTCGGAGACCAGAAGCTGGGCAAAGAATTCATCCAGATCCAGGGTTTCCATGAACAGTTTGGTGCGTGCTTCAAACTCTTTCTGGCGGCGGGCTGATTCCTCTTCCTCGGTCATGATATCAATGTCGAGGCTTGTCAGCTGCGACGCCAGACGCACGTTTTGCCCGCGACGGCCGATGGCCAGGCTCAGCTGTTCTTCCGGCACCACAACTTCGATCTTGCCGGCTTCTTCATCCAGAACAACTTTGGAAACCTCGGCGGGTTGCAGCGCGTTCACCAGGAATGTCGGCTGATCTTCGTTCCACGGGATGATGTCGATCTTCTCGCCCTGCAGCTCGTTCACAACGGCCTGCACGCGGGAGCCGCGCATACCCACACAGGCACCGACCGGGTCGATCGAACCATCATAGGAAATCACAGCGATTTTGGCGCGCGAGCCGGGATCGCGGGCAACCGCCTTGATTTCGATGACGCCATCGTAGATTTCCGGCACTTCCATCTTGAACAGCTCAGCCATGAACTCAGGCGCTGTACGCGACAGGAAGATCTGGGGCCCACGCTGTTCGCGGCGCACATCTTTGATATAGCAGCGCACACGGTCGTTCGGACGATAGCTTTCGCGGCCGATCTTTTCGTTGCGGCGCAGAATGGCTTCGCCGGCACCCACGTCGACGATGACATTGCCGTATTCTTCGCGCTTGACCAGACCGTTGATGATGGTGCCGGCGCGGTCCTTGAATTCCTCGTACTGGCGGTCACGCTCAGCTTCGCGGACTTTCTGCAGAATCACCTGCTTGGCCGACTGGGCGGCAATCCGGCCCATCTCTACCGGCGGCACTTCCTCGACATAGGTTTGACCCACTGCCGGGTCGGCCATGTACTGGCGCGCCTGGTCAACGGTCAATTCTGCCTGGTAATTTTCCAGCTCGTCATCGGCAACCACGGTGCGCACGCGGGTAAAGGTGGCACGGCCGGTCTTGCGGTCGATCGACACGCGGATGTCCATTTCGGCGCCATAGCGGCTTTTGGCGGCGCGGGCGAGGCTTTCTTCCATCGCCTCAATGACCAGACCGGGGTCGATCATCTTTTCACGTGCCACGGCCTCAGCGGTTTGCAACAGCTCCAGCTGGTTTGCAGAGGTGATCGCCATTACTTGTTCTCCTCGTCAGACTCTTCGGTCTCGATTTCGTCGAATGCGTCTTCGTTCAGCGTGCCGGCCTCTTTGCGCTGGCGCAGCATTTCCTTGATCAGCTCATCGGTCAGGACCAGCTTGGCGTCAGTCAGCCAGTCGAATTTCAGACCAATGGTCACGGGTTGGCCCTGATCCTCGATGTTGATCAGAACCTCATCGTCTTCAGTACCCGCCAGTTCACCCTTGAAACGGCGGCGGCCGCCGACCAGTTCTTCGGTTTCGAGCTTGGCTTCATAGCCTTCGAACATATCGAAATCTTTCAGCCGGGTCAGCGGGCGGTCAATTCCCGGGCTCGACACTTCCAGCGCATAGGCATCAATGATCGGATCTTCGACATCCAGGGTCGCGCTGACCGCGTTCGAAATCGCAGCGCAATCATCCACCTCGATACCGCCATCCGGCTTGTCGGCCATGATCTGCAGCGTTGTCGTCTTGCCAGACATCAGCCGGATTCGCACCAGCTCATATCCCAGATCCTCGATCACCGGAGAGACGATCTCGGCCAGGCGCCGGTCGATGGCGGCTTTGGCAATCAGGTCGTTGGTCATCAGACCTCCACTTGGAGCGAGCAGGCAGGCCTGCAAACACAAAAAAACGGGCGCGCGGCCCGTTGATATTCCCGGTGGAGCCTTGAGCCAGAGGTTCAACGCGCCGCTGTTGTCAAAGGCATATAGGGGGGATTCAGAGAAACTGCAAGGCTTGAGTTCCCGCGGCCCTAAACCGGCACTATCCCCGCCACCAGCGTTCTGCAATGCGGCCATCGTCAAGCGGCACCCGCTGTCCCACTGTACGCGGGATGCCGACGTCGTGCCGGGCGGCCAGAGCCATGTCTCTGGAAGACGGGTGATACAGGAACTTGCCTCGCTGCAGCAATCCGCACGGTTCCGGCAACGCGGCCACATCAACATAGCCGTCGCGTAGTGCCTCAGCACGGACAGAGGCATCAGGGATGACAGTGATCTCTACCGTATCGACCCAACCCGCGGTGCCGGCCTTGTAATGACCAGCCACCCGCGAGGCTCGGAAATGTCGGCCTTCCTGTGCGCTTGCAACGCGGTAACAGCCTGTTCCAACCGCATCAGAAAGCGAAACAGGCAGAGCACCATCCAAGGAGACCAGCTGACCCGCATCGGCAAGCAGATACGGCAGGTGCGGGTTCGGTTCCACCAGTTCCAGCAAAAGCTGATGACTGCCCAGAGCCGTTGCAGTTCTGAGATCTGCGCCTTCAACTCCCAGCACAGTCAAGGATGCAACCACATGCTCTGCTGTCAGCTGCGTGCCCTCATGGAAAACCGCATCCTCGCGCAGGTCAAAGGTCCAGGTGCGTGCATCCGGCGCCGATGTCCAGCTGACAGCCAATTCACCGCGCAACAGACCGTCTGATGAAATTTCTGTCAGGCGGTCATAAACTGCGCCTCGGGCGGCCTGTTCCAACATGCCGCCTTCGCGCGGCACCGCCACACGCAGCACACCTCCAGTTTTAGGTGATGCATTGACCGAACCGCCCGCCGCCGCCAGCAAGGCAGCAGCAGCACCTGAGGTAAACAGCGCACGGCGGTCGATGCGCGTCATGGCACAAGCTCTCCTGCAATCCGGTCCATCGCCCGGACCAGCTCGGCGCTGATTCCCGGCTCAGACAGAGCATGGCCGGCATTGCGCACCATCATCAACTCTGCATTTGGCCACAGTTCGTTCAGGCGCCAGGCCGAAGACGGCGGGCAAATCATGTCATAGCGGCCTTGCACAATAACCCCCGGGATGTGGGAAATCCGCCCCATGTTGGCAAGAATCTGACCATCATAGTCAAGAAAACCACCGTTGCTGAAATAATGGTTTTCAAGCCGGGCGAAAGCACGCGCATAGTCACCGGGGCTCTCACCGCTCTGGCCATTGGAATACACGGAGGCCAGCGCATTTTCCCAGGCGGACCAGGCCCGACCATAGCGGACCTCTTCCTCAAGCCTCCCTGAGAACAGACGCTTTTGATATGCCGCGATCATGTCACTGCGCTCTGCATCCGGGATCAAGGAAACGAACTTGGCCCAGGTTTCCGGCCAGAATTTTCCCGCACCACCGCCATAAAACCACTCCAGCTCAGCGTTTGTCATCAGGAAGACACCGCGCAGAATGATGTGCTGCACCCGGTCCGGATGGGTCTGCGCATAAATCAGCGCCAAAGTGGCTCCCCAACTGCCGCCGAACAGAATCCATGAGTCGATGCCAAGCTGGCTTCGAATCAATTCCATATCCGCCACCAGATGCCAGGTCGTGTTATTCTCGCAAGACGCATAGGGGCGCGACCGGCCGCATCCGCGTTGGTCGAACAGAATGATTCGATAAACCAGCGGATCAAAATAGCGCCTCATCGCCGGGCTGCTGCCGCCGCCAGGTCCGCCATGGCAGACTATCACGGGAATTCCGTTCGGATTGCCGCTTTGCTCCGCATAGATGCGGTGGCCCTGGCCTGCGTCGATCATGCGCTGGTCAAAAGGCTCAACCGGCGGATAAAGATAATGCACAGCGCGCTTTTGGTCCGAGTATCTATCCATTACTGACCTTAGTGAAACGTCAGACTACAAAAGAGCACACGGAGACAGGAATGCAAGCGCCTCAATCCACAGTCGACCCTGCGGAAGTCGCCAAATTCGAAGCGATGGCGGCAGAGTGGTGGGACCCGAACGGCAAGTTCAAACCTCTGCATATGCTGAATCCGTGCAGGCTCGACTATATCACCAGCCAGATCGCTGGCGAATTTGGCCGCGACCTCAGGTCACAGCGCCCGTTTGAAGGGTTGCGTCTGTTGGACATCGGCTGCGGCGGCGGGCTGCTCAGCGAACCAATGGCACGGCTTGGCGCAACAGTGGTCGGTGCCGACGCGGCTGAAGGCAATTTGCCGGTCGCGCGTATTCATGCCGAGCAATCCGGACTGGAGATTGACTACCGCCACACCACAGCTGAAGCGCTGTCAGAAGCTGGCGAAGAATTCGATGTGATTCTGAACATGGAAGTGGTAGAGCACGTGGCTGATCCACTCAGCTATCTGACGGCCACCAGAGAACTGCTGAAACCCGGCGGCCTCGAAATTTGCTCTACCATCAACCGAAATCCCAAGAGTTTTGCGGTGGCAATTGTCGGAGCAGAAGTGATCATGCGCTGGCTGCCCCGCGGCACGCACGAGTGGTCCAAGTTTATCACCCCGGATGAGTTGTTTGAATTGCTGGGCAAAGCCGGTCTGAAACCGGTGGACCGCAAGGGATTCGTGTTTAACCCTATCACTTGGAACTGGTCGATCTCGGAACGGGATTTGTCTGTGAACTATGTGACCTCCAGCATCAAACCCGCCTGACACAACTATCCAGCCAGGCAGAGATACCGCAGCTCCCCCTAAGGATAGGTGGTAATCCTTCTGCGCTCTTTAGCGGAGACGCCCTGCTTGATAGCATCAAATTGCGAAATTGGAATGTTTCGTATTATCACTAGGGCGAAAGCTCTTGAATTGAGTGAATGCTTGTCACTGAAGAAATGGTGGCACCTCCGCCAGAAGGTTCCGAAACCGCCACTCACGGAGTGTTTGGACCGATGGTGAAAAAAGGCGCCTGCTCGCGGGCGTCTTTTTTAACTGGCTTTGAGAATCAACCGCTTCGCCCTCGGACCGAAGCCCCAATCAGCTTCCCTCCAATTTACCGCGCAGCTCTCGCAGAATTGGCAAGGTTGCGCGGACCCGGTCGCTGCCAAGCTCATCTACCACTTCCGAGATTACCGGAATAATCCCTGCCAAAGCAGTATCCCGGGCCTGCTTCCCTGCCGGGCTGATCGCCACCATTTTTCGCCGGGCATCTTCCCAATCAGGCCGGACATGGATGTAACCGGCGACTTCCAGTTTGTTCAGCGTATTTGTCATGGCGCCGCGTGTTACATGGAACGCCTTGGCCAGCTGTGCAGGCGAACGTTCCAGTCCTGCCCTTGTCAAATGATTCAACACAGAAAAATGCGACAGCTCCATGCCTTTTGGCAGCACTTTGCTTAGACGCGACCGGGCCAGCTGGTCAGCCATAAGTATTTCGCTGAACAGCGATACTGCCAGGGAATGGGTTTCGTCCATCAGGGTCCGTCGAACTCCCGGTCATGGGTCAGGGAAGGCACGCGCTTGCGGGCTTCTGCTATTTTTTCAAGGTCGAGATCAACGAAGGTCACGCCGGGTTCCTGACCGGCATCTGCCAGTACTTCGCCCCAGGGCGCCACCGCCAACGAATGGCCATAGGTCTTGCGGCTGGGCCCGCGGGAAGCCGGGTGTTTGCCAGTCTGGGCCGGGGCCAGCACAAAACAGCCGGTTTCGATCGCGCGGGCACGTAGCAACGCGTGCCAATGCCCAGCGCCGGTGACATAGGAGAAAGCCGCCGGGGCAGCGATGATCTGTGCGCCGCCCTTGGCCAAGGCCCGGTGCAGATGCGGAAAGCGCACATCATAACAGATTGTCATGCCGATATTGGCGAAAGGTGTTTCAGCCACAACTGCCTGAGTGCCCGGACGGTAGCCATCGGATTCACGGTAGGTTTCCTCGGGCGTGACCTCCACATCGAACATGTGGATCTTGTCATAGCGCGCCCTGATCTCCCCCTCTGGGGAAATCAGAAATTGCCGGTTGGCAAAGCGGCCGTCCTCGTCGTGGGTCTTGATGCCCAGCGAACCCAGCAGCAACCAGACACCGTGCTTGGCCGCCTCCTCGCGCAAAGCTGTAAGCACCGGATCGTCTTCCTCGTGGCACAGGACAGCGTTCTGGTGTGTACGGCTGCCGGAAAGGCAATTGGTCACTTCGGGCGTCAGTACAAAACCCGCCCCTCCGCGCGCAGCCTCCGCCATCATCGCCTTGACCGTTTCCAGGTTTTCGGCCGGAACGTCGGTGGATGTCATCTGCAGCAAAGCTGTGCGCATATCAGGTCTCCGGGTTCAGGCCGCCAGCAGTGGGTCGAGCTTGCCCGCCTGCTCCAGCGCGTAAAGATCGTCGCAACCGCCAACATGGGTTTCACCAATGAAGATTTGCGGTACGGTTCGACCGCCATTGGCGCGCTCGATCATCTCTGCCTTGCGCTCTGGCTGTGCCAGCACGTTGATCTCGGAGAAGCTGACACCTTTCTGGTTCAGCAGGCGCTTGGCCGCGTGGCAGAAGCCGCAGAGAGGCGACGTGTAAATTTCAACGGTTTTCATTCAGGACCCCATGATCTGGTTTGCAAGGTTTTGGAGGAATTGGGGGCTCATTGCAACAATTGCCAGAGGTTGGCGGTTTACCTCACACTTGCGTGACCCGTGCCAGCACAGCAACCCGGACGTCCTGCGCGCCCGCTTTCAGGCAGGCATCAGTGCACGCACTAAGCGTGGCGCCTGAGGTCATTACATCATCCACAATCAGCACAGTCTGCCCAATGACTTTTTTCTGCCAGTTTGGACCAATTTTAATAGCCTCGCCCAAAAGACTGTACCGTTGATCCCTGGTCTTTCCCTCCAATGCAGGTGTGCGGCAGACGCGCCTCAGCAGATCAGGACACTGTTGTAACCCGCTCTTGCGGGCCAAGACCTCCGCCAGCAAGGCCGATTGATTGTATTTGCGTTTCAGAAGCCGTGTCCAATGCAGCGGCACCGGACAAACAAGCGGATTACCCTGCAACAGCGGTTGCGCTGCCCGGTACAGCCAATTACCCGCAGGACCGGCAATTTCCGTGCGGTCTCCATGCTTCAGGGCCAGCACCAGCTTGCGACCCTGCCCTTCATACAGCAGCGCAGACCGCCCCTGGCTCCAGGGCCGCGAATGATGCAGGCAGCTATCGCATTCCTGGCGAAATCCATCAGCTTCCCCCGGCAAGGGAACTCCGCAGCCTTCACATACGGTACCGGTGACAAAGCGCATTTCGCCCCAGCAAACGGCGCATAATCCAAAGTCGCTTTCGACCAGCCCGCCGCAACCAAGGCACCGGGACGGGTAAATCAAAGAAACAGCAGTTTGAATCCGGGCAGTCAGCATCTAAATAGCCCTCATGACACAAGCACCCAAGCAGATCTTCGACCGCCGCACGCTGAACGCCCGCCGCTCACGCCGCAGTCCGGATGCTATGTTCCTGCACCAGTTGGCGCGGGATGAAGTTGAAGATCGCCTGAGTTTGGTTAACAGGCCCTTTACGACCCCTGCCGTGGTCTGCCCTTTTCCTGAAGTCTGGGACGGGTTCCTGACCGGGACTGCTATTGTACCGGATGGCGATGTGCTTTCGCTGAAAGAGGGCGCACATGATGTGGTGATCCACGCCATGTGCCTGCATTGGGCCAATGACCCGGTCGGCCAGCTGATCCAATGCCGCCGCGCGTTGAAGGAAGACGGGCTTTTGCTTGTCATCCTGCTGGGCGGTCAAACCCTGCACGAGCTGCGCACCGCAATGGCCGAGGCAGAGACCAGCGTGATGGGCGGTTTGTCGCCACGAGTAGCCCCGATGGGTGAGATCCGCGACTTGGGCGGCCTGTTGCAGCGTGCAGGATTCGCCCTGCCGGTCGCCGATCTGGTGCCGCTTACCGCCGAATACCGTGATCTGACCCACCTGATTCACGACCTGCGCGGAATGGGCGAGACCAACGCCCTCGCCCAGCGCCTGAAACGCCCAGCACCACGGGCGCTGTTTCAGATGGCAGACCACATCTACCGGGAACATTTCGCCAATGCCAAAGGTCGGCTGCCCGCCACCTTTGAGCTGGTTTGCCTCACCGGCTGGTCGCCCTCGGACAGTCAGCAGAAACCCCTGCGCCCCGGC
The DNA here is from genome assembly GCF_049800895.1 of Leisingera sp. S232. Lineage (NCBI taxonomy): Bacteria > Pseudomonadati > Pseudomonadota > Alphaproteobacteria > Rhodobacterales > Roseobacteraceae > Leisingera > Leisingera sp. S232. The sequence goes on along the minus strand of NZ_JBNAFX010000002.1, from coordinate 121,590 downwards.
TCCGCACAGATGCGGCTGGCCGATGCGCTGAAAGTGCCGGAAGCCAAGCTGTGATTGCGATAATCTGCACCTATGACTGCGCCAATGAGAACCAATTGGCTTTTCGCCCGTAAAGACAGTAACTTCCACTCGTTCCCCTAATTCCAAGCCCTACAGGACCTGCCCATGCTGGACGCTGCCCGGACCGTCAAATGCCCTTCCCACGCCCCGGCTGATCACCCCGAGATTTCGGCCGGGAAGGTCGGCATCCTGCTGGCCAACCTCGGCACCCCGGACGATTACTCCTACTGGCCGATGCGCCGGTACCTGAGCGAGTTCCTGTCAGACAAACGGGTGATCGATTACCCGGCCTGGAAGTGGCAGCCGTTGCTGCAGCTGATCATCCTGACCAAACGGCCGTTTTCGTCGGGCGCGGCCTATAAATCGATCTGGAACCACGACCAGGGCGAGAGCCCCCTGATGACCATCACCAAAGACCAGACCGCCAAGATGGCAGAGGCGATGAAGGCCCGTTACGGCGATCAGGTGATGGTTGATTTCTGCATGCGCTATGGCAATCCGTCGACCAAGTCCAAAGTGCGGGCTATGGTGGAGGCAGGCTGCCAGAAAATCCTGTTTGTACCGCTTTACCCGCAATACGCCGGCGCCACCTCAGGCACCGCCAACGACCAATTCTTTCGCGCGCTGATGGCAGAGCCCTGGCAGCCTGCCGCCCGCACAATCGAGCCCTATTTCGACCAACCCGCCTATATCGACGCCTTGGCACGCTCAGTTGAAGAGTCCTATGCCAAGGCAGAAAAGCGTCCGGATATCCTGGTGGTGTCCTATCACGGAATGCCCAAACGCTATCTGATGCAGGGCGACCCATACCATTGCCAGTGCCAGAAGACGACGCGTCTGCTGAAAGAACGGCTGGGCTGGGGCGACACAGAAATCACCACCACCTTCCAGTCGGTATTCGGCCCTGAGGAGTGGCTGAAACCCTATACCGTCGATCACGTCGCCACGCTGGCCAGGGAGGGCAAGAAGAACATCGCAGTGATCGCGCCTGCCTTCTCTGCCGATTGCATCGAGACCCTGGAAGAGATCAACGAAGAGATCCGCGAAAGCTTTGAGCACGCCGGTGGCGAGGATTTCCTGTATATCCCATGCCTCAATGATGACGATGATCACGTTGCGGCACTGGCAGGCGTTATCGAGCAGAACCTGAAAGGCTGGCTGGACTAACCCGCCGCCCCAGTCCAGAAAGTATCCAATATTCAGTTTCCGGACCGGCCGGAAAACAGGGAGATATTGGATGACGCTTGCGCATTGGGGCAAAATCCTTTGGGAGCATTGGGGTATCGAGGCGGAGCTCACCCGCCTGGATGGCGAATACGATCTGAACTTCCTGGCCAAAGGCTTGGATGGCCAGGGCTATGTCCTCAAAGCCATGCGCCCCGGCTGCGAGGAATGGCTGGTCGATATGCAAGTAAAAGCATTCGAACACATCGCCAGACAGCTACCAGACCTGCCATGTCCTCGGGTGATAGTTTCTATCAGCGGCGCCTCCCTGCTGAAACTAGCGGATGGTGAAGGCCGCGACCGTTTGGTCTGGCTTCTGAATCAACTGCCGGGCCGCTGCTATGCCAAGGCTGAACCGAAAACAGATGCTCTGATCCATGAAATCGGCCAAGTCCTGGGCAACGCCGCGAGAGCGCTGGCAGACTTTCATCACCAAGGCCTCGAACGCGACTTCAAATGGAATCTCATGCAGGCGGGCTGGATCACAGATCAGCTCTTCTGCATCACCGACCCCGCGCGCCGCGCAATCCTGCAGGATGTTGCCGCAGAGTTTTCCCATTTAGAGCCTGTTCTGGCAAAACTTCGCAAACAAGCCATCCACAATGATGCCAATGATTACAACATTATGGTAGCGGGTGAACTCGGCGCAGCACGCCGGGTATCCGGTCTGATCGACTTAGGCGACATGTGCGTTGCACCGCGCGTCTGTGACTTGGCAATTGCTGCCGCATATATCGTTCTGGATCACCCGGCACCGGAGGCAGCGCTTGCGTCCATCGTTGCAGGCTACCACGCGGCATATCCGCTGACCGCCGCTGAGGTGGACCTGGTCTGGCCGCTGCTGCAAATGCGGTTGGCGGTCAGTGTCGTAAATTCCACCCTCATGGCTGCAAACAACCCGGATGACCCTTATGTGACCATCTCGCAGGCGCCGGCCTGGCGGTTCCTGGAAAGCAATGGACTGAACAGCGGATTGGTGAAAGCCCGGCTGCGTGCCGCCTGCGGCTTGCCGGTGGTCGAAGGCGCCGACCGGGTCATGGCATGGCTGGACCAGGAGCGCGGCGGTTTTGCACCTTTGATGGGTGCTGATCTGGTGGATGCGCCTATGGGATCGCTGTCGGTAGAACATTCAACCTGGCCCCAGAACCCGTTTCACATGCCCCTGGAAGAAGCCGCCAGAGTCGGTGAAGAATTTGAGGATGAAGGTCGTATTTGGCTGGGGTACTATGCCGAACCCAGACTGATTTACACAGATACCGCATTTCGCAGAGGACCGTGGAAAGCAAGCAACCGCCGTACCGTGCATCTGGCAGTGGACGCATTTGCACCAGCGGGCACGGCGATGTTCGCGCCATTGCGGGGCGAAGTGATTGCCGCCGAAAACCGCAGCAGGCACCTAGACTACGGCGGAGTAATTATTCTGCGCCATGAAACACCGGATGGGGATTCGTTCTACACCCTTTACGGTCACCTGGATCCTGAATTTCTGAACCGTTTGAAACCGGGTGATACGGTCGAAAGAGGTGAAGAATTCTGCCGCCTTGGCGATCCCAGCCAAAACGGCGGCTGGGCACCGCATGTTCATTTTCAGCTGGCGCTGACCACAGAGGGAATCGAAACCGACTGGCCCGGCGTTGGCGATCCTGACGAAATGTACCTGTGGCAGGCGCTCTGCCCTAACCCGGCTGCGCTTCTAAATCTGCCGGCAGAAAAGGTTCTCTATCAGCCAACACGCAAAGATGACGTCCTGGCCGGGCGCCGTGCATATTTCGGCGGCAACCTCAGCCTGACTTACAGCAATCCTGTCATGCTCGTTCGCGGCTGGAAGCACCACTTGTTTGATGAATGGGGTCGACCCTATCTGGATGCCTACAACAACGTGCCACATGTCGGGCACGCCCATCCGCGCATCCAGGCCGTCGCAGCTGACCAGTTAAAGCGGGTGAACTCCAACACCCGATATCTGCACCCGGCACAAACCGCCTTTGCGGAAAAGGTGCTGTCCAAACTGCCCGATCATTTCGAGGTTTGCTTCTTCGTCAACTCAGGAACAGAGGCAAACGAACTGGCGCTACGCCTGGCCCGCGCCCATACCGGGAAGAAGGGTATGGTGACACCGGACCATGGCTATCACGGCAATACAACCGGCGCGATCAGCCTTTCCGCCTACAAATTCAACAAGCCCAAGGGAATCGGCAAAGTTGACTGGGTAGAGCTTGTCGAAGTTGCCGATGACTACCGCGGTTCATACCGGCGTGATGACCCGGACAGGGCGCAAAAATACGCCGCTCTCGTCGACGCAGCAATCCTTAAACTTCAAGATGCAGGCCACGGCGTTGCTGGATTTATCGCTGAAACCTTTCCATCAGTTGGCGGCCAGATCATCCCGCCAAAAGGGTATCTGTCTGCAGTTTATAGGAAAATCCGGGCGGCAGGCGGTATCTGCATTGCAGATGAAGTGCAAACCGGTCTTGGGCGGCTTGGCGAGTGTTACTTCGGGTTTGAACATCAGGGTGCCCTGCCGGATATCGTTGTGATGGGCAAACCGATCGGCAACGGCCATCCTTTGGGCGTTCTTGTCACGACAAAGGAAATTGCCGAAAGTTTTGACAACGGTATCGAGTTCTTTTCAACCTTCGGCGGCTCAACTCTCTCCTGCCGGATCGGGAAAGAAGTACTTGATATCGTGGATGACGAGAGCCTGCAGGAGAATGCCCGCAGCCAGGGCAAGCGGCTGATTGAAGGCCTGAAAATGCTTGAGCAGAAATACACCTGTGTCGGCGATGTCCGCGGCATGGGGCTGTTTCTCGGGCTGGAATTGATCAATCCGGACGGCTCACAAGCCACAGAGATCTGTTCCTATGTAAAAAACCGGATGCGAGACCACAGGATTCTGATCGGCAGCGAAGGACCCAAAGACAACATTCTAAAAATCCGGCCGCCACTGACCATCGATACAGATGGCACGGACATGATTGTCAAAACCCTGGATCGCATTCTTCGGGAAGTGGAAGCGTCCTGACGAGCGCCATCGGTTCATCTTCGGGCAACAAAAAAGGCGGTGGTTTCCCACCGCCTTTTCTGTAACCGTGTATCGAAATTAGTTCGATGCAACAGCCGCGCCAACCAGAACCAGCAGCAGCAGCGGCAGCAGAATGCCGCTGGAAGAACCCTGAGCTTCTTCCACGATGACCGGCGGTTCAACGACCGGCTCGGACAGGTTGCCAGCAGTGGCAGTCGAAGCAGCAGCGGTCAGCGCAGCGGCGATAACGAGTTTTTTCATTTTAACCTCCAGAATTTGCGCGGATCAAACATCTGAACCGCGCACCCAAGACTTACCTCGTATTTTTTTCTAACCAGCAAAAACGCGGGATTGCAATTGCTTGTTATAGTTAACAGCCTAGCGCCCTGTTGCGTGTCGTCAAATTAGCAACACCTGTGTGCCTACTTTTGCCAGGCTGAACAGTTCCGCGATATGCTCATTGTAGAGGCCAATACATCCGTTCGATGATTTCCGGCCGATCTTGCGCGTGTCGTGGGTTCCATGGATTCGATAGTACTTCCAGCCCAGGTACAGCGCATGGGTGCCAAGCGGGTTGTCCGGACCCGGCGGAATATAGGCCGGCCATTCAGGGTTCCGCTTTCGCATGTTGGGTGTCGGTGCCCAGCTCGGTCCTTCCACCTTTCGCACGACCTGCGTGCGACCGCGGCGTGTCAGGTCGTCCGACAGCGGCACAGATGACGGGAACAGCTTGTAGGTGCCTTCGTTTGCTGACCAGTAATGCAGCGCCCGGCTGTCGATATCGACCAGGATTGCCCCATTGCGAAGATTGTCAAAATAGGGCCGCCAAGACTTGGCACGGAACGCCGATATATTTCGTTGAACCGGCGGTTCAGGTTCGGGCGGCGGCCGCAAAGGATCGAACGCCTGTTCATCGTCACTTTGCGCCAGCGCAGAGGAACCTATCAACGCAGCGCCACCAGCAAGGAACTGCCTCCGGCTGAAGACTTCAAAAGAGTTTCGGGGCATCACATATTCCAACTTGCGCATTCAAGGTAAAGGTCTGATGCATTTTATGGCTGGAAAGCCGCAGTCGCAAATCAATCCGGTAGTCAAGTCTGCATAATTCTGCCGGCCTGTTTGCACAGCTGCCACAGGAAGGATAAATGCAACAGCAACTGATGGAGCGAGAGAGCATTATGAATCGCGTGTTTTTGCTGATGGCAGCTGCATTTCTTACGGTCGTGGCAGCTTGTACGCCGACTTTGGAGTCCGGCAGCACTTACCGCATCAGGAATGCTGACAAGGTGCAGCTTCGGATGCTCGACTCTGTCAATGCGCTGCGTCAGGCCTCGGGCGTCCAAAACGTTCAGCTGAATGCTGAACTTACCGCCGCAGCGGCCACTCATTCGCGCGATATGTCCGTGCAGAATCGGCCTTGGCACTTCGGGTCAGACGGATCGTCTCCGCTGGATAGGGTCGCCCGCGCCGGATACACGGGCACTCTGCTAGGCGAAAACATTTCCGAAACCTACGAAAACGAACAGCAAACCCTGACTGCCTGGTTAGAGAGACCGGCCACGCGTGCAGTGATCCTTGATCCCAAGGCTGTGAACATGGGCTTTTCCTGGTTCCAGGAATCGAATGGAAAAATCTGGTGGACACTGGTGATGGCAGATTAAACTGCAGCGCCGTGCAAAAGCAGGGCGCTGCGTGAAATCACCAGCAGTCAGGTCCAGCGCATCCGCGCCAGACCTTCAGTTCCCGCCCATCAGTTCCGATCAGGGCCGCAACGCGATTGTGGTGCCATCGTTCACCATCGCGTAAATTTCCTCAATCTCACTATTCGTCACGGCGATGCAGCCTGCTGTCCAGTCGTCAACCCGGGCCGCGCGTTTGCGGTCTTTGGGGTTGTTCGGCTGCCCATGAATAAAGATTTCTCCACCCGGCCGCTTGCCTTTGGCGCGCGCGCGGGCGCGATCCTGATTGTTGGGATAAGAAATCCCAACCGACAGATGATAGCGGCTGTTCGGGTTTCGCCGGTCGATAGTATAGGTGCCTTCCGGAGTCTTGCCATCGCCTTCAAAGCGCTTGGGCCCCAGTGGTGCAAATCCCAGATCGACCTCATACTCCCGAAGGACGTCGTCGTTGTGCATCAGGTACATCTTGCGCGCACCTTTGTTGATCACAACCGAAGTGACTTGTGGGCCGTCATAACTCTTGAATCTGTTTACCGATCCGGACGTCGCACTGCAGCCCGCCAGCGCCAGGCTAGCGGCCGCACTGATGCCAAATGCCCTTCTGTTCATGTTCCAGCCTGTATTCTTTTTCTGCCTCTACACAGGCTTTAGCGCGAAACTGCTGTTAAGGAAATTCACAATTTCCTGTCCGGGGCCGCATCTCCGGTTAGTTTTTGCTCAATCGCTTCCAGCCTGCTCAACACCTCATCCCGGTAAGCGTCTGTGCGCTCTACCTCTTCCTCGCCATGAGCATCCTGCATCGAATTCACGATAAGACCGACCAGCAGGTTCACCACGGCAAAGGTTGTGACCATGATGAACGGTACAAAGAATGCCCAGGCGTATGGATGCACCTCCATGACCGGGCGAACAATTCCCATGGACCAGCTTTCAAGCGTCATGATCTGAAAGAGCGAATAGGCACTGAGCCCCAGATTGCCGAACCATTCCGGGAAGTCCTGGCCAAACAGTTTGGTCGCAATGACCGACCCGATATAGAAAATAATCGCCATCAGCAGAAAAACTGACCCCATACCCGGCAGCGCAGTGATGAAGCCTTCGACGACCCGGCGCAGTCTTGGTGCAACCGAGATCACCCGCAGCACCCGCAAGATACGCAGCGCCCGCAAGACGGACAGACCCTGTGTCCCCGGTGCCAATGCAATGCCGACAATCACGAAATCAAACACATTCCAGCCGCTCAGGAAGAACCGAAGCCGCCGCACCAAAAGCTTGGCAAGGATTTCGACTACAAAGATGGACAAGCAGATCTTGTCGATCAGATGGATCAGCCCGCCAGCCTTCGCCATAACCGACGGAGCGGTCTCAAGCCCCAGCGTGACAGCATTGATCATGATTACGGCTGTGATGAAGCGGCCAAAGCGGCTGCTGTCCAGAATGGCTTCCAGGCGGCGGGTCGGTGTCATCACTTGAATATCCGTCATTCTCAGTCTGTCAGGGAAAATCTTGCGACGAGTTCGGTATGGGCCGACCAGCGGAACTGGTCAACAACCTGAACCCAATCAAGGCTGTAACCCGCAGAGACCAAGATCTTTGCGTCTCGGGCAAAGCTGACCGGATTACAGGAAACATAGGCGATCACCGGCGTGCGCGCCTGAGCCAGCTGTTCAGTCTGTGTCTCAGCGCCGGCCCGTGGTGGGTCAATGACTGCAGCATCAAAGGCTGCGCCAAAGGGGTTTAGATCTACTGGCAGCAGTGGATTGCGAAACAGATCGCGGGCTTCAATGGTGACTTTCTTCAGACCTTGGGCCTTGCGCCATCCGGTATCCAGTGCCTCCAGCATCTCTCTCTCGCCTTCCACGGCATGCACTTCGGCATGCTGCGCCAAGGGCAGCGAGAAGGTTCCGCAGCCGGCAAACAGATCGACGATCCGCTTGGTGCCTTTGGTGATTTCCAGCACACTGGCCAGCAGCGCATGTTCACCCTCGCGGGTGGCCTGCAGAAAGGCGCCTGCCGGCGGGCAAACACGGGCAGTGCCAAAAGGCTGCACCGGTGGCTGTTCCATCGCGACCGGCTCGTCGTCCCAGGTCAGGCGGGCAATCCTGTGCTTTTCGGCCAGTTGCGCCAGCTCAATGCGCAAAGGCCCATCCAATGGTTTGCCGTTCTTGACCAGCATGTCCAGTCCGGCCTCAGAGGTGGTAACGGTTACTGCCAGCGGCGCCTTGCGGCTGGCGCCAGCCAGCGCCAGCGCTTCGGCCACCGGTATCGCCGCCATCAATGCAGGCGCCAGCAATTGGCAATCGGGAATTTCGGTAATCACATCCGATGCCTGACCATGGAAACCTGCCATCGCCCCTTTCTTGGTGCGCCGCACCGACAGGGTGGCACGGCGGCGGGAAAGCGGTGGCGAGGTGAGGATCGGCCGGAATTCTGTTTCCAGCCCTTGCGCCGTCAACGCATTGCGCACCACATCCGTTTTCCAATCCGCCACAAAGGCATCGCTGGCGTGCTGCAACTGGCAGCCGCCGCAGGATTTGTAGTGGCGACAGGGCGGCTGCACCCGATGTTCCGAGGGCGTCTCGATCCGGATGCCAGTCAGGCGGCTGCCCTCCACGGTTCCGGTGACGGTTTCGCCCGGCAGCGTGCGCGGTGCAAACAAGGGACCGTCGGCCACGCCATCACCCTGATGGCCAAGCCGACTGATCGTTACTGTGGTTCTGGCTGCGTCAGTCATGGCCGCTCCATAGCGCGGGCCAGGCATCAGCAAAAGCAAAATACGCTGGGAACTTTATTCAGCAGCTTCCACCGTGTCCTCATCTGTACAGATAAAGCCGCCTGACTGCCGGGTCCAGAACTTGGCATAGAGCCCGTCTTTGGCCAGCAATTCTTCGTGGTTGCCGATTTCGGCAATCCTGCCCTTATCCATCACGATGATCCGGTCCATTTCGCTGAGCGTGGACAGACGGTGTGCAATCGCCAGCACCGTTTTACCGTCCATCACCCGGTGCAAAGCCACCTGAATCGCGGCCTCAACTTCAGAATCCAGCGCTGAGGTCGCCTCATCCAGCACCAGGATCGGCGCATCCTTGAGAATAGCCCGCGCCAGCGCGATCCTCTGTCGCTGCCCGCCCGAAAGCTTTACACCGCGCTCCCCCAGATAGGCATCGTAGCCCTGGCGGCCCTGCCCGTCTTCCAGATCCGTGATGAACTCATGCGCCTCGGCCTTTTCCGCCGCGGCGACCAATTCATCTTCCGAAGCGTCCGGCCGCCCATAGAGAATGTTCTCCCGCGCCGAACGGTTGAACATGGCCGTTTCCTGGGTGACCATGCCAATCTGGCTGCGCAGCGAGTTCTGTGTGACGCCGGATATTTCCTGGCCATCAATCCTGATCTGGCCTTTTTCCCCTTCATAGAGCCGCAGCAGCAATGAAACGAGTGTCGACTTGCCTGCCCCGGAGGCCCCGACAATCCCCAGTTTCTCTCCCGGCTGAATGGTCAGGCTGATGTCCCGCACCCCGCCCACATCGCGACCATAGGCGAATTCCACCTGGTCAAAGACTATCCCGCCCGCGCTGACCTGCAAATCTGCAGCGCCCGTCACATCCTCTACCCGGTCCTGCACCGAAAGCGTCTTCATGCCGTTTTCGATTTCTCCAACATTGGAGTAGATCGCCATCATCGTGAAACTCACCCAGCCGGTCATTTGAGCAATGCGGATGGAGACGGCGCCTGCAGCCACAATATCCCCTTCGGTCGCTGTTCCGGATTTCCACAGAAACAAAGTCGCCCCGATCAGCAACACAGGTAGAATGCCCGCCAGGCACATCAGGGAGAACCGGAAGCTGGCGGAAAGATAGCCAAAATGCAGCGACTTCTCGCGGAACGTGACCATTGCGTCCTGTGCGGTGCGCTCTTCGTGGTCGGCATGAGCAAACAGTTTCACCGTTTTGATGTTGGTGATCGAATCCACTACCTGCCCCGTTACCATCGCTCTGGCGCCTGCCCTGTCTCCTGAACGTTCGCGCACCCGAGGCAGAAACCAGCGGATCAAGGCGAAATAGCCGATCAGCCAGGCCAGGAACACTCCGGTGATGCGCCAGTCGATAGAGCCTAACAAAGCCAAAGACCCCACAAGCGACGCCAACGCAAAGGCAACCACATTGATCATCTCAGTCGTGACAGAGGTCACAGCCGTGGCTGTCTGCATCTGTTTCTGGGCAATCCGGCCGGCAAAATCATCATCAAAGAACCGCACCGACTGACCCAGCGTCCAGCGGTTCAGGCGCGACAGCACCAGCGGGCTCACATTGGGCTGCACCACAATCGCGTTTGAGGCCGCAGACAAGCCAAACAACACCGGGCGCACAAACAGGAAAAAACCCAGCGCCAGCGCGATTACTGTAAAATTGCCCACGGAAAAGAACTGCTCTGGCCCGCTGGAAATGGCAGTGTCGATCACCATACCGAGGATAAAGGCAGTGCCTGCCTCCATCCCGCCGGCCAGCGCCGAAAACGCAGCCGCCATGAACAGCATCGGCCAGGCGCCGGACAGGCACCAACGCAGGAAAGCCCCCAACCGTTGCGGTGGCGGCCCCTTAGCCGGGCGGAAGGCGTCGATCAGGTTGCCTATGTTCATTCTGCTGCCTCGATGTTCAGGAAGCCGCCGGACTGGCGCGCCCAAAGCTGTGCATAAAGCCCCTGCGCCTGCAATAGCGCCTCATGCGTGCCTTCTTCAACTATACGGCCCTGATCCATCACCAGGATACGGTCCATCTGCGCGATAGTGGACAGCCTATGTGCAATAGCGATCACCGTTTTGCCCTGCATCATGCCGTACAGTGTCTCCTGAATGACGGCTTCCACCTCAGAATCCAGCGCCGAGGTCGCCTCGTCCAGCACCAGGATCGGTGCATCCTTCAGGATCACCCGCGCCAGCGTCACCCGTTGGCGCTGACCGCCAGACAGTTTCACCCCGCGCTCGCCCACATGGGCATCATAGCCTTTGCGCCCCTGCGGGTCCTCCAGGTCCAAGATGAAATCATGTGCCTGTGCCTGTTTGGCGGCGGCGATCATCTGATCCTCAGAGGCATCGGGACGGCCATACAGCAGGTTATCCCGCACCGAACGGTGCATCAGCGCACTGTCCTGCTGGACCATGCCGATCCGGCTGCGCAAACTGTCCTGCGTCACGGCTCGGATGTCCTGGCCGTCGATCAGAATCTGACCGCTTTCGGCGTCATAGAACCGCAAGAGCAGCTTGACCAAGGTCGACTTGCCGGCACCCGACCGCCCGATCAGACCGATCTTCTCGCCCGGCTGGATGGTCATGCTGATCTTGTCCAAACCGCCGGCCTCACGCCCGTAGTGGTGCGAAAGGCCGCGCAGCTCGATTTCGCCCTCGGTCAAGTGCAGCGGGTCCGCATTGGCGACATCCACCAAGTCGATGGGCTGGGCGATGGTTTCCATGCCTTCAGCAACAACGCCCAGCTGGCGGAAAAAGGAGGTCAGTGCCCACATGATCCAGCCGGTCATCGCATTCAGCCGCAAAGTCAGTGCCGTTGCTGCCGCCACCAAGCCAACTGAAGCACTGCCCTGCATCCACAGCATCACCGCCCAGCCGACCACACCGACAATCAGCAGCCCGTTCAGCATGACGAGGACCGCATCCATAACAGTGAAAATCCGCATCTCGACCTGAAAAGTTTTGCGGGTGTTTTCAATTGCCTCCCGGGCATAGGTCAATTCATGGTCGTGATGGGCGAACATCTTGACCGAGTGGATATTGGAATAGCTATCAACCACACGGCCCGTCACGGTAGAGCGCGCATCCGAAGACGCCTGACTGGCCGGACCAACCCGTTTGACGGTCCACATCACCAATAGCGCATAGAGGCCAAACCAGATCGCCAGCGGCAGCATCAGCCGCACATCCGCAACCCAAAGCAGCACTGCAGCGCCGACCAGATAAGCCAGTGAAAAGGTGATCGCGTCAAAGACCTGAAAGACGACCTCCCCTGCGGCAGGCGGAGTTTGCATAATGCGGTTGGCGATACGGCCGGCAAAGTCATTCTCAAACCAGCCGACCGATTGACGCAGAACCTGCTTATGCGCCCGCCAGCGGATCAGCGTGCCATAGTTCGGCAAGATCGCGTTGTTCAGAAGCACCACATCCAGAAACTGGATCACCGGACGCAGCAACAGGATGAACAAGGCCATCAGGATCAGTTCTGTGCCATAGTCCTGCCAGACCTGTTCGGGTGTGCCGGACATGATGTCCACGACGCGGCCCATGTAATAGATCAGCCCGACCTCAATCGCGGCCACAATCACCGACATCAGCGCAGCCAAGGCAAACAGGGTTCTAAACGGTTGGGAATAGTCGCGCAGAAACGGCCACAGCCGGGTCGGCGGCGTGTCGGTCTCAGGGTGGGCACAATAGGGATCAACGAGGTTTTCAAAGAAGCGAAACATGCGGGTGCTCCAGTCGTTCGAGCATGAATTTGGAATACAGATGCAGACAGCGGGTCGCCCAAGGCTCCCACGTCCCCAACGGGGTAAGGTCTCAGGCGTTAGAGAAACCAGATCCCGTAGTACATCAGCATTCCTCCCGTCATGTGGTTGCTGCCTAAGGCTTAAGCAAGATTTTTTGCTTTGTCACCCCCCTGCGGTTGTGACGCTGCTGACAGGGTATGTCAGCGGAGGGAATCCAGCAGCTCTTCCCGGGTCAATGTGAAATCCGAGGCAATCCAATCGGTCTCAAGTTTTTTCAAGGCCGCGCCCAGCGCCGGACCCTTGAAACTCGGCAGAAGATCGCGCGATTTCACCGGAAAGACAGCCGCTGCACCCCGCGCTATTTCATTCTCTGAATGAGGCACGACTGGCTGTTCCAGTAACGCGGCACGTAAAAGCAGTGCATCCATTGCTTGTCTTGCGCCAAGTTTGTAACCCAGTTTCACTGCGCCATCAGTCCCCTCCGCCGCTTCCCGAATTGCAGCCAGTTGAACAGCCTGCGCCTTGCTGAGCCGAAGGGCTTCCTGCACCCTTTCTCCGCCCAGCGCAGCAAGCCGGCGGATGGGAGACGCGGCCCGGTCTCCCTCTAGGTGAATTAGCGGAGCCAAGGCACGATCGTCCGCACCGGGAAGCACTTTGATCAGGGCGCCTGATTGCCTCATCGCTGCTATCGAGGGCGCAGGATCCGGCGCAGCCAGAAGTTTCAGCAGTTCAGCCCCGATGCGTTCCTTGGACAGTGTCGTCAATCCGTCCAGGTTTGCAGCAATTGCCGCCAGTGCCTCAGCATCGAACCCTTCTGCGTGATCGCCATACCAGGCATGAAACCGGAAATAGCGCAGCGACCGCAGGTAATCCTCCCGGATGCGGTTCTGTGCTGCTCCGATGAACCGTACTCGCCGCGCCTGCAGATCCGCCATGCCGCCCAGCGGATCAACGACCTCTCCATCCGGTCGTGCATAAATCGCGTTCATGGTAAAGTCGCGGCGGCGGGCATCTTCGGCAATATCCTTGGAGAAGGCCACCACGGCACGACGGCCATCGGTGGCCACATCTTTGCGGAAAGTTGTGATCTCATGCGGGATGCCGTCTTTGACCAGCGTCACGGTGCCGTGGTCGATGCCGGTCGGGACAGCTTTGATACCCGCCCGCGCGGCCAGCGCCATCACCTGTTCCGGCAGTGTATCTGTGGCGATATCCATATCCGAGACCGGCTCTTCCAGCAGCGCATTTCGCACGCAGCCGCCAACAAACAGCACTTGCGCGCCATCCGCTGCAACAGCCTGGCAAACCGCCTGGGTTGCCGGGTCATTCAGCCAGGGCTGATCTATCCGCATGAACGCTCCATCCGTGCTGCCAAACCGCGCAGCATCCGCGCGGTGGCCCCCCAAATGTAATAGGGGCCGTAGGGTACGGTATAATAGCGGCGGCGGGCACCGCGCCAGCGTCGGGACTCAATGATGTAGTTGTCCAGCTTCAGCACATGGGACAGGGGAACCGAAAACACCTCTGCCACTTCGCCCTCTTCCGGGCGCACAGTGAATTCTTCCCTGATCAGTGCAACCACCGGCGTCACAGAAAAACCTGTCACAGTCTCATGCTCCGGCAGGCTTCCGATTATCTTCGGCAGATCCTGCGGCAGGCCGATTTCCTCCCAGGCCTCGCGCAACGCCGCAGCACCGGCATCCTTGTCACCAGCATCCACCTTGCCGCCAGAAAAGGCAATCTGGCCCGGGTGGTGTTTCAGGGCCGAGGACCGCTTGGTCAGAATCAGCCGCGGTATGCCTGCAGTAAGGGAGATAGGTACCAGAACCCCGGCCGGGCGCAGCTTGCGCCCTTCTGGCAGAACCGTTCCGGGGTTGAGGTCAAAATCAGAGGAGCCGCTGCCCTGCTTGCCCAGGGCAGCGGCGAGATTTCTGGTGAGCTGTTGAGCAGCGTCACTCACCGGGCGGGTTTTCCGCGTCAAACCCTACGCTCGCCGGGTCCAGATCGTAATGCGCGCCACAGAACTGGCAATCGGCAGTGACCCGGCCATCCTCGTTCGTCATAGTGCCTATGTCCTTGGCCGAATAGATGGACAGGCTTTGCCGTACCCGCTCTTCGGAACAGGTGCAGCCGAAACGGACGGCCTGGAAATCATAGACCCGGGGTTGTTCCTCGTGAAACAATCGGATCAACAGGTCGGTCGGCGATACTGACGGACCAACCAGCTCCAGTTCCTCCACCGTATTCAGCAGCATGGTGACCCGGTTCCAGTTCTCTTCCTGGTCGCCGGAAACAAGATCGCCGGCCTGAAGAACGTCTCCCGATCCTTCCCCCTGCGCCGCAAAAGGCGACGCCTTAGGCATACTTTGCAGCATCACCCCACCTGCGCGCCAATGCGCAGCCACGCCAGCCTCAGCGGACTTTCCGAAACTCAGCTTGAACATAGTCGGCAGCTGTTCAGATTGGGCAAAGTAAGCTTCGGCGCAGGCCCGCAGCGACTGACCAGAGAGCGGCGTAATCCCCTGGTAAGGCTTGGTGCCATTGCCCTGGTCGATCAGGATGGCGAAATATCCTTCGCCGACTTGGTCAAAGGGATTGCTGTCTGTCAGCCGGTCGCGATCAAAGCTTGCATAGGCGCGGATTTGGCCAATCTCGCCTTCCTTCTGCGGCGCGTAATAATCGGTTGCGATCATCCGCACCGCACCTTTGGACTGAACCTGCAGCGACAGCTTCCAGCGGAGCGAAATGGTTTGCCCAATCAGCGCTGTCAGCAGTGCCACCTCGGCAACCAGCGCCTCGACTACTGGCGGGTAGTCGTGCTGTTTCAGGATACCATCCAGAACACCGTCCAGCCGCGCCACGCGGCCGCGCATGTCGGATGCATCAAGCTGGAAAGGCAGGACGGTGTCGTCCCACGCGATTTTCGAACCAATAGTCATGGGGTTTCCTTACGCGCCGGGGATTGGCATACCGGGGCTATATAGGAGAAACAGCAGCAGAGTGAAGGGGCCTGCCGGTGATCAGACGTTTTGGCGAGACGCCGCAGAAGGGTCAGACCTACCGCAGACGTCCCGGCGCCTATGCATTGCTGCCGCGAGACGGCAAGCTGCTTGTCACCTGTCAGTATGATCCAGACCCGGATTTGCAGCTGCCGGGCGGCGGTATCGATCCTGGGGAATCACCGATTCCTGCATTGCACCGCGAAGTCTATGAAGAGACCGGCTGGAAAATCTCTGCCCCGCGCAAGCTGGGGGTTTTCCGGCGCTTTGCCTATATGCCGGAGTATGATCTTTGGGCCGAAAAGCTATGCAATATCTATGTGGCCCGGCCGTTGCGCCGCATCGGCCCGCCGCTGGAAGACGCGCATGAAGCGCTTTGGATAGCACCGCAAGAGGCTGCCACCCGTCTGGGCAACGCCGGCGACCGCCATTTTGCTGCCCAGCTGGCAAGTCGTATGTGACAAGACCGGTTGTGCTGTAAAAATGCATTAAATCCCAGCAAAGCCAGGACATCAGATCAACAGCTGTGAGGGTTTTCTAGGGCCCCTGATACTCGAACAAAGTGGCGGAAACATCATCCTCCAGACCGTGTTCCTTGCTCATTATCTGGGTCAATTGCCAATATAGGTCGTCCAGAAACTCTTTGCCGCTCCGCTCTGGTCCGCATTTTTGAACCAGATCAAGCAGGCCTTCAGGCTCTAACATGGAGCCATCCTCCAGACGCGCCTCGGTGAATCCGTCGGAGAACAACAGAAGACGGTCACCGCGCTCCATTGTGAACTCTTCCTGGCTGTACCCGATATCCGGCACCAGGCCGACCGGCACCCCCCCCTTGCCGATGAATTCCAGATCGCCGTTCCTGCGCATCAGCAGCGGATGCGGATGACCGGCCTGCACCATTTTGACAGTTCCATTGCGCAAATCAGCAATGCAGTAGGCCATGGTGAAGTATTCTTCGATCCCGGTATCAGCAATCAGCCGCGCATTCAGAAGGCTGGCAACTTCTTCGGGCTGGCGCAAAGCGTAAAAACGGTTGAACCGTTTCTCCATGCCGACATTCTGATCAAAGTAGTTGGACGACAGGTATCCACCCAAACGCGCAGTCATCATCGCAGAGGTGATGCCATGGCCTGAAACATCAATCGAATAAAACCCGATTCGATTGACACCAGGTGAGAACATTCCCACCAGATCGCCGCCGATATGCCCGCAAGGCTTCAGCAGCAGACTGACAGAGGAAGATCCAAATTCCTTGTACAGTTCCGGCACCAGAGATTCCTGGATTTTTCGGGCTTGGATCAAATCCTTGTCGATTGCATCGTAGACCCGCTGCAACTCACCCAGTGTCTCAGACACAATACGGTTCTTTTCAGACAGTTCCCGCTGCATTCGCAGAATGCGCTCCCCCGCAGAGATCCGCGCCCGCAATTCATCCGAGCTGACAGGCTTCGTCAGGAAATCGTCAGCGCCCGCGTCAAGTCCTTCGGCTACCTCATTTTTTTCGCTCTTGGAGGTCAACAGAATGAAATAGGCATAATCTTCGCTGGCGCGCGCGCGGAACGCGCGGCAAAATTCCAGCCCGTTCATGCCCGGCATCATCCAGTCGCTGAGAATCAGATCAGGGGTTTCTGCCTGGCAGATCTCCATCGCTGCCTCGCCGCTGTCCGCTTCAACGACATCGAAACCCCACTTTTTCAGGGATGCTACAAGGATACGTCTTTGCAGCCGGCTGTCATCCACAACCAGCACACGGCGTATTGATCCGGCCACTGTCTGGTCCTCGTCGTCCATCGAACTTTCTGGCAGCACCGAAGGCACCTCACAAATGGCAAAATCAGAAGATCTTGTGATACAATCGGTCCAGAGATTTAACAGGCGGTGAAGCCTAAAATTTTAGCTTCCTTCTTTATTTCACCATATTTTTACTGCAATCAACTTAAGAAGTGCGCACAGCGAAAGATCGTAAGGACGTATCACATGATTGACTGGCCGCGCGTTTCAGAGTTGCGCGAGGAAGTAGGCCCCGAAGATTTCGGGGAAGTTGTTGAAATCTTTCTCGAAGAAGTTGAAGAAGTCATCGGCAAGCTGGACGGCGGCAACCGTAGTCAGCTGGAACAGGACCTGCATTTTTTAAAAGGCAGCGCGCTCAACCTTGGGTTTGAAACGTTTTCCTCTTTGTGCCTTGACGGCGAACGCAGGTCTGCGCAAGGCGAAGCTGACAGTGTCGATGTCAACGCCATTGTTGCCAATTTTCAAGCTTCCAAGTCCACCTTTCTGACCGGACTGGCAGAGAAGTTCTGATCCCTTAGGGGCCTAAATCACGAACTGCACCAGTGTCTCATCCTGGGTGATATCCGTATAGGTCATGCCCGCTGCATCCAGACGCGCGAACAACTGCTCGAAATTTTCCGGACGTTTTGTTTCAATACCGATCAGAACCGAGCCAAAATTGCGTGCCGATTTCTTCATATATTCAAACCGGGCGATATCATCTTCAGGCCCCAGAATGCCCAAAAATTCCTTCAACGCACCGGGGCGCTGAGGCAAACGCAGAATGAAGTACTTCTTCACCCCTGAATAGCGCTGCGCCCGTTCCTTGACTTCGGGCAGCCGCTCGAAATCGAAATTACCGCCGGACGTAAGGCAAACAACTGTCTTGCCACGAATCCAGCTACGCACGTCTTGCAACGCTACAACCGACAAGGCACCGGCCGGCTCCAGCACAATACCTTCCACATTCAGCATTTCGATGATGGTGGCACAGATCCGGTCCTCGGAAATGGACAGCACATCCGGCAACGGCACGTCCTTCAGGATGTCGAAGGTCTGATGGCCGATTCGCCCGACTGCAGCCCCATCGCAAAAGGTATCAACATGATCCAATGCCACCGGTTTGCCAGCGGTCAGCGCCGCCCGCAGGCAAGCCCCGCCTGAAGGCTCCACAAACAAACTGTGGACCTCATCGCCAAACCAGGAGGCCACACCAGAGGACATGCCGCCGCCGCCCACCGGCAGGATAACATGATCCGGCGCCTTGCCCAGCTGCGCTTCGATCTCGACGGCGATAGAGGCCTGGCCTTCGATTACATCCGCATCATCAAAAGGCGACAGGAAATGCCCCCCCTTCTCGGCGCACCATTCCTGCGCTGCAGCCAGGCAGATGTCGAAATAGTCGCCGACCAGATGGATCTCGATATTGCTGCCACCGAACATCCGGGTTTTCTGGATCTTCTGCTGTGGCGTGGTGACCGGCATGAAGATCACGCCTCGCCTGCCCATATGGCGGCACATGAAGGCAACACCTTGGGCGTGATTGCCGGCCGAGGCGCAAACGAACAGCTCCTGATCCGGCTGCTTGCGCATCGCGTTCATTGCGCCACGGATCTTGTAGGAACGGACCGGGCTCAGGTCCTCGCGTTTCAGGTAAATGTCGGCGCCGAAACGCTCGGACAGATGCACATTGCGTTGAAGCGGCGTGGGCGGAAACACATCGCGCATCGCCGCCTCGGCCTTGCGGGCCTGGGTCTTGAAATCGCTCATGTGTCCTTCAGTGGCGCAAGCCCGCCCCCAAGGCAAGGGGCGGGCGAAAAGCATACACAAGAATACTGTTAATCAGATCGGACGGCCTTCGGCGTAATGTCCAAACAACGTCGTGAGCAGGCTGATGTTGATCAGTGAGAGTGCAACAGACACCACCAGCGAGAGGACAGCCGCAATGGTCGGCGATCCCGCTGTGGAATCAAGGATGAATTGGGCTGCGTATTGCAAAGCCACCAAGATGGCCGACAGGCCAAGCAAGTCTCCGAAAGCCCCGCTCGTCGTGTTCCAGGCCTCCCGCAGCCCCATGGCAGCGCCAAGCGCCGCCGCAGGAAGCAAGACTGACAACCGTAATACAAAGTAGGTGACAACAATAGAGAGCGGTAAATCCAGCAAAGACAGCGCGGGTGCGCCTGCCCCGCTCAATATGGTTGCAAACAACATCGCAACGAGAACCACTGACAGCATAAGACAGATCAGCACCAAAACAATCTGCAGCGATCGGCCTAAATAGGCCAGGACCCTGTCACCTTGCAGTGGCGGCACCCAGCCTTGCGGTATTTCCTCCAACAGAACAAAACGATGCCAGGCAACGACGCTCCACATTCCGATCAAAAGCGAAAGAGCGACCACTAGAAACATGGGGCCAAGCAAGCCCGAACCTTCCGGCAACAGGGTCACCACCCCCAACTGCATATCTGCCCACAACCCTGTCGAATTCAGGAATGTTGCAAGAATCGCGACGATCAACAGAGTTGGCACCAAAAAGACCCGAAGCAGGTCCCCGAAGTTGCGTACCAGCATCCCAACCGAATGGCTGAACAAAGCCCAAGGTTTCATGAAAATCCGCTCCAGTTTGAAAATCTTATTTGGCGCGGACCTTAGTTCTCGCGCACGCAGTGTGAAACCCCGGAAAACCTTGCCCTTGCGGCCAAAACCCGCTACGCCGCATGCGTTCTGACCTGAGAGGGAATTCCATGTCCGCGCCCAAGAAAGTTGTGCTCGCTTATTCCGGCGGCCTCGACACCTCGATCATCCTGAAATGGCTGCAGACCGAATACGGCTGCGAAGTTGTCACCTTCACCGCCGACCTCGGCCAGGGTGAAGAGCTGGAGCCCGCCCGCAAGAAAGCGGAAATGCTGGGTATCAAGCCGGAAAACATCTTCATCGAAGATGTGCGCGAGGAATTTGTCCGCGACTTCGTCTTCCCGATGTTCCGCGCCAACGCGGTCTACGAGGGCCTTTATCTGCTGGGCACTTCCATCGCCCGCCCGCTGATCTCCAAGCGCCTGGTTGAGATCGCCGAAGCCACCGGTGCTGATGCGGTGTCCCATGGCGCCACCGGCAAAGGCAACGATCAGGTCCGTTTCGAACTGGCAGCCTATGCGCTGAATCCCGACATCAAAGTGATCGCGCCCTGGCGCGAGTGGGATCTGTCCTCGCGCACCAAGCTGCTGGAATTTGCCGAAGCGCACCAGATCCCGATCGCCAAGGACAAGCGCGGCGAGGCGCCCTTCTCGGTCGACGCCAACCTGCTGCACACTTCGTCTGAAGGTAAAGTTCTGGAAGACCCGGCGGAAATGGCGCCCGATTATGTCTACCAGCGCACCGTGCATCCGGAAGAAGCACCTGACACCCCGGAATTCATCGAAATCACCTTTGAAAAAGGTGATCCGGTGGCGATCAACGGCGAGGCCATGTCGCCGGCGACCATCCTGACCGCTCTCAATGAATACGGCCGCAAGCACGGCATCGGTCGTCTTGACTTGGTCGAAGGCCGCTTTGTCGGCATGAAGTCGCGCGGCATCTACGAGACTCCGGGTGGCACCATCATGCTGGAAGCCCACCGCGGTATCGAATCCATCACCATGGACCGTGGCGCGATGCATCTGAAAGACCAGCTGATGCCGCAATACGCCGAGCTGATCTACAACGGCTTCTGGTATTCGCCGGAACGCGAAATGCTGCAGGCCGCTATCGACGCAAGCCAAACCCATGTCTCCGGCACCGTGCGTGTGAAGCTTTACAAGGGCTCGGTGAACACCGTTGGCCGCTGGTCGGAAAACTCGCTCTACTCCGAAGCGCATGTGACCTTTGAAGAAGACGCCGGCGCCTACGACCAAAAGGACGCCGCCGGCTTCATCCAGCTGAACGCCCTGCGTCTCAAGCTGCTGGCAGCCCGCGAGCGTCGCGTCAAAAAATGAGTGAATACGACGACATAGACGGCGAATTCGAGGACGATTTCGCGGAAGAACTGGATATGTTTGTCGAAGCTCAGGACACCGTATGGGCGGATGTCCTGAGTGAACTCACTGCAGGACAGAAGACGAGCCACTGGATGTGGTTCGTCTTTCCCCAACTGGCGGAACTTGGCCGCTCACATATGGCGCAGCTTTACGGGATCGAGGATCTTGCAGAGGCAACCGCCTATCTGAACCACGAAAAACTGCGCGCCCGCCTTGTGGATGCCTGTCAGCTTGTTCTGAAACACCAAGGACAGGATGCCACACAGATATTTGGCGACATTGATGCCAAGAAGCTGCGATCATCGATGACGCTGTTTGCCGCGGTACCGGATGCGCCTCGGGAATTCCAGCAGATCCTCGATGCATTCTATGGCGGCCAGCCCTGCCCGCTGACCAAGGAAGCACTTACCGTCCGGTAACCTCAGACTTCCCCTTTGGTCAGCATTGCCTGACACGTCTTGCCTGCCTAACCCTTCCTCCAAAGAGGGAGGAAGACATGGCATTGGACGAAATTGCCGCAGGCATTCAGAGCGGTTTGACCGGCAAAAGCTTTGTCGGCTCGCTCAAATTCGATTGCGGAGAGGACGGCGTGATTGTCCTGGCAGACGGAACCGCCAGCACGGCAGACCAGGAAACCGACTGTACGCTGCGGCTGTCTTCTGAAAATCTGACCAAACTGCTGACAGGCAAGCTCAACCCGATGACTGCTGTTATGATGGGCAAGATCAAGATATCAGGCGACATGGGTGTCGCCATGAAACTCAGCAAACTGATCGCCTGACGTTTCCCCTTACCTGGCATATCCTAGATATGAGCGGGGCAAAGCTCTTCCTGCACTCAGATTTTCACATCCCTCATCTGCTCGTAAAACGGCATCGCCGCATCAAGCACCGGTTGCAGTTCTTCCGGAATCTCAGGCAGCTCTCCCTCTGGTCCGGCAAAACCGCTGGAGTTCCATACAGCCCCGTACCAATGCGAGGCCCAAACACCATCATCTTTATGCCCGCCTTTTGGCCAATCCAGCATCTTCGGCGAAAACGGCATACCAATCCTCTCGCACAGCTGTTCAAGTTGGGCAGCCGGGTCTTCGCGAATATCATGACTGTCCACCACAACAGGTCTCGGACCCCAGCTGCACACCAGCTCGAACAATTCCGCCTGCTGACGGACTCCGATATCCTCCAGCGTGGGATTTTCCCGCTTCGCCGCATAAGATGCGATCACTCGGGCCGGGTGCCGGATCAGAAAGACATTCGTGACTTCCCGCATCCAATCCCGCGGCACGCCGGGAATCATGTGCTGAGTCATGTGCTTCTGGTAGTAGAACGGTTTGGCCGCCGGCACCGGCCCCAGCAAGGCCTGCGCCACGGTCTCAGGATCTTGCGTCTGGCTTTCCAGAATTTCTGCGCGCATCGGATGATCAAGACCGGTCATTGCCAGATAGGCCGCATAAAACGGCTCATCCACAACCGCACAATCGCCCCGGTTACCGAATGCATACATCAGTGCGGTCGACAGATTCCGCGGCCCGGACCACATGGCAACCCGCATCAGGCGCACTCCTGTTCAATAAGTGCTTTGTACAAACTGCGGATACGCTTCGTCACCGGTCCCATCTCGCCGCTGCCGATTTGCCGCCCGTCAATATCTCCCACCGGTGTCTGTGCGCCGAATGTGCCGGTCAAAAAGGCCTCCTCCGCACCATAGGTGTCGACCAGCGAATAATTCCGTTCAAAAACCGGAATGCCGTTTTCGCGGCACAGATCGATCACTTTCTGCCGGGTAATCCCGTTCATGCAATAATCGCCGGTAGAGGTCCAAACCTCCCCCTTGCGGACAATGAAAAAATTGCAGGCATTGGTGGTGTTCACAAAGCCATTCACATCCAGCATCAGGGCTTCATCTGCGCCAGCTTTCTCAGCTGCGACGCAGGCAATGATACAGTTCAGTTTGGAATGTGAATTCAGCTTGGGATCCTGTGTCATCGGCAGACCGCGGATATGCGGCACCGTCGCCAGTTTGATCGGCCGCGGCAGGTTGGGGCGCGAATGCTCCATGATAATCGCCATCGTCGGCCCTTGCTGCGACAAAGACGGATGCTGGAACGGCCGTGTTTTCACACCACGGGTAACCATCAGCCGCGCATGGGCATCCGTGGTCATGCCATTTGCCTTCTGCGTCTCTAACACTGCATTTTTGACGGAATCCCGATCCATGCCAATGTCCAGGTCAATGGCTTTGGCAGCCTCAAACAGCCGGTCCAGATGCGCATCAATGAAGGCCCAGGTACCATTGTACAGCCGCAGCCCTTCCCAGACGCCGTCCCCCAGCATAAAGCCGCTGTCATAGACGCTCACCCTGGCTTCGACTTTTGGAACGATATCACCGTTCAGATAGATCAGGATCTCTTTGTTCCGCTGATCCTCTTCGGCCTGGTGAGTGCTCATTTTTTTGGTCATGGGATCCTCCTTGGCCGGCACGTTAGTAATATAGGATCCGGAATCCAAACGATAACGCGCTGTCACCAGTCCGTGAAATCCTGACTTGCCGGGTTGAGCAGAAGAACATCAGTCGGCAGGCTGACAGCATCACAGGCTGGGAGTCGGGAATGCGAATCTTTGAAAGTATAAGGCCCTTTGTATTGACCGGTTTGATGGCTATCGGGGTCGCTGCGCACGGCAATCCTGTTCTGGCACAGTCAACTGCCACATTGACCGTTGCGGGCGGCTGCTTCTGGTGCGTTGAAAGTGATTTCGAAAGCGTGCCCGGGGTTATCGAAGCAGTTTCCGGATACACAGGGGGCAAAACGAAAAACCCGACCTACAAGGACGTCACTCGCGGCGATTCAGGCCACTATGAAGCGGTACAAATCACTTTTGATCCCGCTAAGGTTTCCCGCCAGCATTTGCTGGAGCTGTTCTTCCGCTCAGTGGATCCAACCGATGCAGGCGGCCAATTCTGTGACCGGGGCGACAGCTATCGCACGGCAATTTTCGTCTCTAACAAAGAAGAAAGAGCTCTTTCCGAAAAACTCAAGAAAGAAGCTCAGCAGGCCCTGGGACAGGAGATTGTTACCCCTGTTCTGCCGACCAGAACCTTCTATAAGGCCGAAGATTACCATCAGGATTACTATAAGGGTGACAGCCTGGTGTTTACCCGGTTCGGACCCAAGCGGCAGGCGGCAGCATATAAACGCTACCGCCAAGCCTGTGGTCGCGATGCACGCGTCGTGCAGCTTTGGGGCGACACAGCTCCGTTTGCCAAAGGGCACTGAACCCAGGCCGCAGCGGATCAGAACCGGGCGGCCTGTACCTCTTGCAAACTTGGAATAACATCCGCAGTGCCCTGGCGCGTAACCATAAGGGCGCCTGCACGGCTGGCCTGTTCCATTGCCTCTCCCATTGTCAGCCCCAAATCCAGTCCTGACAGGACATAGCCGGTAAACGTATCCCCAGCACCGGTTGTATCCACCGGCGTCACCGGCAGCGCAGGTACGTCTCTAGCGGTGCGCGCTTTCCCGTCGATATGCCGAGCCCCCCTGGCACCCAAGGTAATGACCACATCCGCAACACCAAGCTCACCCGGTTTTTTGCCGGTGGCCTGCTGAAGCTGCTGGGCTTCGATCTCGTTCAAGATCAGGAAATCCAGAAACGGCAGAACTGCCTTCACTGCAGCGGCATCAAATGGAGCGGCGGCGTAGCAGACGCGCATCCCCTTTTCCCGGCCCATCCTTGCCGCTTCGGCCTGCATATTCGTTTCGTTCTGCATCACCAGAATATCGCCGGAACCGGCTTCAGACAGCGCGTGCTCCACCTGCTCCCGGTTCAGCTCACGATTGGCCCCCGGAAACAGGATAATCTGATTTTCTCCCTGAGGGTCCACGGCGATAATGGCGTGCCCGGTAGGCAGCTCAGATCGAAGGATATAGCTGCTGCCAACCCCATACTCCTCCAGCCGTTCGATCGCCCAGCTGCCATCCGGGCCCACAGCCCCTATGTGCTGCACAGTGCTGCCTGCCCGGGTCGCTGCAACAGACATATTGGCGCCCTTGCCGCCAAGAAATCGGTCAAGGCTGCGGGCGGCAAGGGTTTCCCCTGCCGCGGGCAAATGCGGCATGGCATAGACCATGTCCGCATTGATAGAGCCAAGATTCCAGATCGCCATGCCTGATCACCCGATGTTGCAGGCTGCCAGAACCGCCATGTTCAGAATGTCACTGGTGGTGGAAGTGGTCGAGCAGATCTGGATCGGCTTGTCGATACCTGACAGGATCGGACCAATCACAGTGGCCCCCCCCATTTCCTGCATCAGTTTGACAGAAATAGAAGCCGAATGGCGAGCCGGAACGATCAGAATGTTGGCCGGACCGGTCAGGCGCTGGAACGGGTAATACCGCTGTGCACGTTCGTTCAACGCCACATCGACAGTCATTTCGCCTTCATACTCGAAGTCGACACCGCGCTCGTCCAATACAGTTGGCGCCACATGCATTTTCTCGGCACGCTCCGACACCGGATAACCAAACGTAGAGAAGCTGACAAAGGCCACACGTGGTTCAAGGCCCATGTGACGGGCGACCACGACAGCACGCTCAGCGATGTTTGCCAGGTGGTTTTCATCCGGCCATTCATGCACCAGCGTATCACCAATCAGCACGATCCGGCCCTTATGCAGCAGCGCAGTCACACCGGCGACCCCGTGATCAACGTCTGCATCAAACACATGGTTGATCCGGTCCAGAACATGCGCCGACTTGCGGGTTGCACCGGTCACCAGACCATCACCATGCCCATGCGCCAGCATCAGGCTGGAAAACACATGCCGGTCACGACCTACAAGGCGATGGATGTCCTTGTGGTCGAACCCTTTCCGCTGCAGCCGGTTGTACAGGAAATCCTTGTACATATCGAAATGAGGCGTGTTGGCAGCGTTAATGATCTCCAGCTCGCGCACTGCGTCGCCAAGGCCCGCCTTCTCCAGCTTGACCCGGACGTCCTCCTGACGGCCCACAACCAGAGATTTGCCGAAACCGGAACGCTGATACATCACCGCAGCACGCAGTGCCCGCGGATCGTCCCCCTCGGCAAAGATCATCCGAGACTGGGCAGAACGCGCTCTGGCATTCAGGCCGCGCAGGATCGAGGCCGTTGGATCCATACGCGATTTAAGGCCAACCTCATAGGCATCCATGTCCACAATCGGGCGGCGTGCAGCCCCTGTATCCATGCCTGCCCTGGCTACGGCAGGTGGAATCCGGTGGATCAATCGCGGATCAAACGGGGTCGGAATGATATAATCCCGGCCAAAGGTCAGTGACTTGCCATAGGCCAGCGCCACTTCATCTGGCACATCTTCGCGTGCCAGAGCCGCGAGCGCGTGGGCACAAGCAATCTTCATCTCGTCGTTGATCGCACGTGCGTGAATATCCAGCGCGCCACGGAACAGATAGGGAAAGCCCAGGACATTGTTGACCTGGTTCGGGTAATCCGAACGTCCGGTGGCAACAATGGCATCCACTCGCACTTCATGTGCCTCTTCCGGCGTGATCTCCGGATCCGGGTTTGCCATGGCAAAGATCACTGGATTGTCAGCCATGGATGCGACCATTTCCTGGGTCACCGCACCTTTGACGGAAACACCAAGGAAAACATCGGCTCCGCGCATCGCCTCTTCAAGAGTGCGCAGTTCTGTGCTGATCGCATGGGCCGATTTCCACTGGTTCATGCCCTCGGTGCGACCCTGATAGATCACGCCTTTGGTGTCACAGACAATGCAGTTTTCGTGCCGCGCGCCCATGGCCTTCAGCAGTTCGATACAGGCGATGCCCGCAGCACCCGCCCCGTTCAGGACGATTTTTACATCCTCAATCTTTTTGCCTGACAGATGCAGCGCATTGATCAGGCCGGCCGCACAAATCACCGCGGTGCCGTGCTGATCGTCATGGAAAACAGGAATATCCATCTCTTCCTTGAGCTTCTGCTCAATGATGAAACATTCCGGCGCCTTGATGTCTTCCAGGTTGATGCCACCAAAGGTTGGCCCCATCAGCTTGACCGCTTCGATGAACTTGTCAGGATCTTCCGTGTCCAATTCGATATCGATCGAGTTCACATCGGCGAACCGTTTGAACAGAACGGATTTGCCTTCCATCACCGGCTTGGAACCCAAGGCGCCCAAATTGCCCAGACCCAAGACAGCCGTGCCGTTCGAGATCACTGCAACTAGGTTGCCTTTGTTGGTATAGTCATAGGCTGTTTCAGGATTCTGTGCGATGGCCTCGCAGGGAACCGCAACGCCCGGAGAATATGCCAGCGACAGGTCCCTTTGCGTGGTCATTGGGACAGTGGCATTGATCTCCCATTTGCCCGGGGATGGCGCCATGTGAAACGCCAGGGCTTCTTCGTCGGTGATCTTGTTCTTGGGCATTTGGTTTTGTGTCCTCTCCTCGTCGCCGTCTGTCTTAGCCCAGCCCAGGGCGCCTCTCAATCCGCGGTTTCAAGAATCTGTATCGTCAGATTTTAGAAAAATGCGGCTAAAAGGCGATAATTTCCGTCAAGATTTCGTCTAAAAGTAGACCGCAGAATGCTGTAGTTTCTTAATAGGTATTAACACGCACCTGGCGTCCAGGTGGCGCTGAGGTCAAAAAGTCAGGGACCTGCAAGCAACAGTCAGAACGGCGTTTGTCCGCCCGAAAAGGGCATAGGATCAAAGGAAAAGTGAGGAATGATAAGCTTCCACAACAATTCCGGGGCAATGGTAGCCTTGCAAACATTGGGCGGAGTGAACTCTCAGCTCGGCCAAACGCAAGACAGCATTTCCACTGGCCAAAACGTTAATTCAGCGCAAGACAATGCAGCGCTGTGGGCGATCTCCGAACTGATGAACTCCGACATTTCCGGCCTGAGCTCGGTGTCGGACTCTTTGTCGCTGGGCGAAGCAACAGTCGCGGTTGCGTCAGCCGGGGCGGAACAGATTACCGATACCCTGACAGAAATGCGGTCATTGGCCATCATGGCCAGCAGCGGCATGGGCGACTTCAGCAAGTACGAGGCCGCCATGGCCGAGAAGACGGAACAGATAAACTCAATCATCTCGTCTTCTGACTTTAACGGAGTGAATCTTCTGAAAACAGACGTCGACGGAGGCGGCGGCACCGGGCTGACAGTACCATCTGCAATCTCCAGTGACGGCAGCCTGAACACCCTGAACGTTGACGGCGTCGACTTCGAAGGCAGCCCACTGTTCGATCTCGGCGGCCGCACCGCAATCACCGATGGCGCCAGCGCCTTGACGGCTCTGGGAGAAATCGAAGGTTTTCTGGCCTATGCAATCGAAGGCGCGGCAGCGCTGGGATCCAGTGCCAATCAGCTGGCTGGCCAAGGTGATTATGTCAGCAAACAGTCGGATGCCCTCACCCGTGGTGTCAGTTCAATGATCGACACAAGCATGGAAGAGGCTGCGGCTCAGTGGCGCGCTTTGCAGGCGCAACAGCAACTGAGCACCGTATCACTCTCCATCGCTAACTCTATGCCAGACACACTGCGCAACCTCTACTGACAACAGCCTGCCGCCGGTCCGCCCGGCGGCAGCCACATCCGGGTTTCCCTCGGACTCCCCCCATTGTAAATGTCTTGCAACGACGACCCCGGGGGACCTTCAATGACCGTAACGCCCATGATGGCGCAGTATCTCGAAATCAAGGAAGCACACGCGGATGCGCTCCTGTTCTACCGGATGGGCGATTTCTACGAGATGTTCTTTGAAGACGCCGTAAATGCGGCAGAGGCTCTGGACATCGCGCTGACCAAACGCGGCAAACACAACGGAGAAGACATCCCCATGTGCGGCGTGCCGGTTCATGCCGCCGAAGGCTATTTGCTGACCCTGATCCGTAAAGGTTTCCGTGTCGCCGTCGGTGAGCAGCTGGAAAGCCCCGCTGAGGCCAAGAAACGCGGCTCCAAGTCCGTGGTCAAACGCGATGTGGTGCGGCTGGTGACCCCTGGCACCCTGACCGAAGATTCCCTGTTGGAAGCACGCCGCCACAACTTCCTGGTCTCTTATTCCGAACTGCGGGATGAGGCCGCTCTTGCCTGGGCCGACATCTCCACAGGCGCGTTTCACGTGATGCCGGTTGCCCGCGTCCGCCTGTCTCCGGAACTCGCCCGCCTTGCCCCTTCCGAACTAATCGTCGCCGACGGCCCCGCCTATGACGCCGCGCTGCCACTGGCTGATGAATACAAGATTCCGTTGACCCCGCTGGGCAAAGCCAGCTTTGACAGCACCGCAGCAGAGAAACGCATCTGCAGGCTGTTCAACGTCAGCGCCCTGGACGGTTTCGGAACTTTCACCCGCGCAGAAGTCTCTGCCATGGGCGCGCTGATCGACTATCTGGAAATCACCCAGAAGGGCAAACTGCCGCTGTTGCAACCGCCGCAGCAGGAAGCCCAGGACCGGGTGGTCCAGATTGATGCAGCAACCCGCCGTAATCTGGAACTGACCCGGTCCCTCTCCGGAGGCCGTGCCGGCTCGCTTCTGTCAGTGGTGGACCGCACCGTCACCCCCGGTGGTGCCCGCCTGCTGGAACAACGCCTGTCCAGCCCGTCCCGGAATCTGGAGACAATACACCGGCGGCTGGCTGCCCTAGATTTTGCAGTAGTGCACAACCGAACTGCTGAAGATCTCCGGTCTGCCCTGCGCAAGACACCTGATCTCGACCGCGCCCTGTCCCGTTTGGCGCTGGAACGCGGCGGTCCTCGTGACCTCGCCGCCATCCGCAACGGCCTGTGCCAGGCAGAAGCCATTGCGGATCTATGTGTCGGGATGGAGCTGCCGGAGCTCATGTCCTCCGCTCTGTCAGATCTGCGGGGGTTCGACGATCTGCTGTCACTGCTGGAGGCGTCGCTTGTGGCAGAGCCTCCGCTGATGGCACGCGACGGCGGATTCATTGCTGCCGGCTATGACCTCGAACTGGACGAGGCCCGCACCCTGCGCGACGAGGGCCGCTCGGTCATTGCCTCGATGCAGAAACAATATGCCGAACACACAGGCGTGACTTCGCTGAAGATAAAGCACAACAATGTGCTGGGATATTTCATCGAAACCACCGCAACTCACGCGGATAAGATGATGTCTCCGCCGCTGAACGAAACCTATATCCACCGCCAGACCACAGCCAATCAGGTGCGGTTCACCACAGTGGAGCTCAGCGAGATCGAAACCCGTATCCTGAATGCAGGCAATTTGGCACTGGAGATCGAAAAGCGGCTCTATACAAGGCTTTCTAGCTCAATTCTGGACTGTGCAGCCCGGCTCAACACTGCCGCTCGCGGTTTGGCAGAACTGGATCTTCTGACAGGGCTTGCTGATCTGTCACGCGCAGAAAACTGGACCCGACCAAAGGTCGACACCAGCCGCGCTTTTCACGTGGAGGGCGGCCGCCACCCGGTGGTGGAACAGGCTTTGCGCCAGCAAGGCGGCGAAGCGTTTGTAGCCAACGACTGCGATCTTACTGCTCAAGACGGCGCCGCGGTCTGGCTGCTCACCGGTCCGAACATGGCCGGTAAATCCACCTTCCTGCGCCAGAACGCACTGATTGCTCTGCTTGCCCAGATGGGCAGCTATGTCCCGGCTGAGGCCGCTCATATCGGCTTGATCAGCCAGTTGTTCAGCCGTGTCGGCGCCTCTGATGACCTGGCCCGTGGCCGCTCCACTTTTATGGTGGAAATGGTCGAAACCGCCGCCATTTTGAATCAGGCCGATGACCGTGCCCTGGTGATCCTCGATGAAATTGGCCGGGGCACAGCCACCTATGATGGCCTGTCAATTGCCTGGGCAACGCTCGAACACTTGCATGAGATCAACCGCTCTCGCGCGCTGTTTGCCACCCACTACCACGAGCTGACACAGCTCGCCGGCAAGCTTGAAGGCGTCGAAAATGCCACTGTTGCAGTGAGAGAGTGGGAGGGTGAAGTCATCTTTCTGCACGAAGTCCGCAAAGGCGCCGCCGACCGTTCCTATGGTGTACAGGTCGCCCAGCTTGCCGGTCTCCCCGCATCGGTTGTTGCCCGCGCCCGTGATGTACTCGACATGCTGGAGCAGGGCAGCCGCGAGGGGGGCACCAAGATCCAGATTGACGATCTGCCGCTCTTTGCAGCGGCCCCGCCGCCGCAGCCGAAGACCCCTACCGGCCCATCTCCGGCCGAGGCGCTGTTGGAGAGCATCCAGCCGGACGACCTGTCCCCACGTGAAGCACTGGAAATGCTCTACAAACTGAAAGACGCCGTTTCCTGAAGAAAAAATAGCGGCTCCGATTGGAACCGCTATTTCATCTTTCCCAAAATACTCCCGCCGGAGGCAGCGCCCCCAAGGGCGCACCCGCTACGCAGGCGTCGAGGAAACCCCGACCTGCGCTGCGCGCAGCAGGCGGTCGTGCAGCATGAACCCTTCGGCCGACACCTGAATAATATCGCCGGCCTTGGTGCCCGGCACAGGCGCCTCAAACATTGCTTCATGTACTTTGGGGTCAAACTTGTCGCCCACTTCCGGCGACACAATCCGGATACCATGTTTTTCAAACACACCCAAAAGGGAGCGCATGGTCAGTTCCACGCCTTCGATCAGCGCAGCAGAGACTTCGCGCTGCTCGTCGGTTGCTGCCTCAATCGCGCGTTTCATGTTGTCATAGACCGGCAGCATGTCGCGGGCCAGTTTTGAACCACCATAATTCTCTGCTTCACGGCGTGCCTTGTCGCCCCGCTTGCGTGCGTTCTCCGCATCTGCCAGCGCCCGCATAAAGCGGTCCTTCAGCTCATCCCGTTCTGCCCGGAGCGCATCAATTTCCAGCGAGGCGTCATCAAATTCCTCGGTCTGCGCTGCCAGCTCTTCAGCCTCGGCGGCGTCGATGTCATCCAGAAAGTCTTCGTCCTTGAGCTCTGCCATATTTCACCTCTAACTCCGGTCCGACAACAGTTTGCCGACCAGCTGTGCCGTGTAGTCCACAATTGGCACAATCCGTCCGTAATTCAGGCGCGTCGGACCAATCACTCCGACCGCACCGATGATCTTTCGATCCGCGTTCATATAAGGAGACACCACCAAAGAGGAACCCGAAAGTGAGAAAAGTTTGTTCTCCGAACCGATAAAAATGCGCACGCCGTCGCCGTCCTCGGTCAGTTCCAGGAATTCAGCAATATCGCGCTTGCGCTCAAGGTCATCAAACAGGGTCCGGATCCGCTCCAGCTCCTCAGCTGCTCCAGTCTCAGCAAGCAGATTCGCACGTCCACGTACAATCAGCCGGGCCTGCTCGCTGCCGTCGTCTTCCCAGATCGCCAAGCCGCTTTCGATCATGGCATGCGCCAGACTGTCTATTTCCTGCCGCCGCGCGGCAATCTCCCCCTGGATTTGCCGCTGAACTTCGCTCAGCGTCCGCCCCTCGATCAACGCATTAAGGAAGTTCGCCGCTTCCCGCATCGAGCTTGGCGTCTGACCCGGTGGCGGTGTGAACAGGCGGTTTTCCACGTGGCCGTCCGAGAACACCAGAACAACCAATGCCCGGTCATGCGCCAGAGAGACAAACTCGATATGACGGATTTCCGCCTCATGCTTGGGCGTCAGCACCAGTGATGCCCCCTGCGTGACACCTGACAATGCTGCACCAACCCGGTCCAGCATGCCGCCTACATCACCGGCGCTCTTCCCCAGTGTCGCGTCTATTTTCTCTCTGTCATTGGCCTTCAGGTCTTCAACCTCCAAAAGGCCATCCACAAACATCCTGAGCCCAAGTTGCGTCGGCACTCGACCGGCGCTGACATGCGGGCTGTCCAGAAGCCCAAGATACTCCAGATCCTGCATCACATTGCGGATTGTCGCAGCGCTGACTTTCTCGCTGAGCGAACGCGTCAGGGTCCGGCTGCCAACAGGATCGCCGCTTTCCAGATAGCTTTCCACAACCGTCCGAAAAACTTCCCGCGAGCGGTCGTTCAGATCCTGCAGAATATTTTGCGGGTCACTCATCGGCCTTCCAGCATTTCTTGCGGTTTCAAACATAAGAAACCGTCGCCAAGATGTCATTAAAGAGCTGTATGCCAAAAGGTCAATCGGGCTTGCATCGTCTTGGTTCCGGGGGCTATCCCCAAATCAACAGCAAAAGGATATCTCATGCGACCCTCAGGACGAGAATTGAATAAAATGCGTGCCGTCTCTATCGAGACCGGATTCACCAAACACGCCGAGGGCTCCTGCCTGATCAAAATGGGCGATACCCATGTGCTGTGCACCGCCACCATCGAAGACCGCGTGCCGCCGTTCATCAAAGGCACCGGCCTGGGTTGGGTCACCGCCGAATACGGCATGCTGCCCCGCGCCACCAACACTCGCATGCGCCGTGAGGCTTCCTCGGGCAAGCAGGGCGGTCGAACTGTTGAAATCCAGCGCCTGATCGGTCGGGCTTTGCGGGCCGGCGTGGATCGCGTCGCCTTGGGTGAGCGCCAGATCACCGTCGACTGCGATGTTCTGCAGGCCGACGGCGGCACCCGCTGCGCCTCGATCACCGGTGGCTGGGTGGCGCTGCGCCTGGCTGTGAACAAGCTGATGAAAGCCGGCGATGTGCAAATTGATCCGCTGATGGACCCTGTCGCGGCAGTGTCCTGCGGCATCTATGCCGGCCAGCCGGTTCTGGATCTCGACTATCCCGAAGATTCCGAGGCCGGCGTCGACGGCAATTTCATCATGACTGGCTCCGGCAAGTTGATCGAAGTCCAGATGTCAGCCGAAGGCTCTGTCTTCTCCCGCGATCAGATGAACCAGCTGATGGATCTGGCCGCCCAAGGCACGTCCGAACTCGCCGAAATGCAGAAGGCCGCCTGCAAATGACCCGCAAACTGGAAGGCGGCAAGTTACTTGTCGCCACCCACAACAAGGGCAAGCTGGCCGAGATCTCTGAGATTCTCGCGCCGTTTGGTGTCAGCGTGGTCGGCGCCGGCGAAATGGATCTGCCGGAACCGGAAGAAACCGAAGACACCTTTGTCGGCAACGCCCGCATCAAGGCGCATGCAGCGGCCAAGGCCACCGGCCTCCCTGCCCTGTCGGATGACTCCGGCATCACCATCGACGCGCTGAACGGTGCCCCCGGTGTCTACACCGCCGACTGGGCCGAAACCCCCAATGGCCGCGACTTCAAGATGGCGATGACGCGTGCCAACGACGAATTGAACGCAGCCAGTGCCGTCGCCCCCCGGACTGCCCAGTTCCGCTGCACTCTGGTCATCGCCTGGCCAGACGGCCATGACGAAGTCTTCGAAGGCGTGATGCCCGGCCAGCTGGTCTGGCCAATCCGCGGCGAACACGGCTTTGGCTACGACCCGATGTTCCAGCCTGACGGGTTTGACATCACTTGCGCCGAAATGGACCCGGCGGAGAAGAACAAGATCAGCCACCGCGGCAAGGCAGTGGCCCAGTTCATCCAGGGCTGTTTCGGTGGATGACTGGCGCAATGGGGGTTTTGGCCTCTATGTACATTGGCCCTACTGCCAAGCCAAATGCCCCTATTGCGACTTCAACAGTCATGTCTCTGCAAAAATAGACCAGAACCTGTGGGTTAGAGCCTATTTATCTGAACTTGATAGACTCTCGGAACAGCTGTCCGGCCGGGTTCTGAACTCGATTTTCTTCGGCGGCGGCACCCCATCCCTGATGTTGCCCGAAACAGTGTCTGCCATTATCGAACGGGCACGTGAAATCTGGCCCTTTGCCAATGACATAGAGATCTCTCTTGAAGCAAACCCCGGCTCTGTCGAAGCTGGGCGTTTTGCGGGTTACCGCGATGCCGGGGTCAATAGGATCTCCATGGGCATTCAGGCAATGAACGATGAAGATCTGCGTCGGCTCGGACGCATCCACAGTGTTTCCGAGGCAAAATCCGCCTTTGACATCGCCCGCAACTGTTTCGACCGGGTAAGCTTTGACCTGATCTATGCCCGTCAGGGCCAGACCCTCGATGCTTGGCAGAAAGAGCTGCGCGAAGCTCTATCAATGGCCATCGACCACTTGTCGCTCTACCAGCTTACGATCGAGGATGGCACCGCTTTTGGCGATCGATACGCTCGCGGTAAGCTGCGCAATCTTCCGACCGATGACACCGCCGCCGACATGTATCTTGCCACACAAGAGATCTGTGCCGAATTCGGTATGTACGGCTATGAGGTTTCCAACCATGCCAAACCCGGTTCGGAATCCCGCCACAACCTGATCTATTGGCGTTATGGCGACTACGCTGGCATCGGTCCCGGCGCCCATGGTCGCCTTACCCTGGACGGCACCAGGTTTGCGACTGAAACCCATCTCTCTCCCGGTGCATGGCTACAAGCCGCCGGCGGGGGCAATGGCGAATCCCTGCGAGAACCCCTGCTAGCAGAAGATGCTGCGGCAGAATACTTGATGATGGGGATGCGCCTTTCTGAAGGCCTGAATATGGTACGTTTTTCTCAACTTGCCGGCCGGGATCTTCATAAAAACCGACTGGATGACCTTGTACAGATGGGCATGGTCACTATCTCGGATCAAAGGTTACGCGCAACCGATCAGGGCCGCGCGGTATTGAATGCGGTTCTCCGCAATCTGTTGATGGATTAGAACAATGCGTTTCCTCTACGCCGGCCTTGGACTATTCTTTGTGGCCTTGGCTGTGGTCGGCATTGTTCTTCCTCTTGTTCCAACTGTACCTTTCCTGCTTCTTGCGGCCTTCTGTTTTGCAAACTCTTCAGATCGCCTGCACAACTGGATTCTGGCGCATAATACCTTTGGCCCGATGATCACTGATTGGCGTGACCAAGGCGCTATCCGGCCAAACGCAAAAAAGGCGGCAACCCTTTCGATTGCCGCCGTCTTTGGACTATCTCTATTGATCGGCGTACCAGCCTATGTCCTGGGTATACAGGCCATCGTATTGTCGGCAGTCCTGACCTTTATCTGGACTCGCCCTAACGGCTAAGTAAATTGCACAATTCGTCCAATTGGTCCAAGTCTGCATAGCTGATCGTGAGCGATCCGCTTTCTCCGCCAGGCTTGTGATCAATCGACACTTTCATCTTCAGCATTGCCGAAAGATCCCCTTCCAACGCACGGGTATCCGCGTCCTTTTCAACCGCCTTTTTGGGTTTCTTCGTCGAAGAAGTCTGAATCCCTGCCGCGTCTTTCTTTACCAATGCCTCGGTGGCACGAACAGACAATCCACCTTGCACGATCTTTTTTGCCAATCCAGAAGCATTGTCAGAAGTGATCAAAGCCCGGGCATGGCCTGCCGAAAGTTTACGTTCCTGAACCAGTATCTGCACATCATCAGGCAAATGCAGAAGCCGGACAAGGTTTGCAATATGACTGCGGCTTTTACCAAGCGCTTCTGCCATCTTCTCCTGAGTATGCCCGAACTTTTCCATCAGCTGTTTGTAGCTCTGCGCCTCTTCCATTGCGTTGAGGTCAGAGCGCTGGATGTTCTCGATGATGGCAACTTCCATCATTTCGAGATCAGAATAGTCCCGGATCAATACAGGAACTTCATGCAATTGCGCAGCCTGAGAGGCTCTCCAGCGCCTTTCACCCGCGACAATCTCATATTGGCCGCCCGGTCGTGGCCGCACGATCAGAGGCTGAAGAACCCCTTTCTCTTTGATAGAAGCCGTCAGGTCATCCAGGTCTTCCTGCAAAAACTGTCGGCGCGGCTGGTTGGGGTTGGCCACGACATTTTCGATCGGCACCATTATCTCTGCATTTCGCGGAGCTTCTGCCTGCGTACTCACCGGCGCAGGGTTCACATCTGCCATCAACGCCGACAGTCCCCGGCCCAGCCCGCGTGGTTTCGTCTTTTTGTCTGCCATGGTTGCCTCCGGTAGGTACTCTGCATTTAGGCCGCTATCTTGTTATGCTTATTGATGATTTCTTCCGCCAAGGCACGATACGCCTGTGCGCCCAGCGAGTTGGTGTCATAGTTCAGGACCGGAAGCGCATATGAGGGAGCTTCGCTCACCCTTACATTGCGCGGGATTTTGGTTTGAAAAACCAGATCACCCAGATTGTCTCGCGCATCCTGTTCTACCTGCTGAGATAGATTATTCCGCCGATCAAACATGGTTAAAACAATCCCTTCAATGCGAAGGTTTTGATTCGCAGACTGTCGCACTTCCCGAATTGTCAGCATCAGCTGTGTAACCCCTTCCAGTGCAAAAAACTCACTCTGCAAGGGAACCAGAACGGAATGTGCGGCAACCATGGCGTTTACGGTCAAGAGGTTTAACGACGGCGGACAATCAATCAAGACATAGTCCCAATCATATTCATCCATCGCGGTCTGCCGAAGCGCATCGTGCAGAAGAAAACTGCGCTTTTCATTGGTGAACAGTTCAATGTCCGCAGAGCTGAGATCCACAGTGGCCGGAATTATGCATAAATCTTCGATTTCCGTCTGACGGATAACATCTTCCAAAGACGCGTCCTCAACCAAGAGATCATAAGTGGTCAAGTCACGATCAGATGCCTCGATCCCAAGACCTGTTGAAGCATTACCTTGCGGGTCCAGATCCACCACCATGACCCGTAGACCACATTCAACCAAAGCCGCGGCCAGGTTTATGGCCGTTGTTGTCTTCCCCACCCCACCTTTCTGATTTGCGACCGCGATGATACGAGGCCCCTCTGGGCGGGAAAAATCAGACACGTTCTACTCCTCTGATTTTCAGGATTACTGCTTCTGGTTCTGTCAAACTTTTAGCCGGCTCTGCCTCGAACCGCCATCTCTGCCGCGCGTTATCCACTTCTTTTTTCCAGTTCTCTCCTTTTGGAAATAAGGCGACACCACCATCGGAAAGATGACGTTCCGCAAATCCAAGGAGATCTGACAAATCAGCAAGCGCACGAGCGGACAAAACATCCGCCTGCTGTGGTGCAACTGCTTCAATACGTTCGGACAAAACCGTAACAGAAGCACCGCATTCCCGCGCTGCTGAGCGCAAAAAAGCTGACTTACGCTGATCGCTTTCGATAAGCGTGACTTTCATCTCAGGCGCCTCATCAACGGCCAGAAGCGCCACAATCAAACCAGGGAACCCTCCCCCGCTACCGATATCGACCCAAGAGTCAGGAGCATCAACACAGCGGAACACTTGAACTGAATCAGCGATGTGTCTTGACCAAACATGTTCAAGACTGGCTCGGGAAACCAGATTGATCTTTGGATTCCACTTTCGCAATATGCTAACAAAGATCTCTAGACGATCTAATGTTTCACGTGAAACATTGAGCGTCTCAAGAATCCCTCGGCCGCTCATGCGGTTTTCTCCTGATTCGAATTCCGCTTACGGAGCCGCGCCAGGATCAGAGCCAACGCCGCAGGCGTAATCCCATCGATTCTCGCAGCCTGTGCCAAGGTTTCCGGACGAGCGTGCTCCAGCTTTTGCTGCAACTCTTTCGACAACCCATCAATCCCAGAAAACACGAATCCATCAGGTATCCGGTGGCCTTCATCTCGTTTTAGTACAGAAATTTCCCGCTCTTGACGTGCAATGTAGTTGGCGTAAAGCGCGTCTTTTTCCATTTGACGCCGTATTCCGTCTTGGACACCAGACAATTCTGGCATCAAACCTACCACATCCTCAAAGCAAACATCGGGAAATGCCAGAACATCAAGACCAGTCCTACGGTTTCCATCTTGATTCACTCGGATACCTACCCCGGAAATTTGTTTTGGGGTAAATGTCTGCGAATCCAGGACCTGCCTCGCCGCGGAAAGTTGATTACTTTTCTCCAAGAAGGAGATCTTTCGCTCCTCTCCAGCACAGCCAAGTTCGATTGCTAAGGGGGTCAACCGTTGATCTGCATTGTCTGCCCGCAATGAAAGTCGGAACTCAGCTCTTGAAGTGAACATACGATAGGGTTCAGTCACACCATTCGTTGTCAAATCATCGACCATAACACCGATATAACTGCTTGACCGGCTGAATGTTACCGGCTCCTCACCCTTGGCGCGCCGCGCCGCGTTGAGACCTGCAACAAGCCCTTGGGCGGCCGCTTCTTCATATCCCGTAGTGCCATTTATCTGCCCTGCAAGATACAGACCAGGGACATTCTTGAGTGATAGATCCAGTTGCAACGCGCGTGGGTCAACATAATCATATTCAATCGCATAACCAGGTTGCAAAATGACTGCTCGCTCCAGACCATAGATCGACTGAACGTACTCTTCTTGCACTTCCACCGGAAGACTGGTGGAGACACCGTTTGGATAAACAGTGTGGTCCTCTACGCCTTCTGGTTCCAGAAATATCTGATGTGATTCTTTGTCAGAAAACCGGACAATTTTATCTTCTATCGACGGGCAATACCTGGGTCCAACTCCGTCAATGTGTCCGCCATACATGGCGGATCTCTCCAGATTTTTCCGAATGATGTCATGGGTCTTGGGATTTGTATGCGTAATTCCACAAGACAACTGCTTGGCGCTCACAGATCCTGTCATAAACGAAAAGAAAACTGGATCTTCATCACCCGGCTGCGTGCCCAAGATATCCCAATTGATTGTACGCCCATCCAGCCTAGGCGGTGTACCTGTTTTCAGCCGGCCGAGAGGTAACTCAAAACTATCAAGACGTTCAGCCAGCTTCACTGAAGGCTTATCGCCCATCCTCCCGCCTGGCTTTGAGACATCACCAATATGAATGACGCCGCGCAGGAATGTCCCGGATGTCAAGACAACTGCCTTGGCTGTCAGCTCACTCCCATCTGCCAAAATCACGCCAGTGACGACGCCAGAGCTCATCAAAAAGTCAGTCACTTCGCCTTCGATGACATCCAGGTTACACTGCCCTTCTGTCAGTTTCAGCATTTCACTTTGATAGATTTTTCTATCGGACTGGGCCCTAGGTCCTTGGACAGCAGGCCCTTTTCTACGGTTGAGAAGACGAAACTGGATACCAGCCAAGTCAGCAACCCGACCCATGACACCATCCATAGCATCGATCTCGCGTACAAGATGGCCTTTCCCCAAGCCGCCAATAGCCGGATTGCAAGACATAACGCCAATACCGCTGCGTGTCAGCGTCACCAGTACTGTTGACGAGCCCATCCGCGCAGAAGCATGTGCCGCTTCTGTACCGGCATGGCCTCCACCAACAACAATGACGTCATAAGCTGAATGTTTCACGTGAAACACTCCTTCATTTCCCTAGGCAAAAACTCGAAAAAATTTCATCTAGGAGATTCTCCACACCAATACGGCCTACCAGCATTTCCAAAGCCCGAATTGCTGACCGCATCTCTTCTGCAGCTATATCATAAAACTCCGGCCCCTGCTGCAGGATGCCTTGTGCTTCTTTCAAGCTGCGCAATGCAGACAGCATTGCATCCCGATGCCGTGCTCGGGTCGCAATCCCGGCCTGAGCCGAACGGTTCTGCAGTACAACCGTGACATGGTCGACCAATCGATCAATTCCATATCCAGATTGGCCGGAAATAGCATTCTCTCTGTCATCCCGTTGATCCGCTTTCGGTCGCAGGCAAATATCACCTGGCCGCATGTCAACATCCAGGATCTCTTCATCCTCGGCCAGAAAGACACGCAAGTCTGCTTCCTCAGCCCGCTTTCGCGCCAGAGCGATCCCTAAGCCTTCGACATGATCTTCGGTCTCACGCAGACCTGCTGTATCAAGAAGTGTGACAGGCAGACCGGCAAGATCCATACGAACTTCGATAATGTCGCGGGTGGTGCCAGCGTATTCGGAAGTAAGAGCTGCCTCGCGGCCGGCAAGCGCGTTCAGCAAAGTTGACTTACCTACATTGGGCGCTCCGACAATGGCCACTTCGAAACCATTGCGAATCCGTTCGGCAATTTTGATACCGTCGGTTTCTTTTTCAAGGCCGGCCTGAACTTCGGTCAGCAACGCGGTGACTTCCGGCGTAACGTCGACGGGCACTTCTTCGTCCGCAAAATCGATGGTAACTTCGATGAGAGAGGCCGCCCGGATCAGATTGGCACGCCAGATTTCAGCCAGCTTCCCCAGTCCGCCGGCAAGGATTACCTGTGCCTGCTTGCGCTGCGCTTCGGTTTCGGCATCGATCAGATCAGCCAAGCCTTCGACTTGGGCCAGGTCCAAATTTCCATTTTCCAAAGCCCGGCGCGTGAATTCGCCTGGCTGTGCCATCCTCAGCCCATCGATTCGACTCAGCGATTCAAGCACGGCAGAGATTACGGCCGTGCTTCCATGTGTTTGAAATTCAACAGTATTTTCACCAGTGAAGCTGTTTGGTGCTGAAAAGGACAGAACCAAAGCCTCATCCAGGTGCTCACCTGATTCGTCGCGCAAATTCCGCAGACAGGCACGCCGGGCAGGCATTTCTCCGCCGCAAAGCTGCGCGCCGGCATCCAATGCTAACGGACCGGAGACGCGGATTACCGCAACCCCGGCCTTCCCTTGGGGGGAGGCCAGCGCAAAGATCGTGTCCATGGAATGGCCCTTCTCTCTCGCCGGCCCGGATCAGGTGTTCATCGAGTCGAAGAACTCAGA
Organism: Leisingera sp. S232; assembly: GCF_049800895.1. Classification (NCBI taxonomy): domain Bacteria; kingdom Pseudomonadati; phylum Pseudomonadota; class Alphaproteobacteria; order Rhodobacterales; family Roseobacteraceae; genus Leisingera; species Leisingera sp. S232. The sequence goes on along the minus strand of NZ_JBNAFX010000002.1, from coordinate 79,785 downwards.
GTTCGACTTGGTCTGCTTCAGCTTCGACAGAAGGAACTCGATTGCATCTGTCGTACCCATCGGATTCAGGATCCGGCGCAGAACAAAGGTCTTGGCCAGATCGATCTTGTCGACCAGAAGATCCTCTTTCCGGGTGCCGGATTTGAGGATATCGATTGCCGGGAACACGCGCTTGTCGGCAATCTTGCGGTCCAGCACGATTTCCGAGTTACCGGTGCCTTTGAATTCTTCAAAGATCACCTCGTCCATACGCGAGCCGGTGTCGATCAGCGCCGTTGCGATGATGGTGAGCGAACCACCCTCTTCGATGTTCCGCGCAGCACCAAAGAAGCGCTTCGGGCGCTGCAGTGCGTTTGCATCAACCCCACCGGTCAGAACTTTACCAGATGATGGCACCACGGTGTTAAAGGCCCTACCAAGTCTTGTGATGGAGTCGAGAAGAATCACAACATCTCGCTTATGTTCGACCAGACGCTTAGCTTTCTCGATGACCATTTCCGAAACCGCAACGTGGCGGGTGGCTGGCTCATCAAAGGTGGAGGAGACAACTTCGCCCTTCACCGAGCGCTGCATGTCGGTCACCTCTTCCGGGCGCTCGTCGATCAACAGAACAATCAGATAGCACTCCGGGTGGTTCTTTTCGATCGAATGCGCAATGTTCTGCAGGATCACGGTTTTGCCGGTCCGCGGCGGTGCGACGATCAGCGAACGCTGACCTTTACCGATCGGGGCAACAAGGTCGATCACCCGGGCGGAACGATCCTTGATGGTCGGATCTTCGATTTCCATCTTCAGCCGCTCATCCGGATAGAGCGGCGTCAGGTTATCGAATGCAATCTTGTGGCGCGCCTTCTCAGGCTCTTCAAAGTTGATCTTGGTAACATTGGTCAGCGCAAAGTAACGTTCGGTCTCCAATGGCGCCTTGATCTGGCCTTCCACCGTGTCACCGGTGCGCAGTGAATACTGGCGGATCATGTCAGGGGAAACATAGATATCGTCCGGACCCGGCAAGTAGTTTGCCTCTGGTGAACGAAGGAAGCCAAAGCCATCCTGCAGCACTTCCAGCACCCCGTCGCCGGCAATGTCCCATCCCTCGTCTGCGCGTTCACGCAGGATCTGGAACATCATCTCGCCCTTACGCATGGTCGAGGCGTTTTCGATCTCCAGCTCTTCCGCCATGGACAGCAGAGCCTTGGGGCTTTTTGCCTTGAGATCAGCGAGATTCAGGGATTGCTCGGTCATATATACGGCCTCTACTCCCCCGTTTATTCAGGGGGTCGGTCTGACGACAGGAATGGAAAACACGGCATACCCGGACGGGCCCGCTGAGAGCCATACATAGGGAGTCGTTTCAGACGAGTCAAACGCCGGCTGCACGTGTTCCGGGGCTGCTAGGCCCGTTTCTGAGCCTCTGCGTCAGAATTTGAAGATAACCGAGATCACAATCACCAGCATCAGGACGGTAGGCACCTCGTTCATCATCCGAAACTGCCGCCCGGTGCACATGTTTCGACCTTCCTTGAAGTCGCGATAGCGGAACAGCAGCCAATGATGGAACCAGGTCATGGCAATCACTGATACGCCCTTGGTCCAAGGCCAGATGGAGCTCCAGTCGACAATCCCCGGCGTCAGCACAATGAGCAGCCCTGCAGCCCAGGACACATACATCGCCGGACGCATGATGATCCTAAGAAGCTTCTCCTCCATTTGGAGGAAGATTGGCACTGCTTCCTGGACCTTCTCTGCCTGCTCCACATGATACACAAACAAACGGGGAAGATAGAAAAGACCGGCCATCCAGCTGAGAACTGCCATGATGTGCAGTGACTTTGCATATGGGTAGAGCGTGAACATGACATTGCTCAGGTCCATGAGCGGTTCTCCCCGGTCTGGTCTGATCACCCTAATAATTAAGAAAGTATTAGAAGGATGATGTTTTTGTAGTGTGCATGGATTTCAGTGGATAAATGACTCTTCCTCCGCTTATCCCCAGCAAGGATAAGATACCAGCTGGGATGGGACAGGAAACGTTGATATTTTCTTAACGCCTTAGAAATAAGGAATGTTAAGAATGTGTTTACCTTTCCAGCCTTGGGGATAACACCGGGAAGATCCGGGGAAAGCCGGCATATCCACGAACAAAAAGTTATCCTGACTCACAAGGGACGACTCAGCCGACAGAATCCTGAGATTTCAGTCAACCCCTGGAGTCTTTACTTGAGCGTGGAAAACCATACAAAACGTCCTGAAATGATCTGCGTCTTTCCCACGGGGTTTTCCACATGACTGCCCACATAGTTTTGGCATCCGGTTCTGAAATACGGGCGCATCTGCTGCGTCAGGCCGGTATTGAATTTGTCACTGACGTGCCGCGTCTGGACGAGGATGCGATCAAGGCTGCGCTTTTGTCCGAACAGGCTTCGCCGCGGGACATTGCGGATGCCCTGGCTGAAGCCAAGGCCTGCAAGATTAGTGGCAAGCACCCGGGCAAGCTCGTACTGGGATGTGATCAGGTGCTCGATTTTGAAGGTAAAATCATCTCCAAACCTGTCAGCGCCGCAGAGGCCGCCGATCAGCTTAAGCAGATGTGCGGAAAACGCCATATGTTGTTGTCTGCGGCGGTGATCTATCGCGATGGGGAACCCATCTGGCGACATGTTGGTCAGGTCCGGCTGATGATGCGGAAATCTTCGAACACATATATAGATGACTATGTGTCCCGGAACTGGGAAAGCATCCGGCATGCAGTGGGCGCATACAAGCTGGAAGAAGAGGGCGTGCGGTTGTTTGCCAGCATTGACGGCAGTTACTTTAATGTCTTGGGATTGCCGCTGATGGAGCTTATCAGTTACCTGGGTTTGCAAGGGGTGATCGAGCAATGACAGAAGCAAAAATCCCGCTGGCCGGCGTGATCGGCTGCCCTGTGGCGCATTCCAAATCCCCTCAGCTTCACCAGCATTGGCTGAAAACACATGGCATCGCCGGCCACTATGTTCCTATGCATGTGGAGCCGGAGAACCTGGCCGAGACCATTCAGGCAATGCCGAAAATGGGGTTTGTTGGAGCTAATGTCACCATCCCTCATAAAGAGGCGGTGATGAAGATTGCCGACACGGTGACAGACAGGGCCAAGCTGATAGGAGCCGCCAATACGTTGATCTTCCGTCAGGACGGCACTGTCTTGGCAGATAATACAGATGGCTACGGTTTCATTACGAACCTGCATCAAGGCGCGCCCAATTGGGATCCCAAGTCCGGGCCGGCGGTTGTTCTGGGGGCTGGCGGTGCTTGCCGGGCGGTTGTTGCCTCCTTGCTGGAGGCAGGCGTGCCAGAAATCCTGCTTACCAACCGGACACGCGACCGGGCGGATCAGCTGCAGAAGGATTTTGGCAGCCGCATTAAAGTCCTGGAATGGGTTCAGGCTGGCAACGCAATTGAGGATGGCGCGCTGATCGTGAACACCACGTCACTTGGAATGGTGGGCAAGCCACGCTTGCGCGTACCGCTTGACGGTCTGCGTCCAGACGCTGTTGTCACCGACCTCGTCTATGCGCCTCTGAAAACCGATTTGCTGCAAACCGCTGAGGATGCGGGCTGCACTGTTGTTGACGGGCTGGGCATGCTTTTGCATCAGGCAGTGCCCGGATTTGAACGTTGGTTCGGTCTCCGACCCGAAGTTGACGCAGGCACGCGCGAGGCTGTGCTCGCATGAGCTTCTGCCTTGGCCTCACCGGTTCAATCGGCATGGGGAAAAGCACTACCGCCAAAATGTTTGCAGCCCGAGAATGTGCAGTCTGGGATGCAGATGCAGCTGTTCACAGGCTTTATGGCAAAGGCGGTGCAGCGGTGCAGCCGATGCAGTCTGTCTTTCCAGAGGCGATAGCAAACGGTGAAATCAGCCGGGCTAGGTTAAAGCAGATTATTGGCCAGGACCCGGAAGCGCTGAAGCGGATCGAGGCGATTGTTCATCCACTGGTCGCCCAGGACCGGGCAGAATTTCGTGCGTCGGCACAGAGTGACATCCTTGTTTTCGACATTCCCCTGTTGTTTGAAACCGGAGGCGACGCGGAAATGGATGCAGTCGCCTGTGTGAGCGTCGATGCGGAAACCCAACAGGAGCGGGTTCTTGCCCGAGGGTCGATGACGTTTGAACAATTCCGTCATATTCTGCAGAAGCAGATGCCGATTGAGCAAAAAATCGCCCGTTCCGACTATGTGATCGAAACCGACACTTTGGAACATGCAGAGGCGCAAGTGGCGCAAGTCCTCGCAGATATCAGGAGCAAGCTGGCCGATGCGTGAAATCGTTCTCGATACCGAAACCACTGGTTTTGATCCGTTTTCCGGGGACCGGATTGTCGAAATCGGCGCAGTGGAACTGTTCAATCACATGCCGACCGGGAAAACGTTTCACAAGTATATGAACCCGGAACGCTCGATGCCGGCAGAGGCGTTTTCAGTACATGGTATCGGTCCGGATCTGCTGGAACCGCCGCAAAAACCGGAACCCGGTGCTGTGACGCTTCGGGATAAACCTGTGTTTGCCAAAATCGGGCAACAGTTTCTGGACTTTGTGCAGGACTCCAAGCTGATCATTCACAACGCCAGCTTTGATATGAAGTTCTTGAATGCAGAACTCGGCTGGATGGGACTGCCAAAGCTGCCGATGGATCAGGCAATCGATACACTGGCCATGGCGCGGCAGCGGTTTCCGGGATCACCGGCGACACTGGATGCGCTTTGCCGCCGTTTCAGCATTGATAACTCGAACCGGACCCTGCACGGCGCTCTGCTCGACTCCGAGATCCTGGCAGATGTCTATCTGGAGCTGATAGGCGGGCGCCAGCCGGACTTTGGTCTGTCTACACAAACGGCCTCAAAAGGGAATGGACAGGTAGAAGAAGATTGGCGCCCTGCCCCACGCCAAACACCGCTGCCACCGCGGATCACGGCTGACGAACTGGCCGCACATGAGGCATTTGTCGGGGAAATGGGCGATGATGCTTTGTGGAAAGCCACCTGAGGCTAGGGTGGTCTAATTCAATAAAAAAACGCCGCTGAATGTCAGCGGCGTTTTCTGATCCAGTATTCGGTTGAATTACTGTGTGGGTGCAGCTTCAGCCGCTTCCGTCTGGCGGCGGGCCAGTTCATTGCGGTAGATCGCTACAAAGTCGATATTGTCCAGGTTCAGCGGCGGGAAGCCGCCGTCGCGGGTCACGTCGGACACGATGCGGCGCAGGAATGGGAAGGTCATGCGCGGGCATTCAATCAGCAGGAACGGATGCAGCTGGTCTTCCGGCACGCCAACGATGTTGAACACACCGACATATTCCAGTTCCAGAACGAACAGAACGTCGCCGCCTTCTTTGTTCTTGGATTCAACGGTCAGCTTGGTGATGACTTCATACTGGTTTTCAGCAGAGCGCTTTTTTGCGTCCAGGTTGACCTGCACGCCGACATCAGGCTGAACTTCGCCGCCGGTGCCTTTTTGCGCCATCACGTTTTCGAATGACATATCACGGATGAACTGGCCCAGGATGTTCATCTGCACTTGGGGCTGCTGCGCTTCGCCGTTTTCGGCCATCTGGATACTCCTGAAAATAAGCTTTGAGCTGTGCTTAACAGCTTGGTCCGGGTATCTCAACGGGGGCCGTCAACCCAGCCTGATGGGCCTTTGGGACGTTCCCGCTGGGTCACATCTTCGTAATCACCATCGATGATGTCATCCGGTTTTCCGGCTGTGCCGGGATAGTGGCGGCCATGCATGCTGCCCGGTCCCATCTGGAACTGAGCCATTGTCATACGGGCGCGCAGATAGCGATACACTGCCAGCCGCACCGGCGGCATCAGCAGGGCAAAGCCAAAGGCATCTGTAAAGAAACCCGGTGTCAGCAGCAAAGCGCCGGCAAATAGGATCATTGCGCCATGGGCCAGAGGCTCTGCAGGGTCGTTCAACTGCTGAAAAGACGATCTCAGCTGTCCCATCGCCATGCGTCCCTGTGTTTTGACCAGCCAGGTGCCGATAACTGCGGTCAGAACCACAATGGCCAGAGTCGGCCACAGCCCAATGACACCCCCCACCTGAATAAACAGAGCGATTTCTATGATGGGAACCATCAGAAAGGCCAGGAAAAGATACATTAGGGTTTCCTTGAGATCATACGCTGCAGCGGTAGACTTGCTCCCGCCCGTCACCTACATAAGACCTGATCGCTTTGGTTTCAAACCAAGCACGAACGCCTAGTATGAGGTATCCATGGAGTCGCCTGTGATTCAGCTTTTGGTTCTGGCCGGTATTGCCGTGTTTCTGATCCTGCGCTTGAAAAGCGTGCTCGGAACACGCGAAGGTTTTGAAAAGCCGCCGGTGCCGCAATCCGAAGCACGCGGCCGCCGCCCCGATCTGGAAGTGATCGACGGCGGCCCCGACCGGGACATCACCGATTACGTAGAGGATGGCAGCCCGCAGGCGCGGGCGCTGGCAGAGATGAAGCGGGTTGAACCTTCGTTCCATGTGCAGGAATTCGTCCAGGGTGCCCGTGGCGCCTACGAGATGATCCTGATGGGGTTTGAGCATGGCCACCTGGATGAAATTCAGCCCTTTCTAGCAGAAGATGTGTTCGACAGTTTCGTGGAAGCTGTTGCACAGCGCGAGGATCAGGGCTTGAAGATCGAAGCCGAGTTCATCGGTGTGCGTGAAACCACTTTGGCAGACGCACAGTTTGATGCACAGTCAGGCCGGGCTGAGATTACCATGCGGTTTGTAGGGGAGTTGACCTCTGTCGTGCGCGACCGTGGCGGCGATATAGTTGAGGGAGATCCCAAAGCCGTGAAGCGCCAGAAGGACACTTGGGTTTTTGCCCGCGCCATGGGCGCAGATGATCCTAATTGGCAGCTTGTCGCGACGGACGCATGATTGCCGCTCTTCGGGGTGTTCTTGGGGCAGCTGCAATTGCAGGTGCCGCAATGACCGCTTCCGGGGCGCAGTCTGAAACTATGTCCAGCATTCTGGAATTCTCCCAGCTTGATGGCTGGGCCGAGGATGATCACGCTGCAGCCTTGGAGGTCTTTCTGGGGACCTGCCAGGACTTAAAAGACCCCGACTGGGCGGCTCTATGTAACGCTGCCCGGTCCCAGTCTCCTGATGGGGCAAGAGCGTTTTTCGAACTCTTTTTCCGCCCAGTTTTGATCGAAGATGGCAAACCTGCTTTGTTCACCGGCTACTTTGAGCCCGAACTCAGCGGTTCCCGCTACCCGTCCGGCCGGTTCCAGCATCCGGTTTACAAAATGCCGCCAGAGGCACGGGGGGCCGGCCAATGGCTGCCGCGCCGGGACATTCTGACCAGCGGCGTGATGCAGGGCCGTGGCCTGGAAATTGCCTGGGTCGATGACCCGGTGGAGCTTTTTTTCCTGCAAATCCAGGGGTCGGGCCGCATCCGCTTGCCTGACGGGTCGACCATCCGGGTCGGCTATGGCGGCGCCAACGGGCACGAATACAAATCCATCGGTCGCGAACTGGTGCGCCGCGGCATCTACAATGTCCATCAGGTAAGCGCACAGGTGATCAAATCCTGGGTGCGGCGAAACCCGGTAGACGGCAAGGAACTGCTGTTTCACAACCCGTCCTATGTGTTCTTCCGGGAAGTTCACAGGGTTGCCGCCTCCAAGGGGCCGCTTGGCGCGATGAACCGGTCTGTCACACCGATGCGCACCATTGCAGCTGATCCGGCCTACACACCGCTGGGCGCACCGGTCTGGGTGGAAAAGGACGGGCATATGCCGTTGCGCAGGCTGATGGTGGCGCAGGACACTGGCTCTGCCATCAAAGGGGCGCAGCGCGCCGATATTTTTGTTGGTACCGGTGACGCAGCCGGTGAAACCGCTGGCACAATGAAAGATCCAGGCCGGATGGTGGTTCTGCTGCCGATCCAGCGAGCCTATGCGATGCTGCCGGAAGAAATCTAATATGACACGGCGCAAACTGACAGGAGAAGAAATCGATCTTTGGCACAAGGTCGTGAAACACACGGAACGTTTGCAGCCGGGTGCGCATTCTTCACCGCCAGCTGCGCCGATGCCGAAACCCAAGCCGGTCAAGCAGCCAGAGCCGCGACTGGCCGCGTTTGAGCTGGGCAGCCGTGCCAAACCAAAGCCTGCAAAACATGATCTGAAACCATCGATCGCCCGCAGCCTGTCCAGTGATCCCCTGCAAATGGACGAAAAGGCATTTCGCCGGATGAAACGGGGCAAGATCAGACCGGAAGGGAAGCTGGATCTGCATGGGATGCGGATCGACACGGCACACCCGGCTCTGACCCGTTTCATCCTGTCGGCACAGGCATCGGGCAAACGGTTGGTTCTGGTGGTAACAGGGAAGGGCAAGGACCGGGATGAACCGGGTCCGATGCCAGTGCCGCGCGGCGTGTTGCGCCACAAGGTTCCGCAATGGCTGGCGTTGCCGCCGCTGGCTCAGGCCGTATTGCAGGTGACACCCGCTCATATCAGCCACGGCGGAGAAGGTGCCTATTACGTTTTCCTCAGGCGTTTTCGCTGAAACCTGTCACCTGTTGCTGGACGGCGGGCCTGACAGCGCCACAGCTACAGCACTGTCTCGGACTACGATCTGTCCCGGCAGGATTCTTCGGAAACCGTCCTGGTTTTTCTCAAACGCTTTTGTTGTTTCGCGGGCACCTTTCAACAACGCCAATAGCGCCGGAGATGTTGCCGCAACAAAATGCTGCGATTCAGCTTCATCAGAGAAAGCCGTGGTATCGACAACTTCGACGGGGTAGTCGCTGATATCTTCTATGCTGTTCAAATTACCGAGCCGTGCGCGGCCATGAAGACCCCTCAGCCGCTGCGACAGGGTCAGGATATTGTCCTTTTGCGATACAAATATTGCAAACGGCTGCGGAACCTCGGCAAAGCGCTCCATCTGTGATTTGAACACATCAACATCAAGGTCAGGCGACATCAGCACAACACCGCCCAGATTGCGCGCCGACCAGCCTGGTGTTTTGATTTCAATCTGGCGCAGGGATTCCATCGTCAGAAGCCCTCCCATGGAATGCGCCACCACGACAATCCGGCCAGCCCCGGAAGAGCGCAGCTGGCGCAGAAGCAGTTCCAGCCCATCGCGGGCAAACAATACGCTGTCGCCATCATAGGCATAGCCAAGCGCCTTGCCTTTGCTGGGCCAGGAATAGATGACCGTTGCGCCCGGAATACTAAGGTCATGTGACAGCTGGGCGGCCCGGAACGCGGTTTCCGCCTGGGTGGAATTGAAGCCATGGACAAACACGGTGACATCCTGCTCGCCGGCAGGAAACTCTTTCAGTTCCTGCCGCAGTCTGGAGGAAAAGGCGGCCTCACCTTCAAAACTCCTGCGCCCGGCCATGGTGAACTCGGTGACCGGGTCCGGGTTCCCATAGCCGAATTTCAGGGAACCGGGCTGATGCTTGGGGGGAATAGATACTGTCAATTCCAGAAAGCTGATCCCGTCGGCCCGTTCAGATCCAAACCTGCCGTCCTGCAAAGAATCTCGGTTGGTGGCGGCAAAGATCGTTTTCGACGTGCCGACGGTCAAGGCTTCCGGAACTGTCGGCGAAAAAGATCTGTCCGTGCAGCCAGCCAGAGCAAACAGGAGAATAATCCAAACCGCGTGCAGGCCTTGCATGATCTTTGCCCCCAATACTTAAATAACGGCAGGCTACCGGACCTGCCGTTATTGTCCAGAGGATGCGGGCTGCCTTGGCAATCTACAGCACGTAACGGCTGACATCCGCAGAGCGGCCAAGCTCGCCCAGGTTCTTCTTGACGAATTCGGCGTTCACCGTGACGGCCTCACCCGAACGGTCAGGGGCAGTAAAGGAGAGTTCCTCGAACACCCTTTCCATCACAGTATAAAGCCGCCGGGCACCGATATTCTCGATGGTCTGGTTCACTTCGGCGGCAATTTTGGCCAGCGCGGCAATGCCATCCTCGGTGAAAGTCACAGCAACTTCTTCGGTGCCCATGAGGGCAGTATATTGCCGGGTCAGCGCATTGTCTGTTTCGGTCAGAATACGGACAAAGTCCTTTTCGGTCAGCGCCCGCAGGTTTACGCGGATCGGCAAACGGCCCTGCAGCTCTGGCAGCAGGTCAGAGGGTTTGGCGATATGAAAGGCACCGGAGGCGATGAACAGGATGTGGTCGGTTTTGACTGGTCCGTGTTTGGTGCTGACAGTGGTGCCCTCAATCAAAGGCAAAAGGTCGCGCTGGACCCCTTCCCGGCTGACGTCACCGCCGCGGGTTTCCTGACGGGCGCAAACCTTGTCGATCTCATCCAGAAACACGATGCCGTTCTGCTCGACTGATTCCAGAGCTGTGCGGGTCACGGTTTCATCATCCAGCAGTTTGTCGGCTTCCTCGCTGATCAGCACTTCATAGCTTTCGGCAACGGTCAATTTTTTGCGGGTGGTACGCCCGCCCATGGCTTTGCCGAACAGATCGCCGAGGTTCAGCATACCCATATTGCCTGCGCCGGGCTGGCCGGGGATGTCGAACATATTGCCCATCGGGTTGGATGTGTCGGCGACGTCCAGCTCAATCACAGTGTCGTCCAGTTCCCCGGCCTTTAGCTTCTTGCGGAACATCTCGCGGGTGGCTTCGCGGGCATCAGTGCCGGCAATGGCTTCCACCACACGGTCTTCGGCGGCTTTACGAGCGTTAGCCTTAACGTCGTCGCGCATGAACGCGCGTGTTTGGGCAATGGCGCTGTCCACCAGATCGCGGATGATCTGTTCCACATCGCGGCCTACGTATCCGACTTCGGTGAACTTGGTGGCTTCAACCTTGATGAAAGGCGCGCGGGCCAGTTTGGCCAAGCGGCGGGAAATTTCTGTCTTGCCGACGCCGGTGGGGCCGATCATCAGAATGTTCTTGGGATATACCTCGTCACGCAGATCGTCGGCCAGCTGCTTGCGCCGCCAGCGGCTGCGCAGGGCCACGGCAACGGCGCGCTTGGCTTCTTTTTGGCCGATAATGAAGCGGTCCAGTTCCGAGACGATTTCGCGGGGGGTCAGATCGGTCATGTCAGTCCTTTCCGGGGCAAAACTTCTGAGAAAAGTTCTGCTAAGAATTTTGCGGAAAATTCTCAGCCGCCAATGGTTTCGACGGTCAGGTTTCCATTGGTGTAGACACAGATATCAGCGGCGATGGCCATGGCGTCGCGGGCCACAGCTTCGGCGGATTTATCGCTGTCCATCATGCCGCGGGCAGCTGCCAGGGCAAAATTCCCGCCGGAGCCGATGGCAGCGACATCATGTTCTGGTTCCAGCACGTCGCCGGCACCGGTGATCACAAACATGTCCTTGCCGTCGGTGACGATCAGCATCGCCTCCAGCTTTTGCAGGTATTTATCGGTGCGCCAGTCCTTGGCCAATTCAACACTGGCGCGGGCCAGCTGGCCCGGTGTGGCTTCCAGCTTCACTTCCAGACGTTCGAGCAGGGTAAACGCATCTGCAGTCGAACCGGCAAATCCCGCCACCACGTCAAAGCCACCGGGTGACAGACGTCGTACCTTGCGGGCGGTTCCCTTGATCACGGTCTGGCCCAGCGACACCTGGCCGTCGCCGGCGATGACAACTTCGCCATCCTTCTTCACGCCGATAATGGTGGTGCCGTGCCAGCCTGGGAATTGATCGTCTGCCATTCATGCCTCCAAATTTCTGCTCTCTATATGGAACCATCACCTGCAGGGCACAAGGGATTGGATGCGGAGGATACAGCTGCATACGGTATGCAATGGGTGCAGATCGGGACTGAGAATCCAGCAATTGTGAGACTCGGTCGCATATCCTACATGGGGCTCACAACCGGCACAGGGTCGGCTGTTTCTAAGAAGGACTAGCGCAATGACTACAGCAAACATCTACGCGCCGCTCGGAGCAGTCACCGTTCTCCGCGTGGTCGATACCGTGATCAACGTGAAAAACGCAATCGTTGAGTGGAACGAAACCCGCCAGACCCGCAACGCTCTGGACAAGCTGTCGGACGCTCAGCTGGAAGACATCGGCCTGAACCGCGGCGACATCGCATCGCTGTAATTCATCGATCAGCACCAAATTCAAAAGCCGCCCCATTCCGGGCGGCTTTCTTCGTTCAGGGCCTGGTTCAACCGCTGATTTTATACTTTCCGGCCTGGTCTGGCAGCCAGGCTTCGATTGCAGCGGTTGCAACCACGTGCCGGGTTTCGGCCGCGGCATCTTCAACATCCAGACCCCCCTTGACGGCGCGGACACTGGCCCGGCCCCGTGGCAGGTCTGTGGCCACCAGATCGCAATCCACCGCCTCTGGCTGCTGCACGCCGATGGTCACGTCGACACGCATCTCGCTGTGGTCGATCCCCAGCTTGGAAAACAAGGTGATTGAGGAGTGATGCAGCGCGTCCTGTACCGCGCGCCGTGCGGCCTTGGTATAGTCCTGGCCGTAAAGATCATTGCCCATGCCCATTTCCAGGATGATCCGTTTCTCGCTCATTGTGCAGCCTCCATATCAAAGGACACGACAACGGCTGCATTGGCGATCACTGTGCGGCCGCCGTGGGGCTTCTCGATGTTCAGCCCGCCTTCCACAACCCGGATGCTGGGCTGGCCATAGGGGAAGATCTCCTTCAGCGCCTCAGTGTCCACGGCCTCCGGTTTCTGCACGCCGATCTCGGCGTCGATGATCATGTCTTCCTTCCGGAACTCAAACAGCTCCGCCATGTTGACGGAGTTGTGCCACAGTGCATCCTTGATCGCGCGGCGGGCGGCTTCGGTGTAATCCTCCCGCCTGAGCGATGTGCCCATGCCGAATTCCACCAGTACCCGTGTCTTGGCCATACTGCCTCCTGAAATTGCATTCGTCCGGACCGTCACAGGCTTGGAAGGTTAAGAAAAGAGCCAGTTTGTCGCGAATGGCTGGGCCAGTAACAAACAAAAAAGGCCATCCCGCGAGGGACAGCCTTTGGAAATCTGTCTTGGATCAGGTTTAGATCGATTCTTCGATCCAGGTCTGCAACGCAGCCTTCGGAGCAGCGCCTGCACGGTTGGAAACCACCTGACCGTCTTTGAAGAGGAACAGCGCCGGGATACCGCGAACGCCCATGGCGGCAGCGGAGTTCGGGTTGCTGTCAACATCGACCTTGGCGATTTTCACCTTGCCATCGAATTCTGCGGCCAGCTCTTCCAGAGCGGGGCCAATCTGCTTACAGGGACCGCACCACTCAGCCCAGAAATCCACCACAACGGGGATCTCGGAGTTCCTGACTTCGGCGTCAAAGGTGGCGTCGGTGACGGCAACGGTGGACATATGCATGTCTCCATGGAGTTATGTGGCAACTGGAGTTGGAACCTATGTACGGCTTAACGGATCGTCAAGGTTCCATCCGCCGCAGCAGTGCTGCAGTAACGCGGTCGTGCGAAAGCGGCATCAGGATCGCGGTGCGGGTCCACAGCAGCGCGGTCTCAACCGCCCGGTCCGGGTAGATCTGTCTCAGCGCATGGGCATAGGCACCCATCTGGCGCAGCAGGCCTTCGGGGCATTGCTCAGCAGTTTCTGGCACTGTGGCGTTCGATTTGAAATCCACCGCGACGACTTTTTCCGGTGTGACAATCAGCCGGTCGATAATGCCATGCAGGCGGCTGCCGTGCAGGTCCGCAGTGACCGGCACCTCCGCCAGCGTGTCGGGGTGGAAAATATGCGAGAGATCCGGGTTCTTCAGCACAGCGGTTGCTTCACATAGCAATTCAGCGGTGTCATCGGATTTTTGCAGCAGGTTCTGTGCCAGCTGCGGCCAATCTTCCTCGGCCCGACCCGGCAGGTGTTCCAGCAGCAGATGCAGCCGGCTGCCGCGAGCCTTGGCTGCTGTTTCATCCAGTCCTTGATCCCCGGCCAGGGCTTTGGCGCCTCCCAGGTCCGAAGGGCTGAGGGCTGGCGCCGGCGCTGCATAGGCAGGAGCGATGCGGGTGAAAACTTCAGGCAGGCTATGCGTTTCAGCCGCTACGGCAGTCGGAACGTCCAGTGGCAGCCCGTCCCAATCGCCATGCTGTAAGCGCAGGCCGGTGCCGCCTCCAGTCACGCATTCCATGGCGCAGCCTTCGTGCAGGGCGCCTTCAACCATGCGGTACCAGCTGTCACCCGGTTCACCAGTATCACCGGCGGCGGCCACGATCAGCCACTTCTCTGCGCGGGTTAGAGCCACATACAAGAGCCTCAGCCGCTCATTCTGCAGCTTTTCCTGTGCCGTCTCACGTGCGGCCAGCATGGCGGCAGGCATCTGCTCTTTGGGTACCTTCCAAACCGGGGTGCCGCCCGCCAGCATGATCTCTGGATCCGTGGGTGGCCGCCGTTTTGCAGTGTCCGGCAGAATGACGATTGGCGCCTCCAACCCTTTGGAACCATGCACCGACATCACCCGGATCATGTCACCGGCGGCGCCCATCTGTCGTTTGATCTCCAGATCGTCCGTCTGCATCCAGACCAGAAACCCGGTCAGGCTCGGTACATCGGTGCGCTCGTAAGCCAGCGCTTGCGACAACAGCGCGTTGATGCCGTCCTCGGCTTCTGGCCCCAGCCGGCCCAGCAGCTTCTGGCGACCGCCGTGGCGGGTCAAAATGCGCTCGATCAGGTCAAAGGGCCGCAGGAAGTCCGCATTTGCGCGCAGGTCATTCAGCACCGCCATGGTTTCCGGGAAATCCCCTGCCCGCCCGCGCAGCGCAGGCCACAGGTACATCGCCTCGCGCCGGTGCGCGAGATCGAACAGCGCCTGCTCGCTCCAGCCGAACAGCGGCGATTTCAGAGCCTCTGCCAGAGATAAAGAGTCTTCTGGAAGAGCCAGAAAGCGCAGCAGCGCCGCAATGTCTTTGACTGCGAGTTCCGCTCCGACCTTGAGCCGGTCAGCGCCGGCGATGGGCAATTCTGCCTTCTTGCAAGCGCGGATGATTTCCGAAAACAGCTCTGAACGGCGCTGCACAAGGATCAGGAAATCACCGGCCGTCACAGGCCGGCGCCGGAAAGTGCCGCGTTCAGATCCATCCTCGGGGATCGTCACGCCGGTCTCGATCATCTCCTTGATCGAACGCGCGATACGTTCGGCCAGGATCACCGTGTGGTGGCGGCTGCTGGGGCGGTCGACGGGGCTGGTCCAGTCGGGGTCTTCGTCATCCTCGACCTTTTCGACCACCGGCCACAGGTCCACCCTGCCCGGCAGATCAGATTTAAAGGCACGGTGCAGCGCCTCCTTGCGGAAACCTGCGCGGGGGCTGTCTTTGAACACCAGATCGACCAGTTTCAGGATCGCCGCTGAGGAACGGAAAGAGAAATCCAGCGAGGCATCCTGCAGCCCTGCCCCGGTTTCCGCCAACCGCTTGCCGAACTCCTCTTGCATTCGGTCAAAAGCGTCGGGGTCCGCGCCCTGAAAGGAGTAGATTGACTGCTTTTTGTCACCGACCACAAAGATGGTGCGTTCGACGTCCGAACGCGCGCCCTCGCCGGCCGTGAATTCCTGTGCAAGCTTCTCGATTACGTCCCATTGCACCGGGCTGGTGTCCTGCGCCTCATCCACCAGGATATGGTCGATACCGCCATCCAGCCGGTACAAAACCCAGGCCGCCACGCCCGGGTCGTTCAGCAATTGCCGGGCCTTCAGGATCAGGTCGTCAAAGTCCAGCCAACCGCGCAGCTGCTTGCGGCGCTCGTACTCCGGCAGAAAGGCTGCGGCAAAACGGTGCAGGCCGTGGCTCTTGCGCGCCGCAGTCAGCCCCAGGCGTTTGGCGCGGGCAGCTTCAACCCGCAGCATCAGCGGTTCCAGCTGGTCCATCAGCGACAGATGAGATTCGCGCAGCTTCTTGGTCGGGAATTTGCCGACCTTGGCGGTGAATGGCTCTTTGGCGCTGGCGCCGGTCAGAAAGATGCCTTCAAGCGTACTCAGATCACCAAGCGTTGGCACGGTGATACCGGTCAGCTTGGCAGCGGCTTTCTGATCGGTCGCACCGCCTTGCCCCAGCATCTCGCGGGTGCGCTGTAGAAGCTCTTCTTCTCCGCCCAAAAAGACCAACGCTTCCAATGCGGACTCATCAAACCCTTCAGGCAGATCGAACAGCTGCAACAGCCCGTCCCAATCCATCGGTTCGCCAAAACCGGCGCGGCGTTGGCAGATGGCTGCGGTCAGGGTTTCGAAATCGCTGTCGCTGACATGGCGCGCCAGCGCATCCACCAGCGGAGCCTCTGTGCCTTGGGCAAAATCTTCCATGATTTCGGCGCGCAGCAACTGGCCCGCCCGGTCGTCCATTTCGGAAAACTGAGGGCTGACGCCGGCCTCCAGCGGGAAACGGCGCAGAAGCGACGAACAGAACGAGTGAATGGTTTGGATTTTCAGCCCGCCCGGCGTTTCAATGGCGCGGGCAAACAATGTCCGCGCTTTGGCGAGATCTTCGTCGGCGGTGTTGATCTCGCCCAGTTCGGTCAGGGCTGCAATCAGTGCCTGATCGCCCAGCATCGCCCATTCGCCGAGGCGCTTGAACAGCCGGTTCTGCATCTCGCTGGCCGCGGCCTTGGTGTAGGTCAGACACAGAATGTGCTGCGGCTGCACGCCCTTCAACAGCAGCCGTGCAACCCGGTCGGTCAGCACTTTGGTTTTGCCCGAGCCGGCATTTGCCGCCAGCCAGGTCGAGGCATCGGGGCGGGCGGCCCTGAACTGCGCCTCAGAGGCGGCATCGCGAATGGTCATGTCAGATCCTCTGGCTGCGGCGTGGCGCTGCGGTCCCATTCGCCGTAGCGCGCCAGATGGTCAAAATCGCCGGCAATGTCATCCCGATGCACCATGCGCCGGCTCGAATAGCCTTGTTCAGGCTCGAAATAGGCCCCGATCAGGGTGCGCAGCTCTTCCCAGACCTTGGCAGGTGGCTGCTCGCCCAGCGGTGCGCGCACTTCCTTCATCTTGCTGCCCAATCCTATGAACAAGGCACGGGCGACTTCGGCCGGCCCGAGGTCTTCAAAGGCGCCTTCCTCGGCCATCGCAGCCTCGATCAGCAGTTGTTTGTCAAACTTCTTCTGCTGGGCTTCCGAAGGCGGCGCGCCGGTCTTGTAGTCGTAAAGATGCAGGAAGCCGCGGTCGTCCATGTCAATCCGGTCGGCACGGCAGGCGATGGTGAAGTCCAATGGATTCAACCGGGCGCTGCCTTTGGCCTCAAACGCCACTGGTTTTGCACGGGACTGGCGTTCCTGCTCGGCCAGCACGAAATCCGCAGCGATCTTGCGGATGCGGGTGTGCCACAGGATGCGGGCAACCGGCCAGGGCACGTGTATGTCCAGCAGCGCGCCGGTCTTGGCGATGAGATGCTCAGCGGTCAGCAGAGAGGGATCGGCCTGGGCTTCCTTAATGAAATGCTCAAACACCTCATGCACGACGATGCCGCGCAGCAGGGCGTCGGGTTCCTGCACCAAAGCATTAAGCGGCCTCAGCCGCAGCACATGTTTGGCGTATATCGCATAGGGGTCGCGGATCAGCCGGGGGATTTCTGTGATTGTCAGCCGGCGCGGGCGGCTGGCCACCGGCGGGCGCGGAGACGGGCGCGGCATCTGCGGAATCGGCGCCGGTTCTTCCAGCGTTTCAGCCCAGCCGAGCCACTGTCGGCCCTTGGCCCGCATGGCCGCCAGCGCATCGCGGCCGCCTTGTTCGGGCAGGCCGGACAGCAGGTTGATCAGCCGGTTCAGCCAGCGTGAAGGGACGGTATCGGCCTCCTCCGACCGTTCGGCACGGGTCAGCCAGACCTCGGGCGCGGCAATGGCCTGCTGAAAATCATGCGCCGACAGGCCGATGCGGCGTTCCGGCAGCAGCAGTCCCGCCTGATTGCGCAGCTGGCGGTTCAGCCAGGGATCGGGAGAGGCGGCCTCGGGCCAGCTGCCCTCGTTGAGGCCGCCAAGGATCACCAGATCGGCCCCTTGGACACGTGCCTCCAACGTGCCCCATATCATGATCGAACCATAGGGCGCGTCGCAGTCGCGCACTTCGCCCTGGCTCAGCAATGCGCCCAGCAGATCCGCAAAATCGCGCGCGCTCATCTCACCGCCAAAGGGGGCTTCAGCTTCCAGGTTTTCGATGCAGGCAAGCGCGGCCTGGCCCGCCTTCTTGTCCCAGAGTGTGCCGGCGCCCTCAGCCTGGCTGCCAGAGGCGATGCGTTCGGCTAGACTGCGCAGCCGATCGACCCAATCGGTCAGAGGCAGAGTGCCTGCACCGTGCTGATCTGCAAAGCAGGCAGACAGCCATGCAGTCCAGCCGGGTGTCAGCTCCCGGCCGGTTTCAAATCCGGCAAAGGCTTGGGCATCCGGGAATGGAGGACCATTCCGGCGCAGGGACAGCTCCAGCTCGCGGGTCTGACGCAGATGGTCACCGCGGCCGGCGCCATCATGGCACAGAGGATGCTTCAGCAGAGTCAAAAGACTGTCGCAAGCCAGCGGCTTACAGAACAGACCCGCCACATGGCGCAGGAGACGGCCGGGCGGAGACAGCTGCAACGGCTGGCCGGCTGAGTCGTCGGGCAGGATGTCCCATCGGTCCAGTGCTGCAGAGACCTGGCGGGTCAGCATCCGATCCGGGGTAATCAGCGCAGCGGTCTGGCCGTCCTCCGCTGCCTGGCGCAAGCGCAAGGCAATCGCCAAAGCCTCAGCACGCGGGCTCGGGGCCTCGACCAACGTGACGTTTTCTGCGGCCCGGTCCAGCCCGGTCAGCTGTGGGCCTTCGCTCATCCAGGCGTCGGTGACCGGGGCAGGGCGCAGGGCCAGTGACACCAGCTGGTTGCGTTCGGGCGAAACCGGTGACGCAGCGGTCCACGGTCGCACATCCGCCGGCGAAATCTCCAAATCTTTCATCAGCTTGTGAAAGCGGTACTGCGGATGATCTTCCGATATCATCGGATCATCCAGCCCGCTCCAGACATGTGCAGGCTGGTCAAAGTCGAACCCGGGCAGCACCACGGCGCCCTGCGGTAGACGGGCGATAGCCTGCATCAGCAGCAGCGTTGTTCCGCGCGACCCGGTGGAGCCGGCCAGGATCACCGGATGCTGCGGCGGCGCGTCCTGCCACTGCCTGATCAGGTTCAGCACCACCTGCCGCTGGCGGGCCTGGGCATCCATTGCGCCTTCATGCAGGCCAGTGAATTCATCGGCAATTCCGATAAAGGCCTGTGCCCGTGCCCAGTGGCCGGACATGTCGGACACATCCAGACCGCGGATCGTATCGGTGCTGACGCCTTCGCCCTGCATCTCGTCGATCAGTGCCGCAAGGCTGTCGGACAGATCATAAAGCGAGGCGCGCGAGGCGAGATCGGGCTGCGCGTCCAGCAGTTTGGCAATCAGCTGCGACAGCTCCAGCCGGCGCCGCAGCGGGGGCAGGGCGGGCGGCAGCCCTTCCAGCGTGGCGCGCTGGGCCAGATCCGTCAGCATCAGCATCCGCGGCAGCAGAAGGGCAGGGCCACCGTCAAACAGCGCCCGCACCCGCCGCGCCATGCGGGAGGTGTTGACGATCAGTTCGGCCCGGGCCAGTGCCTCGGGCGGCAGGTCTTGAGAGCGTCTGCGCAACCCTTCGACCAGCGCGCGGGGGAAATCGACCCCGCAGGGCAGGGCAAAGACGCGCGGGGTGCTGCTGGGTTCAAACATCATCTGCGGCGATCAGCTCCTCGGCCAAGGTAATTCCTTCGGGGTGGCCCACATCGCACCAGCGGCCGGGATATTCCAGCGCAAACAGGCGGTTGTCCGCAGCCATTTTGTTCCACAGCACATTCAGCGAGAACACCTGCTCGTCAATTTGATGCAGGCCATCCGTTTTCAGGATCTGCACCCCGCCATAAACCAGATTGCCGCCGCGGCTGATGCGGCCCGCGGCATCCGCCGAAAAATCGCCGCTGCCAGTGCGGCCTACTGTGCGTTCGGTGGGTACACAGACCAGCAGCGCATCCATCTGCTCCGGTTTCCAGGCATCCCGCGCCAGTTGCAGCGGATTCGGGCCTTTCCAGATGGCATCGGTGTTCATGGTGAAAACCGGTCCGTCTCCCAGCAGGGGCAGGGCATGGCGCAGGCCGCCACCGGTATCGAGGATCGCGGGCGCTTCATGGCTCAACAAGACATTTTCAGGCTCTAAAAAGGCTTTTAGCGGCTCAGGTTTGTAGTGCAGGTTTGCTGCAATTCGGGCCGGCTCCACAGCTTTGGCCAATGTCAGGGCGTGGGCAACCAAAGGTTGGCCTGCAACTTCAATCATTGGCTTGGGTTTGTCGCGGGTCAGCTCCCGCATCCGGGTGCCAAACCCTGCGGCAAACAGCATCACAGCTTCAGGGGAGCGCAGCATCAGGGCCTCAGCTTGTCCAGGTTTTCCGGAGAGGGTGCAGGCAGGCTGTCACGCAACAGGTCTGCCACCGGCGCCAGCGCAGGGTGGTCCAGCCCGCGAATAAAGTGATCCCAGACCCGCGGTATCAGGGTCACATAATGCGGTTTTCCATAGTCGATGCTGAGCCGTGCAAACACGCCGAGAATGCGCATGTTCCGCTGCACGCTCAAAACGGAATAGGCGGTGCGGAAACCGGATTCGTCCATATTGGCGGCAGCAATGTAGCGGCTGATCATTTGCATTTCTATTCCGGCAGGGACGTCGCGGCGCGCGTCCTGGAGCAGCGACATCAGATCAAATGCAGGGTGGCCTGCGCGCGCATCCTGAAAATCCAAAAGGCCGACGCGCGCGACGCCGGTCCGGTCCGGCAGCCACAGGAGATTTTCAGCATGATAATCCCGCTGCACCAGAACCGGATCGCCTTTGACGGTGTCGCGCAGAATGTCCTCGAAGTGGTCTTCGAAACGGGACTGCAGACCCGGATCGCAATGACCCAGAATGCCTGTCCGGTACTTTGACAATGCCAGCCCGGACATTTCCGCCATCAATCTTGGCCCATAGGGTTCCAGTTTCGGCATCGGAGCCTGGTGAAGGGCCACAAGAACATCCGTTGCGGCTTCGTAGAGTTCTTTTTCCAAGGCCGGTTCCCGCTGGATCACACGGGAAAACAGATCGTCGCCAAGGTCTTCCAGCAGAAGAAAGCCATGCACAGCATCCTGCGCCAGAATTTCAGGCGCACTCAGCCCCTGCGTCCGCAAATAGTCAGCTATGCGCACAAAGGGGCGCACGTCCTCGCCTTTCTCCGGGGGGGCGTCCATCAGGACGACGGTTCTGCCGTCTGGTCCGGTCAACCGTTCGTAACGCCTGTTAGAGGCATCGCCGGCCAGCAAACCGCGCTGCCAGTCGACATAGGGTGTCTGCGACAGAAATTTCTCGCAAAGGGTCTTTCGGTCAATCATGCGAAGATGCGCTCCATGAGAGGCTGCCATTTTGCGTCGCTCCAGCTGAATGTCAGCTGGCGGCGGTCTTCGATTTTCGGGTCAAGCGCCAACTGCAGACGCAGGGCGTGCGGCGGCGTCAGCTCCTGCAGCTTGCCGGGCCATTCCACCAGGCAGATTGCGGTGTCAAATGCGTCGGTCAGACCCAGCTCTTCCAGCTCATCCAGAGAAGACAGCCGGTATAAATCAGTGTGCCACAGCTCGCCTGCAGGCACATCGTATGTTTGCACCAGCGTAAAGGTTGGCGATGGCACGTCTTCTGGAACTTCCAACAAAGACTGGATGAGATGGCGCGCGAAATGGGTCTTGCCGGCCCCGATGACGCCATCCAGCAACAGGCAATCGCCGGGGCGCAGGGCTCCGGCGATACGGGCGGCCAGCTTGGCCGTTTCTTCAGGCGAATTCAGCGTGCAGGCCGCAGAGTGTGTGGTCATGGCGGTACAATGGCGCCGCCGCGAAGATGCTGCAAGCCGGTTTCCCGTTCAGCCCTGGGTGGAGGCTGGGAAGCGTTCCTGTGTGTCCGGCAGGGCGGCGGTTTCCGGAGAGCGGAAGGATACCATGGTGGCACCATTCTGAATGGCGGACACTCTGCAAATCTTCCGGGTGCCATCGCGCAGCTGAACATTGGACCACCAGGGATCGCGGGTTTCACAGCCTGCTACAAAGTCACGGATCTCTCCCCAAACCGGGGTGGGGACGCAGGTGTCCTGCCAGATCCGGCTGGCATCCATGATCGACACTTTGGCAAAGCTGGAATCGGGGTCCATCTGCCAAAGGTTGTCATAGGCGCTGTTGGAAAAGCTGAGGCTGCCGTCATTGGCAAAAACTGCAATGGCTTCGTTCATATGATCCAGGATTGACTGGCCCATCTCCAGTTCAGAGCGGAATTGGCGGGTCAGGGAGACTTCAGCAGTGATATCCTCGAACAGGAAAGCGATAGCGCCATCCGGGTGCGGCCGACCAGAGACTTTGTAGACAGAGCCCGACGGTAGCGACCAGGTTTCCTGGTAACGGCCTTCCGCAGCGGCTTCCAGAAGGTCCGCCATCTGATGGCGCCAGCTGGAGTAGCTTTTGGGTTCCGGCATCATCCGTTGATCGCGCAGGCGGTCAAAGAAGGTCAGCAGGTTGGGGCGCGAGCTGAGAAAGTTTGCAGACAGCGCAGTGAGATCAATCAGGACCGGATTGAACAGGACCAGCTGACGGTTGCGGTCAAAGATAGCCAGGCCAATCGACAGCTGGGCAAAGGTCTTGGCCAGAGTCTGAACAAAGTTGCGCTGGGCGACCTCTGCGTCAACGACAGCATTCACATCGACCGCATGACACAGCCAGCCAGCCTCGGTTTCGGTGGTCGACACGTTGTACCAAAGTTTTTTGCCACTGTCCGGCAGAGGGATGAAAATCCGTTCCGGTTTGCCACTGGTCATCGGATCATGCAGATCGGTGAACAAAGGCTCGGCAACATCCGTGCTGCGGCCACGGATCTTCTGACTGAGATTGTCATAGGCAAGGTTGGACCAGGTGACGCTGCCTTCTTCGGATTGCAGCCAGACCGGATAGGGCGCCTGATGCACGGCGGCGCGCAAGGTCGTCAATTCCTGATTTAGAGACTTGTTGTGCTCTTCCACAGTGCTGCGGCGCAGCTGCACACGGGTCACGCCATCGATCCATTCGCAATGCGCCTCGCGGCTTTCTGCAGCGGCAGTGCCGGACAGCACCAGCGGCCCCACGTCTTTGAGATATCCGGGCGACTGCGGCAGGCCGGGGTAACTGCGGGCCAGCTGATCGCGCAGCATGCTCCAATCAAAGTTTTCGGCCTGATCGCCAATGAATTTGCGGGCGCCAGAAGACCAACCGATCAGGCTGCTGTCGTCAAACAGAAAAACAGCATCAGTGCGGCCGTCGGCGGTCAGCAGGTCTTGTTCCATACTGTTGCGGCGGGGGGAAGGCGACAGCCACCAGACCGCGGCTGCGGCTGTGGCGGCGCACAGTGCAGCCAGTACAAACAATTCGATCGACGCGAAATTCTGCATGTTTTCCTGCCTAGTTCAGCTCTCGTTTTACAGCATGGTTCCCTAAAAATGGTTAAATGAAGTTTAATTGGTTTCCTAAAAGTGAATAGTTAAATTTCTAACGGTATATTTTTCCCTGTCACAGGCCCTCCTGTTGCCATTGCGTCGATCTTGATGCGCGGCCAGACAACTTCGATGATGGCGCCTTGCCGTTTGATTCCTGGGATAAGGGTCTGGTGAGGGTCAGACCCATTGGCAAACCTCAGCTGCGCGCCGGTACGTTGCAGCAGAGTCTTGGCGATAAACAAGCCAAGGCCCATGCCTTCGTATCCGGGGCGCTGCTTCAGCTCGCTTTCGCCGCGGCGGCGGCGCACGAAAGGGTCGCCGATACGGCCCAGCAGATGCGGTGGAAACCCCAGTCCGTCATCGCTGATTCTGAGAACGATCCGTTCGTTGTCCCAGGCGGCATCGATCCAGACCGCGGATTTGGAGAAATCGACCGCATTCTGCACCAGATTGCGCAGCCCGTGGATGATTTCCGGTTTCCGCAGGACCGTAGGCTGCTGGTAATCTCCGCCTTCCAACGGTTCCTCATGATACAGAACAGCCTTGCCCCGGTTCATATGCGGTTCAGCCGCTTCTGTCACAAGTGTTGAAAATGGTGCCTGTCGCAAGTGCAGGTCGTCGTTGCCGGCCCGGCCCATGGCGCGCAGGATATCCCGGCAACGGTCGGCCTGCTCGCGGATCAGGGCAGCATCTTCGCGCAGCTCCGGCCGGTCCTCCAGTTCTTCGATCAGTTCAGCACTGGTCAGCTTGATGGTGGCCAGCGGCGTTCCCAGCTCATGCGCTGCCGCCGCGACCACACCGCCCAGGTCGGTCAGCTTCTGCTCGCGCGACAACGCCAGCTGGGTGGCGCTCAGCGCATCTGACATCAGTCTCATCTCGTTGCTGACCTTGAAGGAATAGGCACCGATAAACAGAATTGCGATGACGATTGCGATCCAGTTGCCGAAAATGAACACATCCGGGATGCGCAGGACAAACCCCTGCTCGGTCCGCAGTGGCAGGTGGAACTCGGCCATAAGGGTAACCAGGATAATAGCGGTCGCCCCGATGATGAGGGTCGAACGCAAACCCATCACCGCTGCGGAAATTGTCACCGGTCCCAGCACAAGCAACGCAAAGGGATTGTTCAGCCCGCCGGTCAGATAGACCAGAAAGGCCAGTTGCAGCAGATCGAACAGAACCATCAGGAAGTTTTCGAACTCGCTGAGGCGTTTGTTTTCCGGAAACGCAAAGATGGCAATCAGGTTGCCGGCGGCGGAAATCCCGATTGCCAGATAGCACAGCCCAAGCTCCAGCTGCAGATTGAACCGGTGCTGCGCCACCGCGATCGCTGAGATTTGCCCGGCAATTGCCACCCAGCGCAGCAGGATCAGTGTCCGCAACCGGACCCAATGGCTGTGATCGTGGCTGCTTTGCAGCATGAAAAGGCGATCGCTCATTCGGCTTCGGTGCTCCCGCAGATGTGACGCCGTGCGTCAGTTGCATCGGCTGTAATTCTTGATAGGTCTGGCGCCGCAAACGATCAACAACCCTTCCCTGATGAAAAGTGTGATCCCATGACCCGCCTTTATGCTCTTCTAGCTGCTGTTTTTGTCGCTGCCCTGGTGGGTGGCGCCTGGTTCATGACCCGCGGGGGCGGTGGGGGTGACAAATTCGCGCAGTGCCGCAGCAGCCAGATTGCAGGCGGAGCAGACACTATCGGCGGACCGTTCGAGCTGGTGAATGCGAAGGGGGAGACTGTCACCGACAAGGACGTGATCACCGAGCCCTCCATCGTTTATTTCGGCTACACCTTCTGCCCGGATGTCTGCCCTATGGATGCAGCTCGCAACGCAGATTCGATTGACGTTCTGGCAGAGCGCGGAATCAGTGCAACACCAGTGTTCATTTCCATCGACCCGGACCGCGATACGCCTGAAGCCGTTGGGGATTTCGCTGCCAACCTGCATGAAAAGATGATTGGGCTGACAGGCTCTCTGGAGCAGGTGAAGACCGCCAGCAAGGCCTACAAAACCTACTTCAAGAAGAACGACGGGGATGAGGATTACTATCTCGTAGATCACTCTACATTCTCCTATCTCGTGCTGCCTGAGGAAGGCTTCGTAGAGTTCTTCCGCCGCGATGAAACAGCCGAGCAGATGGCAGAGAAAACCGCCTGTTTCGTTGAAAAAAGTTGAAGCAGGATAGCTGTTTGACCTTTTCCCCTGCCCGGTCATATTCTTGCATGAATAAATAAAGCTGCGCGGAGGACCGGGCATGGCCGAAACTGTTATGCAGGAAATTGGACCCGACAAGACAATGTTGCTCGTCGATGATGACGAGCCGTTTCTGCGGCGCCTGGCCAAGGCTATGGAAAAACGCGGCTTTGAAGTGGAAACCGCGGGCTCTGTAGCTGGAGGCAGTGCTATCGCAACCGCCCGCCCGCCGGCCTATGCGGTGGTTGATCTGCGGCTTGAGGATGGCAACGGCCTGGATGTGGTCGAGGTGCTGCGAGAAAAGCGCCCGGACAGCCGGGTTGTGGTCCTGACAGGGTATGGGGCGATTGCCACAGCGGTGGCGGCGGTCAAAATCGGCGCGACCGATTACCTGTCCAAACCGGCCGATGCCAGTGACATCATGAACGCTCTGTTGTCCACTGGCGATGAATTGCCGCCGCCGCCGGAAAACCCGATGAGCGCCGACCGGGTGCGCTGGGAGCATATCCAGCGGATCTATGAGCTGTGCGACCGCAATGTCTCGGAAACGGCGCGGCGGCTGAACATGCACCGCCGTACCCTGCAGCGGATTCTGGCCAAGCGCAGCCCGCGCTGAGCGTTCCACAGCAGGCGCCGTGATCCCTGCGGCGCCGACAGGGTGTTGCGCTGCCTGCGCACGGTGGCCTCACGCGATTTTAAGCGGCCTGGGGCATAGTCCCAAGTGATCGCGGTCATCGCCGGGCCTGACACCCCCGGCATCATGGAACAGGGCCCATTGGCACGGGCACGCACAGACGACGTTCGCGTGCGGGAGCGACCCTCCCGTCCCGCCTCCGCCCCATGGCGGCGCCGCCATCCTCAACTTACCGACATTTTTTCGCAGGACAGGCAGCAGGACAATAAGTGCACACCGGCAGGGCAGCCCCCGGCCGGAAGGAACCCGTTGTCGGCTACATCTGCTGCAACAGCGCCTGGTGCCGGGCAATGAAATCCTGCCGCACGTCTACCGGCGGGCGCAGGCGGATCTGCAGGCCTTCGGCAATCTCCGCATTCAGACGGCCAAAGAATTTGCTGGCTTCTGCTTTTGAGAACCCGGCGATCTGCACCGCTTCCATCCAGGCGCTGACCTTGTCGGCGCGCTTGATCTGCGCCTTGACGGTCTTGGGCAGGGCGGCAGGCAGACCGAACCGCAGATGAATGGCCGCAGTCAGCCGCTGATCCAGATCCTCGTATCCCGGCCCGACCGCAGCCTTCACTGGTGAAATCATATCGCCGATCACATATTCCGGCGCATCATGCAGCAGCGCCGCCAGCCGCCATTTGACGGGTGCTCTGGGCTGCATCCGGCTAAAGATGTCCTCGACCAGCAGTGAATGCTCTGCCACCGAATAGGCGAAATCCCCGCGTGTCTGCCCGTTCCACCGCGCCACAAATGCCAGCCCATGGGCAATATCCTCAATCTCTATGTCCATTGGCGTTGGGTCCAGAAGATCCAGGCGGCGGCCGGACAGCATACGCTGCCAGGCCCGGGCAGGTTTCGCGGGCATGGGGGTGTCCTGTCGCTGTACTCGGGTATTTGACTACCCTCTGAAGGTGAGCAGAGCAATGTTCCCCGGATCAAAACCTGTTTGCGCGAACACAGATTAAAACGGGCAGTTTATACCGCGTGCGTTTGAAAACCCTGCCGTCAGCCCCAATATCATAGGTACACAAGGGGCACCGCCCCCTCCCTGCGGCAAACCCCTTTTGCGAACAGACACGCAACAGAAAGGAGTTTGTCATGTTCAAGCGTTTACTAGGTCTTTCCCTGTTGTTCGGCATGGCTGCGACAGCGCCGCCAGCCTTGGCAGCCAGCTGCGGTAACCGCGAGGTTATGACGCAAAGACTGGAAAGCGGCTACTCCGAACGGCTTACGGCCGGCGGTCTGCAGAAAAGCCGGGCTGAAGCGACAATGATAGAAGTTTGGTCATCTGACGAAACCGGTACTTTTACGGTTTTGGTCACTCATGCAAACGGGATCAGTTGCGTTGTTGCAACCGGATCGTCCTTTTTCCAGATAGCAGATAAAGCGCCGGAACCAGGCACGCCAAGCTGACTTTGCCTGCATTGCAGGCTCTTTCTTCTACCTGGCGAGTGATGAAATGCCTGAGCCCTCGGCTCCGGTCTCGGGTATCTTCGTTGAATATAAACTATTGCAATGCTAGGCCCTGCATCAAGTGTACTCGTAACCGGAATGGAGCAGACTATGGCCGGGGATTATATCGTCAAGGACATCGCGCTGGCAGGCTTTGGCCGCAAAGAGCTGGATATCGCTGAAACAGAAATGCCGGGCCTGA
The DNA here is from genome assembly GCF_049800895.1 of Leisingera sp. S232. Taxonomy (NCBI): domain Bacteria; kingdom Pseudomonadati; phylum Pseudomonadota; class Alphaproteobacteria; order Rhodobacterales; family Roseobacteraceae; genus Leisingera; species Leisingera sp. S232. The sequence goes on along the minus strand of NZ_JBNAFX010000002.1, from coordinate 51,783 downwards.
TGGCATTGCGCAAGGAATACGGCGACAGCAAACCGCTGAAAGGCGCGCGCATCGTCGGCTCGCTGCACATGACTATTCAGACTGCGGTTCTGATCGAAACGCTGGTGGCGCTGGGCGCAGATGTGCGCTGGGCATCCTGCAACATCTTCTCGACCCAGGACCATGCCGCAGCGGCAATTGCCGAGGCCGGCATTCCGGTCTTTGCGATCAAGGGCCAGACCCTGGAGGAGCATTGGGATTACCTCGATAAATCCTTCATGTTCCCTGAGGGCGCCAACCTGATCTTGGACGATGGCGGCGACGCCACCCTCTATGTGCTGCTGGGCGCCCGCGCCGAAGCAGGCGAGGATATCATTCCGGTGCCGCAGTCCGAGGAAGAAGCCGTTATCAAGGCGCAGATCCTCAAGCGCATGGAAGCCTCCCCTGGCTGGTTCACCAAGACCCGCGATGCGATCCTGGGCGTGTCCGAGGAGACCACCACCGGCGTTCACCGCCTGTATGAGCTGCAGAAAAACGGCCAGCTGCCGTTCCCGGCAATCAACGTGAACGACTCGGTCACCAAGTCCAAGTTCGACAACAAATACGGCTGTAAGGAATCGCTGGTCGACGGCATCCGCCGCGCCACTGACACCATGCTGGCCGGCAAGGTTGCCGTGGTCTGCGGTTACGGCGATGTGGGCAAAGGCTCAGCAGCTTCGCTGCGCGGCGCCGGCGCCCGTGTCAAAGTGACTGAGGCCGACCCGATCTGCGCCCTGCAGGCCGCCATGGACGGCTTTGAGGTCACCCTGCTGGAAGATGAAGTCGCCACCGCCGACGTCTTCATCACCACCACCGGCAACAAGGACGTGATCCGCATCGAGCATATGCGCGAGATGAAGGACATGGCCATCGTCGGCAACATCGGCCATTTCGACAACGAAATCCAAGTCGCCGCGCTGAAGAACCACAAGTGGACCAACATCAAAGATCAGGTGGACATGATCGAGATGCCCTCGGGCAGCCGTCTGATCCTGTTGTCCGAAGGCCGCCTCTTGAACCTTGGCAACGCCACTGGCCACCCGTCGTTTGTGATGTCGGCCTCTTTCACCAACCAGGTGCTGGCACAGATCGAACTGTGGACCCGCGGCGATCACTATGAAAACGACGTCTACATCCTGCCCAAGCATCTGGACGAAAAAGTCGCTCGCCTGCACCTGGGCCGCATCGGCGTTAAACTGACTGAGCTGAGCGCCGAACAGGCCGCCTACATCGGCGTCAAGCCGGAAGGCCCGTTCAAGCCGGAACACTACCGCTACTAAGCGGCAGTACTTGCCAAAGATCAGCGCCGCTGGAGCAATCCGGCGGCGCTTTTTTATGTGGTTGAGCGGGTCAGCGCTGACCGGGCATGTGATCACCACGCCCATCGGGAGTAAGGTCGAACAGGTTCCACATCGGCCACAGCGCATCGACATGACGCGGCTGCCAGGGGCTGGGCTCAAACAGCATCTCTGATCCCCAGAAATGCCGGATGCCGTCATCTGACTGGGTAAAGACATGCAGCATCGGCAATTGCGCCCCCTCGTCGTTTTCACCCAGATAGTCCTGCTGGTAGCGGGTGCCTTCGGCAGAGTAGAGCGGCAGCTCCTGCCAGTTCTTTTCCGCCTGCAGCGCCGCCAGCCGTTCCGGCGAGGATTGCGCGACAACGGCAATCGCCATGCGGGCCTGAAGATGGGACACCTGCCCGCGCCAGCCATCCAGAAAGGCGGCGCACATCGGGCATGACGTGCCTTTCCTGACCGGTGATATCTATAATTAACAATTACGCTAAATAGAGTCGCAATCTGTCAAGAGGCCTTACTGTTCCCGCAGTGAAACCGGTTGCCGTGAGCATCGGTTTTCAGCGTCGCTGATTTAGCTCGCATTGTCAGGGTTATTGATTTGCGGAATCGTGTCCAAAAGGGCTACACATAAGAAACCGGCCAGGACGGCCAGGTACCAGATTTTCAAACGCGTGTGGTGGATAGTGGAGCACGCGGGGTGGAAGGGAAGGTCCTGAATGTCCTCAGGTCCTTCCCTTTTTCAATTCAGCGGCCTGCTTCCTCAAAACAGAGCCATAACCAGGCCCGCAGCAGCGCAGGCCACAGTGGCGTATCCACCGTCAATCAGTGTCAGTTTGACCGGTCGCATTCCGTACATGTTGTTCAGGGCGATCCAGGGGCTGATGAAAAACAGGCCAATACCCGCGCCGCCGACCAGCCCGGCCATCAGCGTTTCAATTCCGGACAGGGTGAACACGTGGCGCATCATACCGACCACAATCAGCTGCAAGACAAAGGCCATGGCAAAGATCGCCGGGCTTTGACCGCCTTTCGGCTTGCCGGTCTCGTCGCATTCGATACCCGAAGCCTTAACCCAGGGCTTTGCCAGAGCGCCATAATACACAGCGCCCAAAACAAAAGCCGTCGCAGCTGCTGCAAATACACTCAAAAATTCCATGACGCTCTCCTCAACAATTTCGGCCACTTGGGCGGAGATTGCCAGGTCAGCCCGGATCTGTCTCTCCCAGCGCGCAGATGGCGGCCCATTCGGCGTCGCTCACCGGCTGTACCGACAGGCGGGAGTTCTTGACCAGCACCATATCCTCCAGCCGCGGATCAGTTTTGATCTGATCCAGGCTCACGGCTTTGGCAAATGGGCGCACCGCCTTGATATCCACGCATTCCCAGCGTGTGTCCTCGGTGGTGCTGTCAGGATGCGCCTCGGCGCAGATCTCGATGATGCCGACCACGGATTTTTCTTTTTGAGAGTGATAGAAAAATCCGCGGTCGCCGATTTTCATGTCGCGCATGAAGTTGCGCGCCTGGTAGTTGCGCACGCCGTCCCATTCCTCACCCGTCTCGCCTTTGGAGACCTGGTTATTCCAGCTCCAGGTGGAGGGTTCGGATTTGAACAGCCAGTAGCGCATCAGCCGATGACCTTCTTCCAGGTGATCAGTTCGACAGCTTCAAATAGGCCAGCCTTGTTATAGGGGTCGTTGTCCGCCCAGGCTTGGCCCGCTGCCATGTCTTCAACGTCCAGAATAACCAAAGAGCCGACCATATTGCCATTCTGGTCCAACAGCGGGCCGGCCTGTGCCACAACACCGGTGTCGTTAATATAGGCCAGATGCGCGTCGCGGTTGTCGAGACGGGTCTGCAGGGCGCCGGCTTTGTCGCGAGCTATCAATGCGATCAGCATTTTATTCCTCTTTTAGTGGTCTTTTAAGCAAATGTGCCACTGCTTCACTGATCGTCAAGCGCTGATCTATCAAATTGGTTACTGTGAGCGTGACTGGCATATCCAGACCCATCCTCTGCGCCTGTTCTGCGACGGCCCGTGCGGTGGCGGCGCCTTCCACCGTGATGCTTGGGTCAAACGTCTCTCCCCGGCCGACGGACAGGCCCAGCCGGTAGTTGCGGGACAGATCCGAGGTACAAGTCAATGCCAGATCGCCGAACCCAGAAAGCCCGGCCAGGGTTTCCGCCTTAGCGCCGCTTGCCAGCGCCATGCGCTGCATCTCGGCATAGCCGCGGGTCATCAATGCAGCGCGGGCACTGTCACCCAGCCCGGCACCAATCACTGCGCCGCAAGCAATTGCCATCACATTCTTCAATGCCCCGCCAACTTCCGCGCCAATGGTGTCGGTTGTGCGGTAGAGCCGCAAGTTGGCGGTGGTCAGCTGTTCCTGAAGCTGTTCGCAATGTCCCGCATCGCTGCAGGCCAGCGTCAGCGCAGTGGGCAGGCCACGGGCGATATCGGCAGCAAAGCTTGGTCCGGTCAGCAATGCAGCCGACGCTTCGGGTATGACTTCGCGGATGACAGTGACAGGGCCAAGCCCAGAGTCCAGCTCAATTCCCTTGCAGCAGGCAACAAGGGTTTTGCCGGTCAGATGCGCCTGATGGTCTTCCAGCACCCCGCGCAAAGTCTGCATCGGCACGGCCAGCAGCAGCACGTCAGATGTGCAGGCTTGCGCAATATCTGCAGAGATCGTCAGAGTCTCCGGCAGCACCACACCAGGCAGTCGGGTGCCGTTGCGACGGCTGTCCTGCATCGACTGGGCCTTTATCGCATTGCGCGCCCATAGGGTGACCGGCCCGTTACCGGCCAGGGATATCGCCAAAGCGGTGCCAAAGGCACCCGATCCCAGTACTGAAATGCTCATGCCTTGGCTCCCTTGCGGCCGGATCCGATCAATGCCGGGCTGCTCTGGTCCAGCGGCCAGCGCGGGCGGGCAGTCAGGTCCAGCCCGTCGCGCGCACCGGCCTTGAACCGCTCAAGCCCTGCATAGGCGATCATCGCGGCGTTGTCGGTGCACAGCCGCAGCGGCGGCGCGGTAAAAGCGGCGCCCGCCTCGGCGCAGACCGTCTCTAATGCGGCTCGAATAGCGGTATTTGCTGCAACACCGCCTGCCACGGCGACAGTTGGTTGCGCAGGCTGCTCTGCCAGGTAAAGGCGGATTGCGCGGCGGGTCTTTTCGGCCAGCGTGTCCACAATGGCAGCCTGAAATCCGGCACAGAGATTGGCGCGGTCCTGACGGGTCAGCCCGCCTTTTTCCGCAGCGATTTGATCCCGCATCCGCATCAATGCGGTTTTCAGCCCGGAAAACGACAGGTTGCAATCCGGTCGGTCCAGCAAGGGGCGTGGAAAGCGAAAGTGCTTGGGGTCGCCGAGTTCTGCCTCGGCCTGCACAGATGGCCCCCCGGGCTGCGGCAGGCCCAGCAGACGGGCGGTTTTGTCAAAGGCTTCGCCGGGGGCGTCGTCAATGGTGCCGCCCAGCCGGGTGAAATCTTCAGGGCCGCGCACCAGCAAATACTGGCAGTGGCCGCCAGACACCAGCAGCATCAGATAGGGATAGGCTATGCTGTCGGTCAGCCGCGGGGTCAGCGCATGGCCCGCCAGATGGTTGACACCGACCAGCGGCAGGCCGGTGGCAGCTGCAATCCCTTTGGCACACATAACGCCAGACATCACACCGCCGATCAGGCCGGGACCGGCCGTTACGGCAACCGCATCCATGTCCTTCAGCGCCAGCCCGGCCTCGGCCAGCGCATCACGCACGCAGATATCCAGTTTTTCAGCATGAGCGCGGGCAGCGATTTCCGGCACCACGCCGCCAAAGGCGCTGTGCAGCTCAGTCTGGCCGAACACAACCGAAGACAAGACCTCGGGCTGTACGCCTTCGGTCTGCCGCACTACGGCGGCGGCGGTGTCGTCGCAGCTGCTCTCCAGCCCCAGAATGGTCAGGGTCTTTGTCATGGCCTTACCGTTGCATCAAACTGCTGCCGGGGCTACCACCGAAGCGGGGTGCAAACAATCCCAGGAGCCGGTCCATGGTGCCTTTGCTGATGACACGCCCGCTGGCGGGGGCAGAACGGTTTGCCGACGGCCTTCCTGCGGCTGCGCGCGCCGGGCTGCAAATCATCTATGCGCCTTTGATGGAGATCCGGCCAGTGACGGGGCCTATCGAATTGCAAGGCGTGAAGGGCGTGATTTTTACTTCGCTCAATGGTGTTGATGCCGCTTCACGTGAAACTGTAACACGGCTGCCTGCCTTTTGTGTTGGGCAGCGCACGTCGCAGGCTGCCGCAAAGGCGGGCTGGCAGGCGAAGTGTCTTGGAGAAACAGCAGAGACGCTGATCGTAGCACTGCAGAAACAGCCGCCACAGGGACAGCTTTTACATTTGCGCGGTGCCTTTACCCGCGGCGAAATAGCAGCGCGGCTGAGCAGCGCAGGTATCCCTTGCCGCGCGCAAATCGTGTATGATCAGGTGCTTCTGCCGCTAACGGAGGAGGCGCAGGCCGTGCTTTCTGCGCAAAATGATGTGATTGTGCCACTGTTCTCACCCAGAACCGCGCGCCATTTTGCCAATCTGTGCGGGGATGCTTCGCATTTGCATCTGATTGCGCTGAGCCCGGCAGTGGCAGAGCCGCTGTCAGGATTGAATTGCAAGGCGTTGCGCGTAAGTAAGGCGCCGGATGCAGCAGCAATGACAGAGGCTGTCCTTGATGCCGCAGCGCAGCTGTCCCGGCTTGAGGGTGACTGGCGCGCAGAGTAGTGTCCAGCGTGTTCGCAGGAATGTATTTTAGGAATCGAGGGGGAGGCCAGCGTGGCTGACAAGAAAAATCCGGAAGACGTGATTGAACCCGGCCCCGGCGATCCCATGCCGGTTGAGGACACGACCGAGACTGCTGAACAGGATTTGGCGGATGAAACCGGCGTTGATTCTGTTGACGACTCTGAGACGGTAGAATCCTCGGTTTCCGAGACCGAGACCGAGACCGAGACCGAGACCGAGACCGAGGGAACGTCCTTCGAAACATATTCCGGCGAACCGGATGCCCTGGCGGATGCTCCTCAGGAAATTGAGCGCGTTGTGGAAAAACGCGGCGGCTTCGGCGCTGCAGTTCTGGGCGGTTTTGTTGCCGCCGCCGTCGGCTTTGTGGCGGGCCAGAGCGGTTGGCTTAGCAGCAGTCTGCCGCCGTCAGTGCAGGAGAACAGCGCGAAATTGGCAGCTTTGGAATCTGGCCAGTCGGACCTAAAGGGGCTCCAACAGCAGATTGAGGCCAATCAGGCATCTGATCTTGCGCAGCTGACCACCCGTATTGATGCATTGACCGCCGAAATTGAACCGTTGAAGTCCGCCCAGGCCCCGGACGCAGCTTTGCGTGCGGATCTGGATGCGCTGGCGGCCCGCATGTCCGCATTGGAAACCCGGCCGCTGGAGGGGGCCTCTCCCGAGGTGGTGGCGGCGTTTGAAGCGGAACTGGCCAAATTGCAGGACAGTCTTGCGGTGCAGCGTTTGGAAGTCGAACAGATGCTGACTGAGGCTCAGGCGATGGATGCTGCCAGTGCTGAGGCGGCCCGGGTTGCCAGTGCGCAGACCCAGCTGGCGCAACTGCGGTCCGCCTTGGACAGCGGCAACAGCTATGCAGCCAATATTCAGACGCTGTTGCGCCTGGGCGTGGAAGTGCCCGCAGCCCTGTCCGGTCTGGCCGATGGCGGTGTCGCCAGTATTTCAGCTCTGCGTGATGGCTTTGCCCCGGCCGCGCGGGACGCGCTGGCTGCTGCCCGCGAAGAATCCAAGGGAAGCGGCGGCCTGCTGGACTATGTGAACCGGCATCTGGGCGCGCGCTCGGTGACACCACAAGAGGGCGATAGCCCGGATGCGGTATTGTCTCGGGCCGAGGCCGCAGTGTCCGTCGGCAAGCTGCAGGACGCCTTGAACGAATTGTCTGTTTTGCCTGAAGCGGCCCGTGCTGCTCTTTCCGATTGGGAAGCTGCGGCAAATGCGCGGGTGGCTGCTGTGACGGCTGCCGCTGAACTGGCTCACAGCCTGCAAGCCAAATAAGGAAGCCGCCATGCTCTGGTCGTTGTTGAAGATTCTCGTATTCGTCGCAATCATTGCACTTCTTGCATTTGGCGCCGGTCTCCTGATGGAAACCGCGGGCGGAGTGCAGATCACCGTTGCCGGCACGGAATACACGCTTGGTGCGCTGCAATCGGTTCTTGCGCTGACTGTGCTGGTCGTGGGTGTCTGGCTGTTCCTTAAGCTTCTGTCGCTGCTGGTTGCCACACTACATTTCCTGAACGGCGATGAGACAGCCCTGTCGCGCTACTGGGACAAGGGGCGCGAGCGTAAGGGCTTTCAGGCCCTGTCTGACGGGCTGATGGCGCTGGCCTCGGGCGAGGGGCGCCTGGCGCTGGCCAAGGCGGCGCGGGCGGAGAAATACCTGCAAAAGCCGGAGCTGACTGACCTTTTGGTGGCTCAGGCAGCTGAGATGAGCGGCGACACCCACAAGGCAGCAGAGGCGTATAAGCGTCTTCTAGCGAACCAGCCGACCCGTTTTGTCGGCGTGCGCGGGATCATGAAACAGAAGCTGTCCGAGGGGGACACCGACACTGCCCGTCAGCTGGCGGAAAAGGCTCTGGCGCTGCGGCCCAAGCACCAAGAGGTGCAGGATACGCTGCTGCGCCTGCAGGCTCAGGCAGAGGATTGGGCAGGCGCCCGAAAAACCCTGTCGACCAAGCTCAAAACTGGAACCCTGCCGCGTGATGTGTTCAAGCGGCGTGACGCGGTGTTGGCACTATCGGCCTCCAAAGGTATTCTGGATGAGGGTGCAACGGTTGAGCAGCGCGAGCAGGCGATCGAGGCCAACCGCCTGTCACCGGATCTGGTGCCTGCCGCTGCCATGGCGGCCCGTGCCTATATCGCCCAGGGCAAGAAACGCCCGGCGGCGCGGCTGCTGAAGAAAACCTGGGAAAGCCAGCCACATCCCGATCTGGCCCATGCGTTCGCCGAAATTGAACCGGAGGAAACCGCAGCTGGACGCGTCAAACGGTTTGAGCAGCTGGCCCGCCTTAAGCCGCTGGATGATGAAACCCGTCTGGTGATGGCTGAACTGAACATCGTCGCCGAGGATTTTCCCGAAGCCCGCCGCTGGCTGAATGACCTGGCGGAACGGGCACCGGATGCCCGTGCGCTGACGCTGATGGCGGCGATTGAACGTGGCGAAGGAGCTGATGACAAAGTGGTGCAGGGCTGGCTGGCCAAGGCGATTACGGCACCGCGCGGGCCGCAGTGGGTCTGCGGCAACTGCAACCACATCCATGCGGATTGGGCGCCGGTCTGCGAACATTGCGCCAGCTTTGACACGTTGTCTTGGACGCGGCCGGAAACTCCGGAAGTCGCCAGTACCGCTGCCGCCCATATGCTGCCGCTGATCACCGGCGCAATGGAGGACAGGACCTCGGATCCGGTTGAAGATGCTGAGATCGTGGAAGCTGCAGAAGATGCAGCAGAGGAACCGCAGGATCAGCTCAAAGCTGCCAACTGACGGCGTTCTGCTGCAGGCTTAGCGATAGACATTTTGGGAACGGCAGGCATCGCCTGCCGTTTTCATTTCTGACAGCGTTGGGAAATACCTGCAGGCACAGATCCGCAGCCATATTTCCACGGCATTGTCTTGAATAAAAAAAGGGGGATGGTGCCCAGGAGAGGACTCGAACCTCCACGTCCATACGGACACTAGCACCTGAAGCTAGCGCGTCTACCAATTCCGCCACCTGGGCAGGTGTCGTGGGACCGGCGTATAAGCAGCTTCTTTTGGGGCGTCAAACGGATTCTTCAGGTTTTTTGGGGCAAGATTGCGTCGCGGCGGACTTCAGGGTGAAAAACTGATGCGGGCAGGCCGCTTGGACCGTTGCAGCGGCCAATTGCGCCTTGTCCGACACCCGTTGCGACGATACAGCTAGATGCAGCTAAATTCAGGAGCCAAAAGATGTCCAAACTGGTCACGATCTATGGCGGATCCGGTTTTGTGGGCCGCTACATCGCGCGGCGCATGGCCAAGGAAGGCTGGCGGGTACGGGTTGCCGTACGCCGTCCCAACGAAGCCATGCATGTGAAGCCTTACGGCGTGCCGGGCCAGGTGGAGCCGGTTTTCTGCAACATCCGCGACGACGTGTCGGTCGCATCGGTGATGCAGGGGGCGGATGCGGTGGTCAACTGCGTTGGTGTTCTGAATGAGCTGGGCAAAAACACGTTTGGCGCCATCCATGCAGAGGGTGCAGGCCGGATCGCCCGCATCGCCGCTGATCTGGGTGTGGCCAGCCTGGTGCATGTCTCGGCCATTGGCGCTGATCCAGAGGCAGACAGTGAGTATTCTCGCACCAAGGCCGCGGGTGAGGCCTCCGTGCAGCAGCATTTCCCTGCTGCGGTGATCCTGCGCCCGTCAGTGATTTTCGGAGCAGAGGACGGTTTCTTCAACCGTTTTGCCGGCATGACCCGCCTGTCACCGGTCCTGCCGATTGCGGCAGGCAGCACGAAGTTCCAGCCGGTGTTTGCCGATGATGTTGCCAAGGCTGCGGTCAAAGCGGCCGTGAGTGAGGCAGAGGCTGGCATTTATGAGCTGGGCGGTCCGGAGGTCAAAACCTTCCGCGCGCTGATGGCGCAGATGCTTGAGGTGATCCACCGCCGCCGTGTCATCCTGTCGCTGCCGGGGTTTATCGCCAAGCTGGTGGCCTTTGGTTTCGACGTGCTGCAATTCGCCAGCTTCCAGCTGATTGAGAATAAGATGCTGACCCGCGATCAGCTGAAAAGCCTGAAGTCGGACAACGTGGCGTCTGAGGGCGCCAAGGGCTTTGCGGATCTCGGCATCGAGCCGGTGACGGTTGGCTCTGTGCTGCCGGATTACTTGTGGAAGTTCCGTCCGTCGGGCCAGTACGACGAAATGACCAGTTCGGCGCGCAATCTCCGTAAGAATGGTGTCTGATCGGGATCGCTTTTCCGATGGTCGAAAGCGCGGTGGTTGCCACCGCGCTTTGTCTTTTCGGGATCAACTGCTGTAGGCAATGGTAAGCAGGATCACGCCCAGGAACACTCTGTAGACCACATAAGGCGTGAAGCTGACGGAACGCAGCAGCCTCATCATCAGGCTGAGGGCCGCCAGGGCGGACAGCATTGCCAGAACCGCTGCAATACCTGCGTCGCGCAGCAGGGCGGTGTTGGCCTCCAGTGCAACTTCCGCCCCCAGCAGCACGCCAGAGGCGATGATGGTCGGGATAGACATCAGCATGGCAATACGGGCGCCATCCGCGCGGGTGTAGCCCAGTTGCCGGGCGCCGGTGATGGTGATGCCAGAGCGTGAGGTGCCGGGGATCAGCGCCAGCATCTGCCACAGCCCCATGACCAGCGCGTCGCGCAGGCCCCAGTCCTCTGCCTTTTTGGCCTCTGCACCTTTCTGATCGGCCCAGTATAGCACCAATCCGAATCCCAGCATGGTCCAGCCGATGACGGTTATCGAGCGCAGCGCATGGCTGAGCCCAGTGAAATGCAGCACTGCGCCAAACAGAACTGTGGGGATGGTCGCCACAATCAGACCCATGGCGAGCCGCGAACCCGGCGTGTCCATGCGCCCGGTCAAGGCGCGGGGGAGACCGGCAAGGCCATCGCGGACATCGCCCCAGAAGTAGATCATCACCGCTGCCAATGTGCCCACATGCACCGCCACATCAATGACCTGGCCCTGGTCCTCCAGCCCTGTGAGTCCTGGCAACAGAATCAGGTGGCCAGAGGAGGAAACAGGCAAAAATTCGGTGATGCCTTGGATCAATGCAATCAGGATCAGCTGGAAAATCGGCATGCTGAAATCATCCTTTGCTGGCCGCGGATGGGCCGTAAACTGTCGCGACTCTGTATAAATCCCGTCTCTCGTTTGGGAAGCGGTTATTAAGGTCCGACATGGACCTAAAAATCCTGTACATTTCCACGAAACACGGTATCAGAAATCAAGTGCTGGCAAAATGGGTCAGCAATATTGACGTAAAGCGTACCAGCGCCTGAAGAGGTGCCAGCGCAGCCAGACAAACGATGGAGTCCAGCCCGTGGCCAAGCAACCGATGCTGAAATTCGTGCAGATCGAACGCGACATGCCCCAAAAGCGTGACGCGAGTGTACGCAAAGAAGACTTCAATGAGATCTACGCAGAGTACGCTGCCGCCAAGGCCGCAGAGCAAGCCAGCCGCTGCAGCCAGTGCGGTGTGCCCTACTGCCAGAGCCACTGCCCGCTGCACAACAACATTCCTGATTGGCTGCGTCTGACTGCAACCGGTCGTCTGGAAGAGGCTTATGCCACCAGTCAGGCCACCAATACTTTCCCGGAAATCTGTGGCCGTATCTGCCCGCAGGATCGCCTGTGCGAAGGCAACTGCGTGATTGAACAGTCTGGCCACGGCACAGTGACCATTGGTTCGGTTGAAAAATACATCACCGACACCGCCTGGGAAAACGGCTGGGTGAAACCGGCAGCTCCGCTGACCGAACGCAGCGAGAGTGTTGGCGTTATCGGCGCAGGCCCCGGCGGTCTGGCGGCGGCGGACATGCTGCGCAAGGCCGGCGTGCAGGTCACCGTTTATGACCGTTACGACCGCGCCGGTGGGTTGCTGATGTACGGCATCCCCAGCTTCAAGCTGGAAAAGGACGTGGTTGAGCGCCGCAACAAGCTGCTGGCTGACGGTGGCGTCAGCTTTGTGCTGAACTGCAACGTTGGCGAGGACATCTCGTTCGAAGAAATCCGCGGCAAGCATGACGCGGTGATCATTGCCACCGGCGTTTACAAATCGCGTGATCTGGCCATGCCGGGCAGCGGGTCCGAAGGTATCGTCAAGGCAATCGACTTCCTGTGTGCCTCTAACAAGAAAAGCTTTGGCGATGATGTTGCCGAATTCGACAGCGGTGATCTGAATGCCGAAGGCAAGAAGGTTGTGGTGATTGGCGGCGGTGATACGGCGATGGACTGTGTGCGCACTTCGATCCGACAGGGCGCGACCAGCGTGAAATGCCTGTACCGCCGCGACCGCGCCAACATGCCGGGTTCCCAGCGCGAGACACAGAACGCCGAGGAAGAAGGCGTGATCTTTGAATGGCTGTCGGCGCCCAAGGGCTTTACGGACGAGGGCGGCAAAGTGTCCGGCGTGATGGTGCAGAAGATGCGCCTGGGCCAGCCGGATGCCTCGGGCCGTCAGGCGCCGGAAGTGATTGAAGGCGCGGATTATGTGGAAGAGGCGGATCTGGTGATCAAGGCGCTGGGCTTTGAGCCGGAGGAGCTGCCGACCCTGTGGAACCAGCCGGAGCTGCCGGTGACCCGCTGGGGAACCGTCAAGACTGCGTTCAAAACTGGCGCCACTGAGTTGGACGGTGTCTATGCGGTGGGCGACATCGTGCGCGGCGCCTCGCTGGTGGTCTGGGCGATCAAGGACGGCCGCGACTGTGCCGAGGCGATCCTGGAGAAATTCAACGCCAAGGCCGCGGTGGCCGCAGAATAAGGCAGTACCGTCCGTACGCCGCCTGTGCAGCCTCTGTGCGCCGGCGGAGCAGCGAAAAACTCCGCAGCAAGGTCAGCATTGCTGACCCAGCCAGCAGAAGGACAATGGATATGAGCGAATTGCAGGGACAATGCATATGCGGCGCGGTGACGGTCACCGCCACGCCTGCGCGCGCGTCTATTTCCGCCTGCCATTGCGAAATGTGCCAGCGGTGGGCCAGTGGCCCATACCTCAGCTTTCAGGCTGCCAGCGGTTATGCGGCACTTGGGCCAGTGCAGACCTATGAGTCCTCGGGCTGGGCGGAGCGCGCGTTTTGCGGAAAATGCGGATCGGCGCTGTGGTACCGGATGACCGCAGGAGAACATAAGGGCCAGACGCAGATGTCGGCGGGCCTGTTTGAAAACGCAGGCGGCAACGAGTTGCGCCTGGAACTTTACATCGACAAAAAGCCAGCGGGCTATGCGTTCGACTGCGACAGCCGAAAACTGACCGGCGCTGACGTGATCGAGATGTTTGCCCCCTCCGTAGAAGGAACCAGCCAATGACCAAATATGATGCCGATTGGGTGCGGGCCGAGGAAGCCAAGCGCAAATGGATGGCTGAGAACGGCCTGTACTCCGAGGCGGAAGAGCACTCTTCCTGTGGTGTGGGTCTTGTGGTCTCAATTGACGGCAATGCCAGCCGCAAGGTGGTTGAGGCCGGCATTGACGCGCTGAAGGCGATCTGGCACCGCGGCGCGGTGGATGCCGACGGCATGACCGGCGACGGCGCAGGCATCCATGTGCAGATCCCGGTTCCGTTCTTTTATGATCAGATCCGCCGTACCGGCCACGAACCGCGTCAGGATGAGCTGATGGCAGTGGGTCAGGTGTTCCTGCCGCGCACGGATTTCGGCGCCCAGGAAAGCTGCCGGACCATAGTCGAAACCGAAGTGCTGCGCATGGGCTATTCCATCTATGGCTGGCGCCATGTGCCGGTGGATGTGACCTGTCTGGGTGAAAAGGCCAATGCGACCCGGCCTGAGATCGAGCAGATCCTGATTTCCAACGCCAAAGGCGTGGACGAGGAAACCTTTGAGCGGGAACTTTATGTGATCCGCCGCCGGGTTGAAAAGGCGGCCAATGCAGCCGCCATTTCAGGCCTGTATATCGCATCTCTGTCCTGCCGCTCGATCATCTACAAAGGGATGATGCTGGCAGAACAGGTGGCTGTGTTCTACCCGGACCTGATGGATGATCGCTTTGAGTCCGCCTTTGCGATCTATCACCAGCGTTACTCCACCAACACTTTCCCGCAGTGGTGGCTGGCGCAGCCGTTCCGAATGCTGGCCCATAACGGCGAGATCAACACGCTGAAGGGCAACCTGAACTGGATGAAAAGCCATGAAATCCGCATGGCGAGCGCGACCTTTGGCGACCATGCCGAGGATATCAAGCCGATCGTGCCAGGGGGTGCGTCGGACTCGGCTGCGCTGGACGGTGTGTTCGAAGTTCTGGTGCGCGCGGGCCGTTCGGCCCCGATGGCAAAAACCATGCTGGTGCCGGAAAGCTGGTCCAAGCAGGCGGTAGAGCTGCCGCAGGCCTGGCGCGACATGTATTCCTACTGCAACTCGGTGATGGAACCCTGGGATGGTCCTGCGGCGCTGGCCATGACCGACGGCCGCTGGGTCTGCGCGGGGCTGGACCGCAACGGTCTGCGCCCGATGCGTTATGTGGTGACTGGCGACGGGCTGGTGATTGCCGGATCCGAGGCCGGCATGGTGCCGATCGACGAGGCCACCGTGGTCGAAAAGGGAGCGCTGGGCCCGGGTCAGATGCTGGCTGTCGATATGAAGAAGGGCAAACTGTACAACGACACCAAAATCAAGAACAAGCTGGCCAAGGCGCTGCCTTTTGGTGACTGGGTCAAGCGGATCAACGATCTGGATACCACTCTGGCCAGTGCCACCGAACAGTCCTTGTTCAGCGGCGAGGAACTGCGTCGTCGCCAGGTGGCCGCAGGTTATACCGTCGAGGAACTGGAGCAGATTCTGGCGCCGATGGCTGAGGACGGCAAGGAATCGCTGGCCTCGATGGGGGACGACACCCCGTCGGCGGTCCTGTCCAAAATGTACCGCCCGCTGAGCCATTTCTTCCGCCAGAACTTTTCTCAGGTGACCAACCCGCCAATCGACAGCCTGCGCGAATTCCGGGTGATGTCGCTGAAGACCCGGTTCGGCAACCTGAAGAACGTGCTGGACGAAGACAGCAGCCAGACCGAGATCCTGGTGCTGGAAAGCCCCTTTGTCGGCAACACCCAATGGGACATGCTGATGGGGCAGATGAATGCGCCATTGGCCGAGATCGACTGTACCTTTGAACCTGGTCAGGGCAGCCTGAGCGCGGCGCTGGCGCGGGTGCGGGCCGAAGCCGAGGAAGCCGTGCGCTCCGGTGCCGGCCATATCGCGCTGACCGACCAGCGCTCTGGGGCAGGCAAAGTGGCGATGCCGATGATTCTGGCGACCTCTGCCGTGCATTCGCATTTGACCCGTAAGGGGCTGCGCACCTTCTGCTCGCTGAATGTCCGCTCCGCTGAATGTATCGACCCGCATTACTTTGCCGTGCTGATCGGCTGCGGCGCCACTGTGGTGAACGCCTATCTGGCCGAGGATTCGCTGGCTGACCGCATTGAGCGCGGCCTGCTGGACGGAACTTTGACCGAAAACGTCGCGCGCTACCGTGAAGCCATTGATCAGGGTCTGCTCAAGATCATGGCCAAGATGGGAATTTCGGTGGTGTCTTCCTATCGCGGCGGGTTGAATTTTGAGGCGGTGGGGCTGTCCCGCGCCATGTGTGCGGAATATTTCCCTGGCATGACCTCTCGTATTTCCGGGATCGGTGTGACCGGGATTCAGACCAAGGCGGAGGAAATCCACGCCAAGGCTTGGAACACCGCGGAAAACGTGCTGCCGATCGGTGGTTTCTACAAGGCGCGCAAGTCGGGTGAGACCCACGCCTGGGAGGCCACCAGCATGCATATGATGCAAATGGCCTGCAACAGAGCCTCATTTGAGCTGTGGAAGCAATATTCTGCCAAGATGCAATCGAACCCGCCGATCCATCTGCGCGATCTGCTGCATATCAAGCCGCTGGGTGATGCCGTGCCAATTGAGGAAGTGGAATCGATCACCTCGATCCGCAAGCGGTTTGTGACCCCGGGCATGTCGCTGGGCGCCCTGAGCCCCGAGGCGCACAAGACCCTGAACGTGGCAATGAACCGGATCGGCGCCAAGTCGGACTCGGGCGAGGGCGGTGAAGACCCGGCGCATTTCGTGCCGGAACCCAACGGCGACAACCCCTCTGCGAAGATCAAGCAAGTGGCATCGGGCCGTTTCGGTGTGACCGCGGAATACCTGAACCAGTGTGAAGAGCTGGAAATCAAGGTGGCCCAGGGCGCCAAGCCCGGAGAGGGGGGCCAGCTGCCGGGGATGAAGGTCACCGACCTGATTGCCCGTCTGCGCCACTCGACCAAGGGTGTGACCCTGATCTCGCCGCCGCCGCACCACGATATCTACTCGATCGAAGATCTGGCGCAGTTGATCTATGACCTGAAACAGATCAACCCGCGCTGCAAGGTGACGGTGAAGCTGGTGGCGTCCTCCGGCGTTGGTACCATTGCCGCGGGCGTGGCCAAAGCAAAGGCCGACATCATCCTGATCTCAGGCCACAATGGCGGTACCGGGGCTTCGCCTGCGACATCGATCAAATATGCGGGCCTGCCGTGGGAGATGGGCCTGACCGAGGCGCATCAGGTGCTGGCGATGAACAACCTGCGCGACCGGGTGACGCTGCGGACCGATGGTGGTCTGCGCACTGGGCGCGATATTGTCATGGCTGCGATGCTGGGTGCCGAGGAATACGGCATTGGCACCGCGGCGCTGATCGCCATGGGCTGCATCATGGTGCGCCAGTGCCAGTCCAACACCTGCCCGGTTGGCGTTTGCACCCAGGACGAAGCGCTGCGCGGCAAGTTCACCGGCAATGCTGACAAGGTGGTGAACCTGATCACTTTCTATGCCCAGGAGGTGCGGGAAATCCTTGCCTCCATTGGTGCGCGGTCGCTGGACGAGGTTATTGGGCGCGCCGATCTTCTGGCGCAGGTGTCGCGCGGCTCTGCGCATCTGGATGATCTGGATCTCAACCCGTTGCTGATCACCGTCGATGGCGCAGCGGATATTGTCTATGATCGCGAAAAGGGCCGCAATGAGGTGCCGGACACGCTGGATGCAGAGATCGTGCGCGACGCGGCCCGCTTCCTGCAGGATGGCGAGAAAATGCAGCTGTCCTATGCGGTCCAGAACACCCACCGCACGGTTGGCACTCGCACCTCGAGCCATATTGTGCGCAACTTTGGCATGCGGAATTCCTTCCAGTCGGATCACCTGACGGTGAAGCTGCAGGGCTCAGCCGGTCAGGCGCTGGGCGCCTTTGCCGCACCGGGTTTGAAACTGGAAGTGTCAGGCGATGCCAACGATTATGTCGGCAAAGGCCTGTCGGGCGGCACCATCGTGGTGCGGCCGCCGCAGGTCAGCCCGTTGATGGCATCCGAGAACACCATTATCGGCAATACGGTCCTGTATGGTGCGACCGACGGCTACCTGTTTGCGGCCGGCCGTGCGGGCGAACGTTTTGCGGTCCGCAACTCGGGTGCATCGGTGGTGATCGAGGGCTGCGGTTCCAATGGCTGCGAGTATATGACCGGTGGTGTTGCGGTGATCCTGGGGTCGATTGGCGCCAACTTTGGCGCCGGTATGACCGGCGGCATGGCCTATCTTTATGATCCAGAACGCAAGGCTGAAACCGTGATGAACATGGAATCACTGGTGACCTGTCCGGTCACCGTGGCCCATTGGGAAGCGGAGCTGAAAGGTCTGATTGCTCGCCATCTGAACGAGACCGGCAGCCGCAAAGCTGCGGATATCCTGCAGAACTGGGATGTTGAGAAGGCGAACTTCCTGCAGGTCTGCCCAAAGGAGATGCTTGGCAAACTGCCGCATCCGGTGCTGCAGGAACAGGAAGCTGTTCCGGCAGAATAAGCCAGCCTAGAGACTTGTGAACACGCCCCGCAGGCAAATGCTTGCGGGGTTTTTCTTTTGGCGGTTGGTTCCCGGGGGGCTGCTGTCCTATAGAGGGGCATGGCAAAGGCAGTTGCAAAAAAGAAGAAAACCAAGAGCAGCAAGAAGACAGCGACGCTGAGATTTCAGCCGCTGCGCTGGCTGCGGCGCTGGGTGCTGCGGGCAGTGCTGACGGTTGCGGCGCTGTTCCTGTTTCTTGTTCTTTTGTATTCGGTGGTGAACCCGCCCATCACCCACACCATCTGGGCCGAACAGCGCCGATTGGGTGAAGTGGACCGGATGTGGGTGCCGCTGGACGAGATGGCCCCAGTGGTGGCGCGCTCAGTAGTGGCGGCGGAGGATGCGCAATTCTGCCGCCATTGGGGGTTCGATGCCCGTGCCATTCAGGCCGCGATTGCTGCCGGGGGCGCTCGTGGCGGGTCAACCATTTCGCAGCAGGTGGTAAAGAATGTGTTCCTGTGGCAGGGCCGCAGCTGGCCGCGCAAGCTGCTGGAAACCCTGCTGACCCCGTTGGTGGAGATTACCTGGAGCAAGCGGCGCATTCTGGAGGTCTACTTGAACGTGGCTGAAATGGATGAGGGCGTTTTCGGCGCCGAGGCTGCGGCGCGCAAGTATTTCGGGGTCGGTCCGGATGAGCTGACTGGGCGGCAGGCGGCACTGATTGCAGCTGTGCTGCCCAACCCCAAGGAGCGTTCGGCGCGCAGACCCAGCAAATTTCTGCAGCGCCGGGCAGCCCAGATCGCAGATGGGGCGGCCACCATCCGCGCAGACGGGCGGGCGGCCTGTTTCGAGGATTGAATCTTTGCTTCCGTCAAGGCATTGCTGGGGCAACCATTGTAAGTTTTCTGGAGACTTTCTGTAGCCATGGCGCGCCTATACCACGTTCCTCTGTCCCCCTACTGCCGCAAGGTGCGGCTGTCGCTGGCGGAAAAGAAAATCGAGGTTGAGCTGGTCGAGGAGCGCTATTGGGAGCAGGATCCGGATTTCCTGCGCCGCAACCCGGCCGCCAAGGTGCCGGTGATCCGGCTGGACGGGCAGATGATGGCCGAAAGCGCTGCGATTTGCGAATATCTGGAGGAAACCCGGCCTGAGCCGCCCCTGATGCCCAAGGATGCCGCGGCCCGATTCGAGGTGCGCCGGCTGGTCAGCTGGTTTGACGACAAATTCCACCATGAGGTGACTTCCAAGCTGCTTTACGAACGGGTGAACAAGAAGATCACCGGCGAGGGCTATCCCGACAGCCGCAACGTCAAGGCCGGGGCAAAGGCGATCAAGTACCATCTGGACTATATGGCCTGGCTTTTGGACCACCGGCGCTGGCTGGCTGGGGACATGATGACACTGGCAGATTTCGCCGCCGCAGCGCATCTGTCGGCGCTGGATTATATCTCGGATGTGGATTGGAACCGTTCGGCGGTGGTCAAGGACTGGTACGCCAAGATCAAGTCGCGGCCTGCCTTCCGCTCGATTCTGGCTGATCAGGTGCCGGGGTTCCGTCCACCGCCGCATTACACTGATCTGGATTTCTGATATCAACCGGGCAATGGGGCGCTGCCCCCGCGGCCCTGCAGGCCGCTCCCCCGGAGTATTTAGGCAAAGATGAAAGACGGGTCCGGCATCAAGGAGAAACTGGTGGCGCAGGCGCTGGCGGAGGGGTTTGTCTCTTGCCGGGTCTGTCGGCCGTGGGATGTGCCGCAGGTGCCTGGACGGCTGCAGGCATTTCTGGAGGCGGGTTATCACGGGCAGATGAGCTGGATGGAGGAGCGCAGCCATTGGCGGGGTGATCCGGCGCTGTTGTGGCCCGAGGCGCGCTCGGTGATCATGCTGGCCGAGAGCTACACGCCGGACGAGGATCCGATGACGGTGGTGGGGCAGGCGGACCGCGGCGCTGTGTCGGTCTATGCCCGCAACAAGGATTACCATGATCTGGTCAAGAAGCGGCTGAAGCGGCTGGCGCGCTGGCTGATTGCCGCGGCCGGTGAGGATTGTGAGGTGAAGGTCTTTGTCGATACCGCGCCGGTGCCAGAGAAGGCTTTGGGCCAGGCAGCTGGACTGGGCTGGCAGGGCAAGCATAGCAATCTGGTGAGCAGGGATTGGGGGAATTGGGCCTTTTTAGGGTCGGTTTTTACCACGTTGGAGTTGCCAGCGGATAAGTCAGAGAGGGACCGTTGCGGCTCTTGTCGGGCCTGTCTGGACAGCTGCCCGACCGATGCTTTTCCGGCGCCTTATCAGGTTGATGCGCGGCGTTGCATTTCCTACCTAACGATTGAGCACAAGGGACCTGTGGAAGAGAAGCTGCGTAGCAAGCTGGGAAACCGGATCTACGGCTGCGACGACTGTCTGGCTGCCTGCCCCTGGAACAAGTTTGCGGTGGCGGCCAGCGACATGCGTTATGCCGCGCGGGAGGAGTTGAAGGCGCCGAAGCTGGCGGAGCTTGCGGTGCTGGATGATGGGGCATTCCGGGAGAAGTTTTCCGGCTCGCCGATCAAGCGCATCGGGCGCGCCCGCCTTGTGCGCAATGTGCTGTACGCCATTGGCAATTCTGGCCTGCCGGACCTGCGGGAAGTGGCGCAGGGGCTGACGGAAGATCCCGATCCGGCGGTGGCGGATGCGGCGCGATGGGCGGTTCAACGGCTTTGGTGACGCAAACAGGATGGACGGGCCGCAAATAGGCGTTACACCCGGTCCGGCGAACAGACTTTGAAGGGGATGGGCATGGCGTTGCTGCTGGGTGTGGACACGGGCGGAACCTATACGGATGCGGTGCTGATCCGCGACGAGAAGGAGGTGATTGCCTCTGCCAAGTCGCTGACCACACGTCAGGATCTGGCGATTGGCGTTGGTGGGGCAATCCGGGCGGTGCTGGATCAGTCCGGGGTGCAGCCACAGCAGGTTTCGCTGGCGGCACTTTCCACCACTTTGGCCACTAATGCGCTGGTCGAGGGGCAAGGCGGCCGAGTGGCACTGATCTATATCGGTTTCAATGAGGCGGATCTGGACCGGCACGGGCTGCAGGATGCGCTGAAGGGCGATCCTGCACTGGTGATTGCCGGTGGCCACACCCATGCCGGCAGTGAAGCCACGCCCTTGGACACGGAAGCGCTGGAGATGTTCCTGCGCACCGAAGGGCAGGGGGTAACGGGTTTTGCGGTGGCCAGTGTTTTTGCCACCCGCAATCCGGCGCATGAGGTGGAGGCCGCCCGGATCATTCACGAGATGACCGGCGCGCCGGCCACCTGCTCGCACCAGCTGTCAGCCAAGCTGAATGGACCCAAGCGGGCGGTGACAGCGGTGCTGAATGCGCGGTTGATCGGCATGATCGACCGATTGATCGGCCGGGCGCAGGACACTCTGCGCGACCTGGGGATCGAGGCGCCGATGATGGTGGTGCGCGGCGACGGTGCGCTGATGAGCGGTGAGCAGGCGCGGGAGCGGCCGATTGAGACGATTCTTTCAGGGCCTGCGGCTTCGATCGTGGGCGCGCGCTGGATGACCGGGGCAGATCATGCGCTGGTCAGCGACATTGGCGGCACCACGACGGATGTGGCGCTGATCAAGGACGGCAAGCCAGCGATTGATCCCGCGGGCGCGCGGGTCGGTGCATTTCGCACCATGGTTGAGGCGGTGGCAATGCGCACCACCGGTTTGGGCGGTGATAGTCAGGTGCATCTGAACACCAGCGGGCTTTCTGGCGGGCTGACATTGGGGCCGCGACGGGTGGTGCCAGTGTCGCTGATTGCCGCCGACTCGCCAGAGTTGGTGCATGCGGCACTGGATGAACAGCTACGCAATTCGACGGTAGGCGAATTTGACGGGCGCTTTGTACGGGCTGTGCCGGGTGTGCCGGTGGCGGGCCTGAGCGAGCGCGACGCCGGGCTGCTGGCGCGGATCGGAATGCAGGTGCATCCCTTGGGGCAGATCCTGCGTACCCGGATGGAGCATGGTTCGCTGAACCGGCTGGTGGACCGCGGGCTGGTACAGGTTTCGGGGGTGACGCCGTCGGACGCCAGCCACGTGTTGGGCCGGGTTGATGCCTGGGACCGGGAGGCGGCAGAAAAGGCGCTGACGCTGTTTGCTCGTCGCCGGGTGGGCAGCGGCGATATGGCGGCCAGAGATGCAGAAATACTGGCGCAGATGATCATTGATCAGCTGACGGAGCAGACCGCTTTGACCCTGTTAGAGTCTGTTTTTGCGGAAGAGGTCGAGGATTTCGGTTTGCCGGCCGATCAGCTGGCACGGCATGTGCTGCTGCAGAGGGGGCTGGTCAAGCACCGTGGACTGCTGTCGCTGGATGCATCGTTGAATGTGGATGTGGTGGGATTGGGTGCCTCCGCCCCCAGTTACTACCCTGCGGTGGGTGCGCGGCTGCATTGCAACATGATCCTGCCGGAGCATGCAGGTGTTGCCAATGCCATCGGCGCGGTGGTGGGGCGTGTGACCATGCGGCGCAGCGGCACTGTGACCTCTCCGTCTGAGGGCAAATACCGAGTGCATCTGGAGAGTGGGCCGAAGGATTACCAGGACCCAGACGAGGCTCTGGCGGCGCTGGAGGTAGCGCTGACGGATGGGGCGCGCGGCGCGGCGGAAGACGCCGGTGCCGAGGATATCCACGTGCATGTGGAGAGGGATATCCGCACAGCGCAGGTGGAATCGCGGGAGGTCTTTGTGGAAGGCACGCTGACGGTGGAAGCCAGCGGGCGGCCACGAGTGGCGCACGATTGACCGTGTTTCAGGCAAGCGGGTTCTCTACGAGAACCCGCGGCCTCCGGCGGGGGTATTTCTGACCAGAAAGAAGCGCCGGGGTTTGAATTGCGCTGGAAATGTAAAGCCCCGTCTGAGGGCGGGGCTGAAAACAGCTTGGTTAGAGCCTATTCTGTGGCGGCGTCGCGTTTTGGCAGCACCCAATCGGGGCGCGCGAAATGGCAGGTGTAGCCATTGGGAAGGCGTTGCAGATAATCCTGATGCTCGGGCTCGGCTTCCCAGAAATCGCCAACCGGCTCCAGTTCGGTGATCACCTTGCCGGGCCAGAGCCCAGAGGCGTCGACATCGGCGATGGTGTCGAGGGCCACCTGTTTCTGGGTCTCGTCTGCGTAGTAGATCGCCGATCGGTAGCTGGCGCCGAGGTCGTTGCCCTGACGGTTCGGCGTGGTCGGATCGTGGATCTGGAAGAAGAACTCCAGCTGTTCCCGAAAGGTCGTGGTGGCAGGGTCAAAAATGATCTCGATCCCTTCGGCATGGGTGCCGTGATTCTTGTAGGTGGCATTGGGCACATCGCCGCCGGTGTAGCCGACGCGGGTGCTGATGATGCCGGGGCGTTTGCGGATCAGCTCCTGCATGCCCCAGAAACAGCCGCCTGCCAGGACGGCGCGTTCGGTGCTGCTCATTTCACGACCTCCACTTGGTTGATGTAGGCGCCATAGCCTTCGGCCTCCATGTCGTCCAGATGCACAAAGCGCAGGGAGGCGGAGTTGATGCAGTAGCGCAGGCCGCCGCGGTCCGTCGGTCCGTCCGGGAACACATGGCCCAGATGGCTGTCGCCATGGGTCGAACGGACCTCGGTGCGGATCATGCCGAGGGCGCGATCTTCCAGTTCCTGGATATGCGCGGGCTCAATTGGCTTGGTGAAACTGGGCCAGCCGCAGCCGGATTCATATTTGTCGGAGGAGGCAAACAGCGGCTCGTCCGAAACGATGTCGACGTAGATGCCCGGTTCCTTGTTGGAGAGCAGCTTGCCGGTGCCGGGGCGTTCGGTGCCGGAATTCTGAGTGACGTAGAATTCTTCTTCTGAAAGGGCGGCAATGGCGTCCGGGTTTTTGAAGTATTTGGTCATGATGTCCTCCCGCCTGTTCGTATGTGCTGCAGAACATGGGGTCTGGGTGTGAAAATGCAAATCTTGTTACAGGCGGCTCGCAAAGCCGTGTAACGGGGGCCGGTCAGGCGGTAAAGGCGCTGGCCAGATCGCCGGGCAGATCGAATTCTCGCAGCACCCGGGCGCGGGCGTCAGCGGACATTTTGCGGGCGGTCTTTTCGACGATGCGCTGGACCTTGTCGCCTGGGTGTTTGGCGGCGAAGGGGGCAAAGTACCATTTCAGGAAGACAAAGCAGATGATGTCTTCCAGCGCCTGCACCTGGTCATCCCGTTTGATGCCTTCCTTGCGCAGCATGCGGGCGGCGGCGTCAGTGTCTGCAGCGCTGTAACCTGCTTTCTGCATCAGCTGGGTGACGACTTCGGCATGGTGCTCCGCCTCGGCCTTGCGCCAGGCAAGATAGCCGGTGCGGCCTTCGGGGTAGGTGCTGCGCTCCAGCTTCCAGCGTTCCACATGCTGACCACGGGCAGCGATCTGCAGTGGCTCCGATGCGTCCGGGTACAGGCGTTCCTGTTCCGCGCTCATCCGCTGCCCGTAGATCAGCGCGGCGGGCTGGCCGTCTTCCTGTGCGGGGTCCTTGGCATTGGCGGCGTCAATGGCTGCCAGCACTTGGGTCAGTTGCGCGCTCATGCCGCGTCCTCCTGCTAAGTCGTTGAAACGCAGGTTACGCTCTTAACGCGACGGGTTGCAACGGGGCCGCGCCGCGGCAGCGGCGCCGGGCCCAAGGGGCAGGGGCGGGCGTTAGCCCGGACTTGCCGCGCGGGAGGGCTTGGTCTGCGGGTTTCCGGTCTGGCGGGCCAGCTGCACGGCGAGAATGCCGCCAGTGACGATGGCCACGCCCAAAAGATCGAGCGGCCCCAGCTTTTCGCCCAGCAGGACACTGGCAACCGCTACGCCGAACACCGGGTTCAGGAAGTGAAAGGTGGCGGCGCGCACCGCACCGATGCGGTTCAGGAGCAGCACCCAGATGAAGGTGGCCATCAGTCCCGGCACGATGGTGGTGTAGGCGAACGCCGCAGCCAGACGCCAGGTGGGGATGACGAATATCTCCTCTGTCAGCGGTGCGGCGGCAAACAGAATGGCAGAGCCTACCAGCATCTGAAGGCCGACGACCATCATGAAGTTGCCGCCTGACGTTGCACCGCGCAGGGCAAGCGTTGCAGTGGTCAGAGCAAGCACGCCGATCACGCAAAGACCGACGCCAAGCATGTCCACCCCGGCGCTGAGGCGTGTGCCCATGATCATCCCGACACCCAGAACGCCCGCTGCCAGCCCAGCGTAGCCCAGGGGCCGCAACCGTTCGCCAAACAGCATCCAGCCGACCAGCGCCACCAGGAGCGGCATGGTGGAGGCGATGATGGCGGCGAGAGAGGCCTCGATCCATTGCATGGCAACGAAGTTGAGGCCGAGATAGAGCGCATTCTGGCAGAGGCCGAAAATCACCGTGGCACGCCATTGCCCCGGTGTCAGTCGCCAAGTCTGACCCATGGCGCGCGCAATAGCGACGCCGATCAGGCCGGAGATCAGGAACCGGACCGCCAGCGAGAACAGCGGCGAGGCGTCCTGGACGATGATCCGGGCTGAGGTAAAGGCAGAAGACCACATCAGGGCAAAGGCAAGCCCCATGGCGATTGCGCGCGCATCCATCGTGAAATCCTTTCTCCCGCGGCAGAGCTTCGGGGAATTGCTGGATGAGTGCAAGCAATCTGGTTCGTTGCGCTGGCGGGCGAACTGTTGGCCGGGCTTGCGGGGCAAAAGAAAAGGGCCGCCCGCAGAGGGCAGCCCTGAAACCATCCGGAATATGTCCGGGATCAACCGTTCACGCTGTCTTTCAGCGCTTTGGCGATGGTCATTTTCACCACCTTGTCGGCTTCTTTGGTGAACTTCTCACCGGTGGCCGGGTTGCGCACTTCGCGCTCGGGGCGCTCGCGGCAGTAGATCTTGCCGACGCCCGGCAAAGTCACAGCACCGCCACCCGACACTTCGCGGGTGATCAGCGAACAGACCGCTTCCAGAGCGGAGCCTGCGACTTTCTTGTCGCTGCCCATTTCTTCGGCCAGAGCGGCAACAAGCTGGGTTTTGGTCATCGGTTTGGACATTCTTCGTCTCCTTAAACTGCCCGAACTGTGGGGCCTCATTGCGGGACATTATCGTTATGTTGTGGCATAACACAACTTCTTGAGTGCGCAGAGCAGGCAAAAAGGGGCATTTTTTCTAGGAAATTCGCGAAAACCGGCCTTAGAGGAAGGCTGTTTCGTCGAATGAGCGCAATTTCCGGCTGTGCAGGCGCTCCAATGGCATGCCACGCAGGCGTTCCATGGCTCTTATGCCGATTTGCAGATGCCGCGCAACCTGTGTCCGGTAGAAGTCTGATGCCATGCCCGGCAGCTTTAATTCTCCGTGCAGTGGCTTGTCCGAAACACACAGCAGCGTGCCGTAGGGGACCCGGAAGCGGTAGCCATTGGCAGCGATGGTGGCGCTTTCCATATCTAGCGCCACAGCGCGGGACTGGCTTAGGCGTTGCACCGGGCCGGACTGGTCGCGCAGCTCCCAGTTGCGGTTGTCGATGGTGGCGACGGTGCCGGTGCGCATGATCCGCTTGAGGTCGAAGCCTTCATATTCGGTGATCTCTGCGACGGCTTCCTCCAGTGCGACCTGGATTTCCGCCAGCGCCGGGATCGGGGTCCAGACCGGCAGGTCATCATCCAGCACATGATCGTCCCGCAGATAGCCATGCGCTAGCACGAAATCCCCAAGCGCCTGGGTGTTGCGCAGACCGGCGCAATGGCCGACCATCAGCCAGGCGTGCGGACGCAGAACTGCGATGTGGTCGGTGGCAGTTTTGGCGTTGGACGGGCCGACACCGATGTTGACCAGGGTGATGCCGCTCCCGTCTGCCCGCTTCAGGTGATAGGTGGGCATTTGCGGCAGCTTGCTGACGTCCGGGATCTCAGCCGCCGGATCGGTGATCACGTGGTCGCCGGTGCTGACAAAACCGGTGTAGCCGCTCGTCGGATCAGCCAGCTGCGCACGGGCATAGGCTTCGAACTCTGCCACGTAAAACTGGTAGTTCGTGAACAGAACGTGGTTCTGGAAATGTTCGGCACTGGTTGCGGTGTAATGGTTGAGCCGGGCCAGAGAATAGTCGATGCGCTGGGCTGTGAACAACGCGAGCGGGCCGGTGCCGTTGGCGGATTGGTAGGTGCCATTGACGATGTCGTCGTTGGTTGTGGACAGGTCCGGAACGTCGAAAACATCGCGCAGAGTGAAGCCTGCAGCACCATCCTGAGGCACGCTCAGGTCGGGCCGAGAGGCCACCGCAAAATGAACCGGTATCGGCGTGTCCGAGACCGCAATGGTCACTGGCTGGCCGTGGTTGCGTATCAACAGGGAGATTTGCTGAATCAGGTAATTCCGGAACAGATCGGGCCGCGTCACCGTGGTGGCATAGGTGCCGGGCGATGACACATGGCCAAAGCTGAGACGGCTGTCCACCTGCGCAAAACTGGAGGTGGAGAAGCGGATTTCCGGGTAATAGGCCCGGATGCGCTGGTTGCCCGGGGCGCCGTCCGCCATTGCCCGAACAAATTCATCACAGAGAAAACCAGTCGCCTGATTATAAAGCAGTTCCAGCCGCTCCACTGCCTTGGTGGCATCATTGAAAACTTCGTCGGCCGGGTGCCCCGGGTGTTTTGTTGTTATCATTGCGCGGCCTCAATCACCGGAATTTTCTGAAAGGTACGGACATCGACAAGGCCCAGGTCGGAAATCCTGAGTTCCGGGATCACGACCAGTGCCAAAAGCGAATGCTGCATATAAGCGTTGTTCAGACTGCAGCCGCTGGCCTGCATTGCCCCGCCCAGCTGTTCGGCTTTGGCGGCGACATCTGTGGCGGGGCTGTCGGACATCAGGCCAGCAATTGGCAGTTCGACCAGCGCCTGCTCCGCGCCCTCGCAGAACAGGGTGACGCCGCCGCCGACTTCGGCCAGGCGGTTGGCTGCCAGCGCCATCTGTTCGCGGTCGGTGCCGACCACGATCATATGGTGGCTGTCATGTGCCACGGTGGAGGCCATGGCCATTTTACCGGTATAGCCAAAGCCTGAGACAAAGGCATTGGTGACGCCGCCAGTGCCGCGGTGGCGTTCGACCAGGGCAATTTGGCAGACCTCACTTGTACCCTCGACCAGTCCGTCCTGCACCGGCAGTTCAGCCTGCAGTGCCTTGGTCGGTGCCTGATTTTCGACCACGCCAATCACATTTGCGGTGACCACATTGGCGCCCTCGGGCGCGGCCAGCTCAAAGTTCTTGGCTGTCAGTTCTTTCCCCAGATGCACCGTGCCACGGGCACTGGCGGGCCAGTCAAAATGCGGGCAATCCACCTTGATAGAGCCTGATTCTGCCACGATCCGGCCACGGGCAATAACCACCTCGATTGGCAGTTCACGCAGGTCGGAGGTCAGGATCACATCAGCGCGCCGTCCGGGGGTGATCGAGCCGATCTCGCGCTCCAGCCCGAAATGGGTGGCGGTGTTGATGGTCGCCATCTGCAAGGCAACCACCGGATCACAGCCGCAGGCGATGGCATGGCGCACCACCCGGTTCATATGGCCGTCATTGACCAGTGTGCCAGAGTGGCAATCATCGGTGCACAGAATGAAACTGCGTGGGTCCAGACCTTTTTCAGTGACGGCAGTGATCTGGCTTTCGATATCGTACCAGGCAGAGCCCAGCCGCATCATCGAGCGCATCCCCTGGCGCACCCGGGCGATGGCGTCGGCTTCGCAGGTGCCCTCGTGATCGTCTGCCGGGCCGCCGGCCACATAGGCAGCGAAATCCGGACCCAAATCAGGGGAGGCGTAATGGCCACCTACGGTTTTTCCCGCCCGTTGGGTCGCGGCAATTTCGGCCAGCATCTTGGGGTCGGCACCTGCAACACCGGGGAAGTTCATCATCTCGCCCAGCCCGATGATGCCGGGCCATTCCATCGCCTCCGCCACATCTTCGGGGGTGATTTCATGGCCGGTGGTTTCCAGACCCGGCGCCGACGGCGCGCAGCTGGGCATCTGGGTGAATATATTGACCGGCTGCATCAGCGCCTCATCATGCATATAGCGCACGCCGTCCAGACCCAGCACATTGGCGATCTCATGCGGGTCTGTGAACATCGAAGTGGTGCCATGCGGGATCACCGCGCGGGCAAATTCCGCGGGCGTCAGCATGCCGCTCTCAATATGCATATGTGCGTCGCACAGGCCGGGGATCATGTAGCGGCCCTTGGCCTCGATGATCTGCGTGTCTGGGCCGGTGCAATAAGAGGCATCAGGCCCGACGTAGGCGATGCGCCCGGCCACAATGGCAATATCATGGGCGGGCAGCTGCTCGCGGGTGTGAACATTGACCCAGATCCCCTGCCGGATCACCACGTCCGCAGGGGCGCGGCCGGCAGCAACATCAATAAGTTTCGGGGCGGAGTCGGGCCAGCTCGGAAAAATGTTTTCTGACATAATCCAATTGTTCCGATTGCGGGCGGGAAGGCAAGCGGATTGCCGGCTTTGCCATCAAAGCTGTATGTAGGCGGTGGAAATGCGCCGAAGGTTGACGCATTTTGTTTTGTGGCCGCGTGGGTTTCAGCGACAGGTTGCAAGAGTTTCTTTTGCGGAGGAATTGGCATGGACTACCAGACTGTGGACGCAGACAGCTTTGGTCGTTCTCTGCGCGGGATCGGAATCAACTTGCTGGTGCGCGATGTTCTTGCTGAAATCACCTTTTTAGAGACTGTTTTCGCCATGAAGGGTCATCAGGCCACGTGGGACTTTGCTATCGTCTCCTACGGTAGTCAGCTGTTTCAGCTGCACAGGGACGGTACTTATGTGGAAAATCTGTTGCTGGGGCTGTTGCCGGAGAACCCGCCACGCGGCGCAGGGATTGAAATCCGGCTCTATGACGCCGATCCAGATGACGCCGTAGCACGGGCAGAGGCCGCAGGCTTCACGATCCTTCAGCCCCCACCGACAAGCCGCATGGCCTGCGCGAGGCCTATATCTTGTGTGAAAACGGATATGCCTGGGTGCCGAGCCAACCCAAGGGGTAAGGGCAGGGAATTCCTCCCCTTTCCTCTGTTTGATGGCCAGTCCATGCTGGCCGACAACTTTGATGCCGAGAGGGACCGCTGATGCACGCCATTGCCGACACAACTGCTTTGGTTGAGGAGGGGGTGCTGACTGCGGATCAGGCCCGCAGGATAGAGGCGCGTTCACGCGAAGTGATGGTTTCGCTGGCGGTGAATGCGATCCTGTGTTTCGGGATCATCGCGGCCACTGCCGGGTTCATTTTTTGGCTGGCGGATCCGCTGGCGGTGGCGGTGACCGGTATCCTGATGCTGGGCGGCGGGCTGGCCGTTCTGGCGCGCGGTAGCGAGACGCTGCGGATGTTCGGCAATTCAGCCACGCTGATCGGGGCTGGCATGCTGATGGGCGGTGCCTCGATCGAACTGGCGGACAAATATGAAGACATTGCCGGCTGGGTGATGCTGCCCGTCGGCGCGCTGGTGGCGCTGATCTGCGCCTGGCGCTGGCGGCACGGCGCCTGGTCCGCGGGATTTGTGCTGGGGGCGATCCTGCTGATGGGGCTTGCGATGCATCTGGCGGGGATGGAACTGCTGTTGCAGCAGTATGAAATCGGCTCGCCGCTGCGGAACCTTGCGCTGCTGTATTATGCCGCCGCGCTGGCAGCAGTCGGCTGGCTGGTGGACGTGCGCTTTGTCACTGCCCTGGCGATTGCCCCCTTTGCGCAGATGATGGAGACCGGCACCAGCTATTTCCACGCGGCCTATGTGTTCTATTCGCCGGAATCGACGCTGACGATCCTGCAGATGGTGCTGCTGATCGTGCTCTGTGTCTGGGGCGCCTCCCGCCTGGTTGAACGTGACGCCCGGCACCTGCGTATCTTGGCAACCCTGGGCTTTGTGGTGGCCAATCTCTGCGCGCTTGTTGGGTCGCTGTGGGGCGATGTGGTGGGAGAAACCGTCTGGGGGCCGGGCCGTTACAGAGACGGGTATAAGGACTGGGAGACGTATTCCGCGGCGCGCGATGCCTTCCGCGACAGCGCGCTGTTCATCTCCGAAGGTGTCTATTCCGTGCTTTGGGCCGCCATACTGGCAGTGGTGATCTTCTGGGCTGCGCAGCGGCATCAGCGCGGTCTATTCAATGCGGCGCTGACTTTTGCTGCGATCCACGGCTACACGCAGATGTTCGAAACCTTCGCGGCTGAACCGCTGGCCTATGTAATCGGCGGGCTGGCAGCGATCCCGCTGGCCTGGGGGCTGTGGCGGCTGAACCAATGGATGACGGCCAAGCAGGGCTAGCTGCTGCGCAAGGCACGCGGTGTGGCTCCAAACTCTGCTTTGAAGGCGCGGGTGAGGGCGCTGGGGTCGTCATAGCCGCAGCGCAGGGCAATTTCAGATACACTCAGAACTGTCTCTAACACGAGCTTTCTGGCCTGTATCAGCCGCAACCGCCGGTAAACGGCTTGTGGCGTGGCACTGAGTTCCGCCTTCATCCGGACCTCCAGATCCTTTTGGCTGCGGCCCGCCTGACGTGCCACCGCAGCAATGGGCAGAGGGGTCTCCAGGTTGGCCTGCATCACCGCAACCGCGCGGGCGACGGATTTGCCATGCACCAGTATCGGGTCCTGGGTTTCGGTCGCGTCAGGCGCCATGAACAGGGTGGCGACCTCCAGCCGCAGAGCGGCGCCGTGTTGTTCACCAATCAGTTTCATCATGGTGTCAAAGGCCGCCAGCGCACCGGTGCAGGTGATACGGTCGCCGTCCCAGACCTGCCGCGCGCGTTCGGCCTGCACCTGCGGGAAGGTCTCGGTAAATCGGTTGAGTTCCTCCCAGTGGATCGTCGCCTGTCGCCCGTCCAGCAACCCGGCCTGCGCCAGCAGCCAGGCACCGGTGTCAAAGCCTGCCAGCACATTATAGCGGCGGGAGGCTGATTTCAGCGCCCGCGCGGTGGCCACTGTGGTGTGGCGCAAAAAGTCATAAGACGGCATCGCAATCAGCAGATCCCCGCTGCAGTCCGCCAGCCGCCCATGCGCCCGCACTTCCATGCCAGACGACGATACAGCCGGTTCGCCGTCCAGCGTCAGGAACCGCCAGGCATAGACCTGCCGCCCGGCGAATGTGTTGGCAGCCCGCAGCGGCTCGACAGTGTTGGCCAGGCAATGGGCCGAGAAGGCATCAAACAGCAGCACATCTGTTTGCCGCGCTGCAGCGTTATCTTTTTCCCAATTGTGCATGATTTCTTCTATCTTTGCATGATGAGGGGGCACAAGGCGCCTATTCTGATTGGCAACAGATTTGCCGAAGGAAGACCGCCATGCAGTTCGGTATGACCGAAGAACAGTCGATGATCGTTGAGACCACCCGTGCCTTTGTGGAGAAGGAGCTGTATCCGCATGAGGCGGAGATTGAGCGCACCGGCCATCTGGACATGGATGTGATCCGCGATGTGCAGAAGAAGGCGATGGAGGCTGGCCTTTATGCCGCCAACATGCCCGAGGAGGTGGGCGGTGCCGGTCTCGATACCCTGACCTGGCTGATGTATGAAAAGGAGCTGGGCCGCGCCAATTACGCGCTGCACTGGACCGGCGTTGCACGGCCTTCGAACATTCTGCTGGCAGGCACCGAGGAGCAGAAGGAAAAATACCTGTTCCCTTGCATGAAGGGCGAGAAATGGGATTGTCTGGCGATGACCGAGCCGGATGCGGGCTCGGACCTGCGCGGCATGAAGGCCACCGCGCGTCAGGACGGCGATGACTGGATCCTGAATGGTACCAAGCATTTCATCAGCCACGCCGACATCGCCGATTTTGCCATCTGCTTCATGGCCACCGGCGTTGAGGACACCCCGCGTGGGCCAAAGAAAAAGATCACCGCCTTTTTTGTCGACAAGGGGACGCCGGGTTTCGAGGTCCGCGACGGTTACGGCAACGTCAGCCACCGTGGCTATACCAACGCGGTGCTGGAGTTCGACGACTGCCGCCTGCCATCCTCGGCTATTCTGGGTGAGGTCGACAAGGGCTTTGAGGTTGCCAATACCTGGCTGGGCGCCACCCGCCTACAGGTCGCAGCCACCTGTCTGGGCCGCGCGGAACGGGCGCTGGAACACTCACTCAGCTACGCGGCAGAGCGCAAGCAGTTCGGTCAGCAGATCGGCAAGTTCCAGGGCATCTCCTTCAAACTGGCCGATATGGCGCTGGAGCTGAAGGCAGCGAACCTCTTGACCTGGGAGGCGGGCTGGAAATTCGACCAGGGCACCGTCACCGAGGCCGATATGTCGATGGCCAAGCTGAAGGCCACAGAGATGCTGGCGATGGTGGCTGATGAGGCGATCCAGATCCACGGCGGCATGGGCCTGATGGACGAGCTGCCGCTTGAACGCATCTGGCGCGACGCGCGGGTCGAACGTATCTGGGAAGGCACCAGTGAAATCCAGCGGCACATCATCAGCCGCGAGATGCTGCGCGCCGTCGGAGGCTGATCCATGACCCACTCCGGGACCGCCCCAGAGAAACCCACCGTTACCATTACCTACTGCACCGGCTGCAACTGGCTGCTGAGGGCAGGCTGGATGGCGCAGGAACTGCTGCAGACTTTCCAGGGCGCCTTGGGCGGGGTGACACTGGTTCCCGGAGATCTGGGCGGGGTCTTTGAGATCCATGTAGACAAGGAGCTGATTTGGGAACGCAAACGGGACGGCGGCTTTCCTGACGTGAAAGAGCTGAAAACCCGCGTGCGTGACCGGATTGACCCGGACTTGAATCTAGGCCATCTCGACCGGCCGACATCTTGAAACCGAACGCCATGTTTCGCCTTCGGCGAGGATATTTTAAGGCCAGAAGAAGATTGAGATCAGATCCAGCCCCCGGAGGGCAGCGCCGCAACCGGGGGCCTTCTCCTGGCGCGGTCATCGGCGTCCCCGCCTGTACCGCGCAAACAAAGTTGCCGATTCTGGTTAATGAACTCTTACCCTTCTTCTGGCTGAAAATATCCCCGCCGGAGGCTCCCGAACTCTCAAACAGCGGAACCGCTAAAGAATGACACGCGACCTATCCCGTCTCTTCCGCCCGAAGAACATTGCTGTGATCGGCGGCGGCACATGGTGCCGCCTGGTGATCGAGCAATGCCGGAAAATGGGGTTCGAGGGCACAATCTGGCCCGTCCACCCCAAAGCAGTTGAGGTCGCAGGCTTGTCCGCCTTCACGGATGTGGACAGCTTGCCAGACGCACCGGATGCTGCCTTTATCGGGGTGAATCGTTTTGTCACCATCGAGGTGGTGCGGCAGCTGTCGGCGCGTGGTGCTGGCGGTGCTGTGTGCTTTGCTTCTGGTTTTCTGGAAGCCGCCGCTGAGGATGCCGAGGGCGCAGACCTGCAGGCGCAGCTGCTGGAGGCGGCAGGTGAAATGCCCTTCCTTGGCCCCAACTGTTATGGCTTCATCAACTATCTGGATGGCGCGCTGCTGTGGCCAGACCAGCATGGTGGCGCCCGGGCGGAAAAAGGCGTGGCGCTGGTCACTCAAAGCTCCAATATCGCGATCAACCTGACAATGCAGAAGCGCGGCCTGCCAGTGGCTTATGTGGTAACTGCCGGCAATCAGGCGCAGTCGGGCATTGCCGCCATTGGCGAGGCGCTGCTGGAAGACGAGCGCGTCACGGCGCTGGGCCTGCATATCGAGGGCTTCGGCGATCTGCGCGCCTTTGAAGCACTGGCAGCGCGGGCGCGTGAACTGGGCAAGCCGATCATTGCGCTGAAAGTCGGCAAATCAGCCGAAGCTCAAGCTGCAACTGTGTCTCATACCGCTTCGCTTGCAGGTGGCGACGCGGGCGCCGGGGCATTGCTCTCACGCTTTGGCATTCCGCGCCTGGATGATTTGCCGTCCTTTCTGGAGACGCTGAAACTGCTGCATGTGACGGGACGGCTTCCGTCGAACCGTATTGCCACCATCAGCTGTTCAGGAGGAGAGGCAAGCTTGGCCGCAGATACCGGTCATGCGCACAACGTTGAATTCCCCCCGCTGAACGAGCGGCAGAAAAGTGATCTGCGGGATGCATTGGGACCGATGGTGGCGCTGGCAAATCCGCTCGACTATCACACCTATATCTGGCGCGACAGCGAGGCGATGACCAGGGCGTTTTCGGCGATGATGGATCCGCAGCTGGCAATGACAATGCTGATTGCTGATTTTCCACGTGATGATCGCTGTGATGCCTCGGACTGGGAATGCGCCATTCAGGCCGCCATCTGCTCGCATCAGAGCACCGGCGCCAATGTCGGACTGGTGGCAACCCTGCCGGAATTGCTGCCGGAAGATGTTGCCGCGCGGCTGATGGCGGCAGGTGTGGTGCCCTTTGCGGGTCTCAGCGAGGCAATTGCCGCTTGTGAGGCCGCCAGCATGCCGCTGCCGGATGCACCGGCATCCTTGTTGCTGCCAACCCCAATTGTGGAACCGGATCTGGTGCCGGAAGCGGAGGCCAAATTCCAGTTGTCAGAATTCGGCCTGCGCGTGCCGCGCTTCAAACGCGCGGCTTCGGCCACCAATGCCCGTGCGGTGGCTGTAGATGTCGGTTTTCCGGTGGTGCTGAAGGGCGAGGGCGTGGCCCATAAGACCGAAGCGGGGGCCGTTGTGCTGAACTTGAAGTCCGGCCAGGAGGTCAGCGACGCCGCTTTCAATATGCCTGCCTCGCGGTTTTTGGTGGAGGAAATGGTGACCGGCGCCGTGGCCGAGCTGCTGATCGGTGTGGTCAAGGACCCGGCGCATGGCTTTGTCATGACTCTGGCCGCGGGCGGTACTTTGACCGAACTGATGGAGGACAGCGCGTCCTTCCTGTTGCCGGCTTCGGATGCTGAGGTTGAAACAGCACTGAAATCGTTGCGTGTGGCCAAACTGCTGGACGGCTATCGCGGTGCGCCTGCTGCTGATCGCGAGGCGATCCTGCGCGCAATCCGCGCGGTTGAGGCCTATGTGATAGAGAATGCAGCGGGGTTGGAGGAGATCGAGATCAACCCGCTTCTGTGCACTCCGTCTGATGCGGTGGCAGCAGATGCGCTGATGCGCCGGAGATACTGAGGCTTCGGCCCTGAAACGAAACGGCATGCCACATGCCAGGAGGAGACGACATGAGTGAAAGCCCCGTAAAAACCCGCCGCGATGGTGCCATTCTGGAAGTCACGTTGGACCGGCCCAAGGCCAATGCGATCGATCTTGCGACCAGCAGGGTGATGGGGGAGGTTTTCCGCGAATTCCGGGACGATCCGGAACTGCGGGTGGCGATCCTGACTGGCGGTGGAGAGAAGTTTTTCTGCCCCGGATGGGATCTGAAGGCGGCAGCGGATGGCGATGCCGTGGACGGCTACTATGGCGTTGGCGGGTTTGGCGGGCTGCAGGAGCTGCGCGGCATGAACAAGCCGGTGATTGCCGCGGTGAACGGCATTGCCTGCGGCGGCGGGCTGGAATTGGCCTTGTCGGCGGATATGATCATTGCGGCAGACCATGCGACATTTGCGCTGCCGGAAATCCGGTCCGGCACCGTTGCCGATGCGGCCAGTGTGAAGCTGCCCAAACGCATCCCCTATCACATCGCCATGGAGCTGTTGCTCACCGGCCGCTGGTTCGATGCCGAAGAGGCCAACCGCTGGGGGCTGGTCAATGAGATCGTGGCAGCGGGCAAGCTTATGGACCGCGCCTGGGAACTGGCGCGCCTTTTGGCCTCTGGCCCGCCGCTGGTTTACGCGGCGATAAAAGAGATCGTGCGTGATGCTGAAGACGCGAAGTTTCAGGATGCCATGAACCGCATCACCCGGCGCCAGCTGAAGACGGTGGATGTGCTCTATGGTTCCGAGGATAATCTGGAAGGCGCCCGCGCCTTTGCTGAAAAGCGCGACCCGGTCTGGAAAGGGCGCTGAGGCAGCGCGCCTTCAGGCGCGCTGCCGGGCCCAAGGCTGCGGGTGGCATCGCAGATGCCGCCCAAAGACGCGGGAGCTCCCGCCTGTTTCGGGAACATCTGAAGATGTCCCCGCACAGTTGGGCCAGGCGCCGTGCTGCGCACGGCGAATGTGCTCTCAAACCTTCCGGAACAAGGCAATCAGGGCCGTGTCGTTCTTGTGACGCCCTGTGGCGCGCGGCCCGTAAATACGCAGCTCCGGCAAGGTGAAATCCTTGATCCACTGCCCGCGCAACAGCCGGTCGAAGGCTTCAGCAAAGCCTGCTTCTTCGTAGTGTCTTGCATTTACCGAGACGGCAAACTGGGCTTCCGGCGCTGCCGCCTGCAAAAGAGCGGGCAAAACCCCGGGGCCTACATGGCCATGGGTGAACGTGCCGGAAGAAATCACGCCGCGGTAGGTGCCGCGAGGCACAGGAATACCTTCCAGAAGATCCGCCTCGATCACATCGCGATAGGCATCTTTGCGCAGGGCCTCGGCCAGCATCTCGGGGCTGATGTCGGTGGCATCAATAGGGCTGATGCCCAGTTCTCGCAGTGCAGAGCCACATAAACCGGTCCCGGCGCCGACGTCGAGCACGGGTCCAATGCCTCCGGCGGCGGCAAAAGCCTTGGCTGTCAAACCGGGCAGAAGGTAGTCCTGCTCGGCGGCAAAATTCTGATCATATGAGCTGGCCCAGCCTGCATAGAGCCGTTTCGAATCCGAGGGCGTCTGCAGGGCGTAGGCGTCTGAAAGTCCCGGTTTCTGTGTGTGCATGGGCGCCATGAAAAGGCGGAAGAGGATTCGAATCAACCCTTGCACCGCAGGCGCCGCCAACGCATCTAGGGGCCATGAGGAAAACGCTGCTTTGTCTTGGATTTGGCTATACCGCCCGGGCGCTTGCGCCGCAGCTGCTGGCTGAGGGCTGGCGCGTCATCGGCACCTCGCGTGAGCCGGTTACAGCCGAAGGTGTGGAGATGATCACCTGGCCGGGGCAGCAGGTGCCGCTTGAAGGTGTGACGCATATCCTGAATTCCATCGGACCAAATGCGCAGGGAGACCCTGTATTGTCTGCCATAGGGGGGGCAATCAGCTCAGCACAAGGTCTGGAATGGGTCGGCTACCTGTCGACTACAGCGGTCTATGGCCATCGTGATGGTGGCTGGGTGGATGAGGCGGACACAGTCGCCCCTTCCAGCGAACGCGGCGACTGGCGCGCCTTGGCAGAGGCGCAATGGCAGGCAGTTGCCGGCCTGCCGCTGCATATTTTCCGTCTGGCTGGCATCTATGGCCCCGGTCGCGGCCCTTTTGCCAAGCTGATGGCGGGCAAGGCACGGCGGATTGTGAAGCCGGGGCAGGTGTTTTCGCGTATTCATGTGGACGACATTGCCCAGGTGCTGGCGGCCTCCATCGCGCAGCCGCGACCGGGTGCGATTTACAACGTCTGCGATGACGACCCGGCGCCGCCGCAGGATGTGCTGGGTCATGCGGCGGAACTACTAGGCCTGCCGGTGCCGGCCGAGGTACCCTTTGACGAGGCCGGCATGACGCCGATGGCACGCAGTTTTTACGGCGAGAACAAACGCGTCCGCAACCGCCGCATCAAGGAAGAGCTGGGCGTGGAACTGCTCTATCCGACCTATCGAGAGGGCCTGCGGGCTGTGCTGGAAGCAGAGGATATGGAGAGCTTTGTGCCACCCGCCGAGCCGCCGGGGGTTTAGAGCCTCCCGTACTGTGGTTTCCTAAACGACAAGAGACAGCAGGTTGAAAGCGTCCGCAAGCCAAGAGCGCCGACCAGTCAAAGCAAACGTACTACGTAGATTATTGAGTTGGATTGATCGGTAAGTATACAAGTTGCACAAATCGATCTGAGCCCAGAGTCCCCTTTTTGCAGGCGGGCTTACCCTATGATCACCGTCCAGGGCATGCCAAGCGCAGTGCATTATGGTCGCCACGCGGCTGCGGTTTTCCACGGCTTTGCCTTCCAGAGTATCGAAGGGGCGAACCAGCTTGTCAGAGAGCCGTGCAGCGTCAACGCAGGGTAACAGTTGGGACGGTTCGCAGTCTTGTAAGTCAGCAGGACAGGTCTGCTCATGTCCCTCGGCTAAACTACCGAATTCACAAGACGGCTCTCTTGCCCTGACTTGCACGGCGAAACCTCTTTTAGGTTGCAGAATACGCGCCCCTGTCGCTGCAGGGGTGTTTTGCTGTCGGAAATGCCACATAAGAGGAGATTTTATTGCACATACTACCCGCTTAACGGGAGGTTGAGTTACGTGAATTACGCACTGAACAAGTTTGAGCCGCATACGACCCCTAGCTATTTGGGCCGACATCTGATTGCCGAATTCTGGGGGGCAGACAACATTTCCGACCCCGAAACCGTCCGGGAAGCAATGGTTTTGGCCGCAAAAAAAACCGGTGCAACGGTACTGGGGTCGAACACCCATGATTTTGGAGAAGGCATGGGGGTAACCGGGGTGGTGCTGTTGTCCGAATCTCACATCTCCATCCATTCCTGGCCGGAGCTCGGCTATGCCGCGCTGGACATCTTCGTCTGTGGGAACCACGTCGATCCCTATTTGGCCATCGAGAGCCTAAAGGAGGACTTCACCCCTGCAGCTGTTGAAGTCACCGAACACCGCAGGGGAACGTTTAAAAATGCTGGGTAAGTCTGTTTCGATTCTAAAAGAAACCCGCAATGGCGAAAAGCGTGTCATTCTCCTGCCAAAGGAAGCATGCGAATTTACAGAGGCCGGTTATCAGATCTTTGTCGAAACCGGGGCTGGGCAGCTGTCTGGCTACCCGGATGACGCTTACCGGGATATTGGTGCGGAAATCGTGAGCACCAAAGATGCCTGGCATTCCTCCGATGTCGTGCTGAAGTACAAAGCCCCAGGTCCGGATGAGTACCGGTTTTTCCGCCCAGGGATGCACCTTGCCTGCTTCATGCATGCCGAAGGCAACCTGGACATGACCGAAGCCATGAGGGCCAGCGGCATGGCGGCCTATGCTCTTGAGTTCTTCCAGACCCAGGACGGCGCCTTTCCAGTACCTGTCTCGGACAATGAAATTTCCGGCAAACTGGCCATCCAGCTTGCGGCCTACCATCTGCAGAGCCACATGGGCGGTAGCGGCGTACTGCTGAGTGGTGCGCCGGGAGCGCCCAAACCAAAGGTTGTGGTGATCGGCTACGGCAATGCCGGCGGGGCGGCGGCCCGGCTTGCAGCAGCCATGGGCGCTGACGTGACGGTGTTCGGCACCCGGTGGGAAGGGCTCCGGCAGTTTCAGGCCAGTGTGCCCGGCAATGTCAATTGCCGGATCAACACCCCTGAGGCGCTCAGGGCCGAGGTTCTGACGGCCGACGTGGTGGTTGGCGCGATCCTGATTTCCACCCACGACACGCCGCCGATGCTGACCGAGGAACTTGTCAAGGAAATGAAGCCGGGCTCGGTCATTGTCGATGTGACTTGCGGTTACGGGTCGGGCTATATGCCGAGCTTTGACAAGCTCACGACTTATGAAGCTCCATTCTATAAGCGGCATGGCGTCCTGCATTGCAAGATTGACGCGATGCCTGCATCGGTGCCGCGCACCGCTGCCCATGCCACCAGCTATAATGTGTGGCGAAATTTGCTTGCCTTTGCCCAAGGTATCTATGGCGGAGAGGAAGATCCGGTAGCACGCGCCGGCTGTGTCGTGCGGAACCATCAATGCGTCCACCCCGAAGTTCTCAGGCATATCACGCTCGAGAACCGCTGACAGACCTATCAATACCGGAACTGAAACAGATGATTACAGCAGATACTCTTTCCGTCGATTACTCCGACCGGGCAATATATTACGAGGTCGAATACGACGAAGCGGTGGACCATGATTTTTACAGAGCGCTGATCGCGGAGGGCGCGGAAAGCGTGCTGGAAATACCCTGCGGCACCGGGCGGAATGCGTTGGTGCTGGCTGGTGAAGGCAAGCCGTACACGGCCGCCGATATTGAGCCCTGCATGGTTGAAAGACTGCGTGGTCGCGCGGCCGAACACGGCATCATCAATATCGAAGCTTGCGTTGCTGACATGCGCCGTATCGGATTGAACAGACAGTTCGACCTCATTTTCTCGCCCCGGGAGGCTTTCCAGCTGATACCGGATAAGGAGGGCGCGATCGAGGCGCTGCACTCGATGAAGGCGCACCTCAGCCCTGGCGGCACTTTGATCATTGATCTCAGCCTGTTTGCCAAGGATCCGTCAGAAGACCCGGCGGTGCATCCGGATTACTTTGATCCTGAGCTGCCGATGGGCGAGATGATAGCGGAATGGACGCGGGGCCTGCCTGATGGCAGCAAGCTGAAGCGCGCGCGGGTGCAGACAGTGGACGAAGCCGCCGCCAATATCCACTACCACTATGAACGCTGGAACAATGGCGGGTTGAGCAGGAACTGGAACTCCAAGATCACGCTTTCCCTATACGCGTTTGATGAGTTTGAGCAGATGGCGGCCACCGCAGGGCTACGGGCCATTGCGGTATACCGCGACTACAAATTCACCCCTTACGAGGCTGGATCATCGCGCATGGTGTTCCGCCTGACCCACGCCTGAGGTTCGCAAAAGAATGACACTGGCTGCTGAGAAAACCGAAGACCATGGCCCAGGCCGGGTCTTGGCCGTCCTGATCGTGATCGTGTTCACTTGCGTGATCGGCGCCACCTATGGTTTCGGACTGTATCTGCTACCCGCAGTTGTTGCCGAAATGAAGGCGGAAATCGGCTTTGACTATACCGCGGTTGGAACCATAACCGCAGTCTCGCAGATCGGGTTCCTTGCCGCCGCTCTTCTGAGCGGCGTGCTTGCTCCCCGTTTGAGTGCAGCAGTTGTCATTGTCGTTTCCGCGTTTCTCTGTGCGGCGGGACTGTTTGCGCTGTCATTTGCCGACAGCCTGGCAGTCATCGCAATGATATTTGTGGTTCTGGGCGCCTGCACCGCTTCCGCGTGGACGCCAATGGTCAGCGTGATTAGCAGAACCATTCCCTTTGCCCATCGGGCCAAGGCGCTGGGTTTGATTGCTAGCGGCACCAACTATGGCGTCTTCCTGAACGGACTCCTGGTTCCCTATTTTCTGACCCGCCATCATTGGAGAGACCTGTGGGAAATCACGGCTGCGCTGACATTTTTGATCTCTATTGCCTGCCTGATACTGATGGCTTGGAGCGGACTGCTGCGACGCCAGCCGTCAAGCCCTGCCCCGGATACCGCTGATCAGCTGGTGCAGAGCGGTTCTCTGAAAGAAGTTCTTGCTGCGAGGCCGATGCTGGTCTGGGCGATCATGTTCCTGTCTGGCTGTTCGAGCATCCCGTTTCTCAACTACTTCTCATTGTTCTTGCAGTCGGAGTTGGGTCTTTCAGTTGAGGTGGCAGGCCAGGCCTGGATGCTGATCGGGCTGCTGGGTATGATTGGCGGCGTCACTGTTGGCGCAATTGGCGACCATATTGGGGTCAGAGCAACCCTGGCACTGATGTATATCCTGATCCTCACAGCTGCCTTGTGCCTGCTGTTTGGGACTGGCCTGGCCTTTGTCCATTGTGCCGCATTCCTGTTCGGTATCGCCTTCAACGGCGTCTTCGGGCTGGTACCCGCATATGTGACAAAGACCTATAAGGAAAATCTCAGAGTGGGGATATTCTCAGGCTGCAACATCTTTCTCGGGCTGGGCAGTATGCTGGGGAACTTTCTGGCGGGTTGGGGGAAATCGGTGACCGGTTCGTTCACAGGTGTGTACCTTGCCATTGCAGCAATTCTGGCACTCTTGATTTTCCTGTGTTCGCGCCTGCACCGCGACACCACAAGCCCGGATCCGCACCCTGCCCCAGAAAATGCTGTGGCGGAACTTGGCGGGCCCGCGCTCTAGCGTTTCTCCAGTTGGCACCGGGTATCCTGCCGAAAGATTGGTCATGGGTTTGGGCGGTGAGCGGAGTGGCAATTTTGTGATGGGTAATACAGACCACAATGCTCTGCTCCCCTAGTTTTTACCAGACCATAGCCTTGATGATGTGACTGCTCACCTTGGTGGATCGTTGCCAACGCACCTTGGCACTTCAATGCCATCGGGGCGGTCACATCAACAAAGCCCAAGCGATCCACCGTTTGTAATTTTTCGAGCCAGGGCTTAGGCAAGGCAATGCTTGGCAGGCGGAAATGTCAGCTGCCCTTCACCAATCGGAAGCCCAGATAGTCGGGCGGCAGTCCAGCGGCGCAGCCACCAACGCTGGCGTCGCGGATGAAGTCAATAACCACTGCCCGATGGCGACCGCCAGCAATTCGGGCGCTGCAATATGGGTCGCCAAGTATCAGGTCGCCGGTCTCTTTGACCTCTCCGCTCTGCATGCAGCCGCTGGTCCATTCCCAGATATTGCCGCCA
This sequence comes from Leisingera sp. S232, assembly GCF_049800895.1. Classification (NCBI taxonomy): domain Bacteria; kingdom Pseudomonadati; phylum Pseudomonadota; class Alphaproteobacteria; order Rhodobacterales; family Roseobacteraceae; genus Leisingera; species Leisingera sp. S232. The sequence continues at coordinate 8,571 of NZ_JBNAFX010000002.1, read as the reverse complement.
AGGCCGGTCAGCCCGTTGCTGTTCGTGCCGGGGTCGCTTCTGGGGGCTTGCGTGGGCCCCGGCAGGCCGCGCAACGTAACACCACGGGCGTATTGTTGCAGCCAGCGTTGTGCGGGGTCGCCATTTTCCGTTTCCACGGCCTCGTCGCCAAAGACTTCCGCTGCAGCCAGCTGCCATTCTGCCTCGTCCGGCAGCCGCCAACTGGCTTTTGTTACTTTGGAGTACCACTGAGCATAGGCAGTTGCATCATGCCAGCTGACATGGGTTTGTGCTTGGCTGTCTTCAGCCGGGGTACGGCTTGCCTTTTTGCAGGCTCCTGCTGTGACGCAGGCAGCGTATTCTGCACCGGAGACCTGGTGTTTCATAATCTCAAAGGCGGCTACATCGCGTTGCTGTTCCGGTGGCACCGCGCTTTTGCCGTTTTGGTGGAAGTTTCCAATCGGACGGTAGGCGATGGTGTCTGCGGCGATGAAAACAGTTTCGGCCAGTGGCGCCGGGTCCCTGACAGTTGAGAGCCAGAGGCCAGGGATGCCAAGGATGGCGACCAGACCGGCGACAATCAGCTCCGTTTTCATGTCAGCACCCCTTCACTGCAAAAAGGGGACGGCCGCGTATCCTGCAGCCGCCCAGTTCAGCTTGGCCTCCGGCCGCAAGTCAGGATCCGGAGTACTCGGTCGGGGCGACGACTTGTTCCATCAGGTCGTTGTTCCATTCGCCTTCGACCACCACATGCGCGGTTGCGCCAAGGTTCACGGCTTCGATCAGGTTGTGGTTCACATACGCATAAACACCTGGCTGCAGGAATTCGTACAGTGCGGCTCCGGCAGAGCCGCCCCGGATGAACCAGGTTTCCAGATCGCGGTCAGGTACATTGTTGAACTTTCCGGCTTCCCAGACCAGGTCACCATGGCCTCCAATCAGATGCGGACGACTGTCGCGGTTGGCCTGACTGTGCACAAACAGCACTTTCTCGCCCTGTTTTGCTGTCAGGGCGTTTTCGCCGGTCAGCGCGCCGACCGCGCCGTTAAACACGACATGGGTGGGGATCAGGCCATTCATGATTTCCAGCGTATCAGGATAGCTTTCGCCGACGTCCTCATAACGGATATAGTCTCCGTTTTCGTCTTTCGGAATGTAGAACTCATTTTCACCGATATAGTAGACACGGTCATAAAGAACCTGTTCGCCGTTGTGATCCTTAAGCCCATCGCGCGGCAGAACCATGATGGTGCCAGCCATACCTGAGGCCACGTGCCAGGGGATCATGGGCCCCCCCGGTGCACAGTGATAAACGAAGGTGCCGGGGCGGGTGGCCTTGAAACGAAGCACGGTTTTTTCACCGGGGTTCACCAAGGTCAGGGCGCCGCCCCCCAAGGCGCCGGTTGCAGCATGGAAGTCGATGTTGTGCTGCAGCATGTTTTCCGGGGGGTTTATCAGTGTCAGCTCGACATAGTCGCCCTCATGGACCACCATCATTGGGCCAGGTATGGAGCCGTCAAATGTCATGCCCTGCAGATAGGCGTCCTGGTCGACTTCGATTTCCTTTTCGACGATTTTCATTTCGAATTCGATGATCTTGGGGGCACCCGGCGCTACCTGTTCGTGCGCATGTACAAAGGGCGGGGCGACCAGATCGCGTTTGATGCGCTGCAGGCTGGACAGATCCACCGGCGCGGCGGTTTCGTGAACCGTTGTGCTCTCAGCTTTGGCGGCTTTGGCAAGTACTGGCAGCGCTGCTACGCCGGCTGCCCCCATCAGTGCGGCTCTGCGGGTTAGCATGATGTTCTCCTTTTAGTGGCCCATCTGTTTTGTTGGCCCAATTTTAACTGGGACACAGCAGCGACAGGTTGCTCTTGAACAACCTGCGCTGATTTCCCTGCAGCTGAGGCAGGGGAGGGTCGGACATGCATGGTTTTCAGCCGTAGGCCGGTCTTGCGGCAGCTCACGGGAACTGCCGGCAAGTTTAACTGTTAAACTTAGTTTAACGCGCCACCTGCTATTCCAGAGGTGGGTGAAAATTATGGTGGTGGATATGAGCGCACAAAGCAATGTGGCGCCCATTATCATCAAGAAGAAAAAATCAGGTGGTGGCGATGGCCATCACGGTGGTGCATGGAAGGTGGCTTATGCTGACTTCGTGACCGCGATGATGGCCTTCTTTATGCTGATGTGGCTTCTGAACGCGACGACGGAAAAGCAACGTAAAGGGCTGGCGGATTATTTCTCGCCGTCGATTCCGTTGAGCCGGGTTTCCGGTGGCGGCAATGGTGCGTTTCAGGGAGACAGTATGTTTACTGAAGACATCCAGCCACAATCCGGCACCGGTGCAACGGATGTAAATCCGGCAGACGCACAAAAGGCGCAGGGTGATACCGGTGTGGAATCCGACGAAAAACGCGAGCAGGAAGACGACAAATTCCGCGCCATCGAGGAAGAACTGTCGGGGCGCGGAGGGGAGAGCATGGTCTCTACCGTGATGGCGCGCCACATCGTGACCCGTGTCACGGACGAAGGCCTGATCATTGAGCTGTTTGCAAGCGATGATGCACCTTTGTTCGAAGAAGGGCTGGCAGAACCGACAGCTTTGTTCCGGGATCTGGTCAGAATGATTGCGCGCGTGTCCCAAGGCGTCACCAATAACATTGCTGTCGGTGGCCATATCAGGTCGCATCCCGTGGTGCTTGCAAAGAACCCGGTTTGGGAACTCTCCCATGACCGTGCCGATGAAACTCGGCAGCTGCTCGAATCGGGGGGCTTGGCGGCGGCCCGTGTCGACCGGGTAACTGGCCATGCAGACCGCAAGCTGGTCGCCGGAAATCCGATGGCAGCCCGCAATGACCGGATCGAAATCATCTTTTTGCGCGAGTAACATGCTGAAAACAAGCAATCCGGCGTCTGGCAGATAAGTCATATTTTATCTGTTAGCCGCCCGTTAATCGCTCCTGCGCTAGCTGTTGCATCCAGAATGATTAGATGCAGCAGAAAGGCGTGCTATGACCATTTCTTCGTCGCTGAACGCGGGCGTTTCAGGATTGAGCGCCAACGCTAGCCGGTTGGCTTCCATTTCCGACAATATCGCTAATTCCTCAACCCGCGGGTATAAGCGGGTACAGACGGATTTCCATTCCATGGTATTGTCCGGCTCCGGCGGTACCTATTCGGCGGGTGGTGTGCGCGCCACAAATGTCCGCTTGATTGATGAACGTGGCCCGCTGGTTTCAACCAACAATGCTACTGACCTCGCTGTGCGCGGCCGCGGTATGCTTCCGGTTGCTTCCCGGACTGAAGTCGAAGCAGGCGGTAGCCCTTCGATGATGCTGACGACGACGGGGTCGTTCCGCACAGATTCAAACGGGTATTTGTCCACGGAATCCGGTCTGGTCCTGATGGGCTGGCCGGCAAATGCTGATGGCACTTTCCCGGATGTCGCACGCGATACCAGTAGTTCACTTGAGCCGATCCGGATCGATTTGAATCGTTTGTCGGCAGCCCCGACGACTGATATCAGCCTGACGGCAAACCTTCCGGCATCTGCGACGGATGTTGGGGCAACTGGCACACCGGTTGAGCAGGTTGTCCAGTATTACGACAACATGGGCCGGTCTGAACAGTTGACCATTACCTACACGCCTACCGTTGCAGTTTTGCCTGCAACCTCCGGCACGAATGAGTGGCAGATGGAGATTGTAGATTCCGCCACCGGAACTACGGTTATTGGTGACTACACTCTGACTTTTGATGACGCGGCTTCCACCGCAGGCACCCTGCAAAGCGTGGCGACAACCACCGGTGGCGCCTATGATCCTACCGCGGGTTCGGTGACTATCAATGTGGCTGGCGGACCGATCGAAATCAACGTCGGCGTCATAGGCGAGCAATCCGGCATGAGCCAGCTTGGCGATGACTTTGTTCCGGGCACTACGGTCAAGGACGGCAATGCTGTGGGATCGTTTGTGTCTGTTGAGGTGAATGAAACCGGTGAAGTCATTGCAGAATATGACTCAGGCGATCAGCGTGTGATTTACAGGGTGCCGCTTGCGGATGTGTCCAATGTGAACGGCATGCGGGCTTTGGATTCACAGACATATCTGCCAACGGATGAGTCCGGTGACGTCTACTTGTGGGATGCCGGAGACGGGCCAACAGGGGAGATTCTGGGGTATGCACAGGAAGAATCTGCCGTGGATGTGGCCACCGAGTTGACGGATATGATCCAGACACAGAGAGCCTATTCTTCCAATGCCAAAGTCATCCAGACGGTTGACGAAATGTTGCAGGAAACCACCAACATCAAGCGCTAAAGCGCTTGATGACTCCCTGACCTTGGCTTCATGAAAGCAGGCTGAAAATGTCCCTCTATTCCGCCCTCAACAGTGCGATGAGCGGTCTGACCGCGGCTAGCCGGTCTTCGCAAATCGTTTCCGAAAACCTCGCTAACGCCCTGACACCAGGCTATTCGCGCAGGGTTCTGGATCTGAACAGTCCGGGTGCCGGTGTTCCTGGCGTCCGGGTCGGGAGTGTCCAGCGCCTGAACGATCCGGTGGTGATTTCCAATCGCAGGGTTGCCGAAGCTGAATTTGGTGCAGCCAAGGTTAAAGCTGACTTCTTTAACCGGATGTCGGATTTAGTTGGTACCGTGGATGATGATATGTCCCTGGCATCGCAGCTTTCGGAGTTTGAATCTTCACTGATCGAAGTTGTTTCGCGGCCGGATTCACAGCCTCGGCTGAATGACTTATCGGTCAGAGCGGAAACATTGGCGGACACGATTTCACGTACAGCGGAAGGGCTGCGCGACCTGAGGGTAAGCGCTGACAGCGCGATCAACAGCCATGTTGACACCGTGAACCAGGCTTTGAAAGAAATTGAGAAGCTGAATGCACGCATCATGGTGGTTGAAGCTGGCGGCATGGATGCTGTCTCGATGCAGGATCAGCGGGACCAGCTGATTGACCAAGTGAACGAAATCATTCCGGTCAATGTAGTCCGGCGCGACAATGGGCAAGTGACATTGTATTCTGTTGGCGGCGTGATGCTGCTTGACGGTAAGGCCGCCGAGCTGAGCTTCAGCCCGTCACGGGATATCATGCCGCATATGACGCTTGGAAACGGCATGATTTCCGGCTTGGAGGTCGACGGCAGGGTGATTGACACGGGACCGGATGGCCCCTTGCGCGGCGGCGCGCTGACTGCGCAGTTTGAGATCCGCGACGTTACTGCTGTGGAAGCTCAGGAAGATCTGGACGCAATGGCCCGCGATCTTATCGAACGGTTTCAGGACCCCGCGCTGGATGCCTCGATCGGTGTGACCGATGCCGGCATATTTACCGACGACGGTGGCTTTTTTGATGCTGCCAACACGGTCGGTATCTCCAACCGGATTGAACTGAACAGTCTTGTGTCCTTAACCGGCAGCGCGGAAACGTGGCGGTTCCGCGACGGTCTTTATGTCGCTGCGCCGGGTGATCCAGGCGACTCAAGCTTGCTGCAGGCCTACTCGGATGCACTGAATACGACGCGTACAGTGACGTCCGTTGGTCTTGGCACTTCGGACCTTACGGCAAGCACTCTAAGTGCAAATTTGCTGTCACGCTTTGCCCAAGACAACGAAACTGCTGCACGCGGCTCTGCCTTTGCGGCCACCAGTTTCAATGAACTGAGCCAGGCTGAACTGGCGCTTGGAGTGGATACCGACGCCGAACTTCAGAACCTGATGCTGGTGGAGAAATACTATGCCGCCAACGCTCGGGTTATCTCCGTTGTCGATGAGCTTATGGAAACACTTTTGGGGATCTGACGTATGATTGTTAATTCTTATGGTGATATGGCGCAGCACCTCTTTCTCCGCAGCCGCAATGCAGACTTGAAGGAGAACGTCACCACACTGTCCGAAGAATTTGCTACAGGAAAATCCTCCAACCTGACTGATAGGTTGGGCGGAGACTTTACCTACCTGGCTGATCTGGAAAGCAATTTGAACCGGCTTGACAGTTACATGGTGACCAACAGCGAAGTGCAGCTGTTCGCAACCACAATGCAGGGCAGTCTTGAAAAGGTTCAGGACCAGGTGCAGGCATTGCGCAATGATATTCTAAAATTGTCGCCAGCAATCGACGAAGACAATGCTGAACAGTTTGGCAGCCAAGCCAAACAAAGAATGGCGAGCGCCATCAATTTGTTGAACACTTCGGTAGGCGGGAGGACGATTTTTGCTGGCACCGCTACGGACACAAAACCGCTAAATGATTCCGGTACACTCATGACCGCGATCCTCACCGAAGTGTCTGGACTGACAACAAGTGGCGACATCGTCCAGGCGGTGAAAGACTGGTTCGATGATCCGACAGGCTTTGACACGGTGATGTACCAGGGCTCGGCCACAGCCTTGCAGCCGGTGACAGTGGGTGAGGGCGAACAAGTCTCTTTGGGTATTCAAGCCGATGACCCCAGTCTCAAACACACGCTGCAAAGCTATGTCATTACGGCGCTGGCTGATGAACCCAGCTTGGGTCTGGCTGAAGATGTAAAGATCGAATTGGTTGCAGAGGCCAGCAACGAGCTGTCCGTCAGTGAAGACCGTTTGATCAAAGTGCAGGCCGATGTCGGCTTTATCGAAGGGCGCCTGGATGCAATCAGCACCCGCAACGAAGCTTCGAAAACCAGCCTGAGCATCGTCAAGAACAACCTGGTTTCCGCCGATCCTTATGAGACTTACACCCGGCTTCAGGAAGCACAGACACAGCTTGAAGGCATCTATACAATCACCTCGCGGAGTTCGCAGCTTTCCTTGCTGCAGTACATCTAATGATCAGAATTCTTCGTTTCCTCATCGTATGCCTGTCTTTGACGCCTGCAATTGTGCAGGCAAATACCATCCGCCTGAAGGATTTGGTAGAATTTGACGGGGTTCGCGGCAATGACCTTGTCGGATATGGTCTGGTTGTCGGTCTTGATGGTACCGGTGACGGGTTGCGAAACTCGCCCTTTACCGAAGAAATCATGACCAACATCTTGGAGCGTCTCGGCGTCAACGTGACGGGAGAGCAGTTCCGGCCGAAGAATGTCGCAGCGGTCTTTGTGACTGCGACATTGCCGCCGTTCGCCCGGGTTGGCAGCACGATTGATGTGACCGTGTCTGCGATCGGCGATTCCAAAAGCCTTTTAGGAGGCACGCTGATCATGACCCCACTGAATGCAGCAGACGGACAGATCTATGCAGTGTCTCAGGGTACAATCTTAGCCGGCGGTGCGGTAGCCGAAGGCGAAGCCGCGGTCGTTACCCAAGGGGTGCCAACAGCTGGGGTGATTCCTTCCGGTGCGCGGGTTGAGCGGGAAATTGATTTTGACCTTTCGTCACTCAACTCGATGCGGTTGGCGCTGCGGGAACCTGACTTCACAACTGCTGGGCGGATCGAGCGTGCGATCAACGACGAATTCGGCGGCAACGTAGCGCTGATGCGTGATTCCGGCACGGTTGAAGTAGACATCCGCCGTACCAATACTCGCTCGACTGCCCATGCGGTGGGGCGGATTGAAAACATCCTTGTCGAGCCTCAGAGAAAGGCACGTGTTGTTGTGGATCAGCGGTCCGGCACGATTGTCATGGGCAGTGATGTGCGGATCTCCCGCGTAGCTGTTGCTCAGGGCAATTTGACTTTGCGGATCGAGGAAATGCCGCTGGTTGTTCAGCCCAACCCGTTCTCTGACGGAGAATCCGTAGTCGTGCCCCGCACAGGTGCTGCCATAGAGGAAGAGGAAGGCATTCAACTAGCGGAAGTCCCAGAAACCACGTCGCTTTCCGAAGTCGTCGCAGGGTTGAACGCCTTGGGGGTGTCGCCGCGGGACATGATTGACATTCTCAAGAGCTTGAAGGCGGCCGGAGCCCTGCATGCAGAATTTGTGGTCCGCTAAGCCAGTTCAGCGCAGTGCAGATCATTGGGCATCCCACAGGAGCGCCAAGCTGGCAAAGGGACCAAGGAGTGCTGCCGGGAGCAGGGCCTAAGCGATGACGCGTTCCACAAGCGGCGCTTGATATGTGGCAGCATGGGAGTGTCTGAAGTCAAACGACTGAAAGTGCTCAAGGGTAAGCGGTGCTGTAACCGTCAGGGCTGCCCGCACTGACGACCGTCGTTAGTGATGGATAATGTCCATTAACGAACAAATGGACATTATCGGAGTGGAACATGTCGAAGCGGCGCAGGCGGCGGACTTGGTCTGAAGACGAGAAGCGTATGGTTTGCGCGCAGACGCGGGGGACTGGTGTATCGGTTGCGCAGGTTGCACGGCGCTACGATGTGAACGCGAACCAGGTCTTCAACTGGCTGAAGGAACCACGGTTCGCGGCCGAGACTGAAGAAGAACCCGTCACCCGGTTCCTGCCGGTCGAAGTTCTGGATGCTGAGCCTGCTTCAGCCCCGCCGGATGCCGAGGCGCAGATAGAGGTGGAGCTTGCCAACGGCCACCGCCTGAAGGTTCAGGGCGGCTTTGATCCCGTTGCGCTCGCCGCACTGATCCGGAAGCTGGCTTCGTGATCCCGGTTCCGGCAAGCACGAAGATCTGGCTGGCCGCCGG
>NZ_JBNAFX010000001.1:272233-318280 GCF_049800895.1 Leisingera sp. S232 | reverse complement strand
GAAGTGATGCGTTATAGTTGGACCAGTTCGTTGTTCGATAGCGGGAAGAGGCAGGCTTCGGCATGCCGCCGATCTAACCTACGGGATTCGCAAAGTGAATCCTCTACGGCCTTTGTGCAACAACGCCCCCGCCCAGCGCGGAGCTTTCTCTTTCATGGGGCCATGATTCCGCACCCAGCAACTGGCGGCAGGACCATCCCGGACCATCGCGGAATGCCAAGGTATCGAAAATCAAAGATGGGGCGTTTAGTGGGTTCAGAAAAATTGTCGCCAGCCTAAGGCGCTGATCTATATGGGTATTTCTAAACAAATTGGTGCCCCCACACGGACTCGAACCGCGGACCTACTGATTACAAATCAGTTGCTCTACCAGCTGAGCTATAGGGGCGCCGAGCTGTGAAACTGCGATTAGCATCCTTCGCAGGTGGGTCGCAAGGGGTCTTTTTCGACAAAATGCCAGTTCTGCAAACTTGCTGCAATGAACCTCGCGGAATGGCTGTTGCGGGCATGTGAATGAACAGGGGCGTCCGCCCCCAAAACCGCTTAGGAGCACGTGTGTGAAGAAGGGCGGAACATTCCGGAAAGCACCAAGGAATGGGGCGGTGGAGAGCGCACGCAGCGGAGGGCGACTGCGTGCGACCCGGTGGAATACCTTGGGCCGCACGCAGTCTGCCGCGCCTGATTGACTGTAAAAAAGGGGCAGTGAAGCTCTTGCCTATTGCAGCGGCTGGCCGTTGCGGCCGACTGTCAGCTGTTCGACTGTCAGGTCATCATAAGTCACTTCGACAGAGACCTGCTGGATGGAGTCCAGCGGATAGCCGCGGTAGGGTAGGCCGTCCTCCTCCTGGATCATGTTGGGAAAACCCTCCTCCAGATGGCAGTCCGGCAGCGGCCAGACTTCAGGCGCAGCACCGTTTACGCTCAGCTTGATCTGGGCCAACCCGCAGCGCCAGGACCACAGATGAGTCACATAGAGCAGGTCCTGACCGTCGAATTCGCGCACATGAATCCAATTGGCCTGGGTCGCCGCCAGGATCGGTTTGACCTCCAGCGCAGTGGTGAATCGGCCGGTGGCCTCCTGCGGTTCTGCCGTCAGCGCGGTTTGCGTGGGCTGCTTCGTGGGCGCCTGCACTGCCAGACCGTCTGTGCCGTCTCCGGGCGGCACGGAGGCGGCAAGAATCGCCAGGATCACATCAAACATCGTCTTTCTCCACTCATGGCGCCTTTTGCGTCACAAGGCGCCCAGATTTTCCAATGGCCGGTTGCGCGCTATCCTGTCGGCTTATACCTACCTTAGCAGGCAGTTCTCTTTGCGGCCTTAATGGCAGTCTTAACCGCGCGGCAGAGACGGAAAACGGGGAAAACAATGGCAAATGCCCCATTCAACGTGATGATTGTCGGCCAGGCCGGCCGGCTGCAGTATGAGGCGCTGTTGTTTGCAGCCTCCTTGCGGCATTGCTCTCCGGGCTTTGCCGGACGGCTGTTTGTTGCGGTGCCACAGCCTGGACCGCTGTGGGACAAGGACCCCAGTATCGGCAACCGGGACGTCTTGCAGGCACTGGCGGATCTGGGCGCGGAGATCCTGCCATTTGAAAGCAACGCCTTTGGCGCGGCATACCCCTATGGCAACAAGATCGAGGCGCTGCAGGCCCTGCCGGAGGGCGAACCCTTTGTGTTCTTTGATTCAGATACGTTGATCACCGGCGAACTGTCTGACGTGCCGTTTGATTTTTCTCGTCCCTCAGCGTCGCTGCGGGTTGAGGGCACCTGGCCCAAGCCGACACTCTATGGGCCGGGGTACGCGAGGATCTGGAAGGCGCTCTATGACCGCTTCGGTCTGGATTTTCCGTCCAGCCTTGATCTCAGTCAGCCGGATGAGTTCTGGAAACGTTACCTGTATTTCAACGCAGGTTTTTTCTACGGCGCCTGTCCGCGGGCCTTTGGCTCTCGGTTTCTGGATTATGCCCAGTCGGTCAGAAACGATCCGCCGCAGGAGCTGGCTGGGCAGAGCCTCGACCCTTGGCTGGACCAGATCGTGCTGCCCTTGGTGATCCATTCCTTTGGCGGCGGCCGCGATGCCTTGCCCGCTGGATATCTGGACGGTGCCACCAGCTGCCATTATCGGCTGTTCCCGCTGCTTTATGCGCGTGAAAGCGATCGTGTGGTGGAAGTGCTGCACGAGGTTGCCGCGCCGAACCGGATCAAAAAAGTGCTGAAGGGCTATGAACCGGCCAAGCGCATGATCTTTCAGGGGCGTGGCGAAAAGGTGCGGGCGTTGTTTGACCGCGAAAACCTGCCGCGCCGCGAACAGGCGATCCGCAACCGGATCAAGTCCGAAGGCTTCTGGATGCGCTGAAGCAGGTTTAGACCTGAACCGCCCGTTTTGCACCTCCTGGCCGCTTCGTTTCCGTGCGCGCGGTTTGGTCAGCGGGCAGGACAGTGATCTTGGTCATGCAGCAGGCCTGCGGTTTCACTCAGCAGCGCAGCCAGCGGTGCACGTCCCGCTTGGCGCTGCGGCAGGCGTCCGGCAGGGGGGCGCCTTTGGCCAAATGGCAGGCTATGGCGGTGGCAAGACTGCATCCCGTGCCGCGTTTGGAGACGGCCAGCCGCGATGCCGCAAACGGCGTGACCGTGCCTTTCGCCTCGAACAGCAGGTCAATGCTGTCGTCGCCGGTGCCGTGGCCGCCTTTGACCAGAACGGCCTGCAGACCCTGCGCCAGCAGTGCTGCTGCCTGGGTTTCGGCAGTTTCTCCCGTGCCTGCCAGAACCGCCAGTTCTGCCAGGTTGGGCGTGACCAGCGCGGCGCGGCGCAACAGGGGACCAAACCCGCCGGCCTCCATCAATGTGCCGCCGGATGTGGCCTTTAGTACCGGGTCCAGAACAATTGGCAGCCCGGCAGGCAAAGCCGTGTTTACGGCCTTTGCCGTTGCAGCGGAGCCCAGCATGCCGATCTTCGCGGCCCCGGGCGCCGGGAATATTGAAAGAGCAGCATGGGCCTGTGCCGCCACAGTCTGCGCTGGGCAGGGGTGAATGCGCAGAACAGTTTCGTCGGTCTGGACGGTGACGGCTGTCACCACTGGGCGCAGATGGATAGCCAGCTCGGCCGCCATCGCGGCATCCCGCGTAAGGCCCGCACCGCCGCTGCTGTCGGTGCCGCCGATGGCCAGAATGGCCGTCATACGCTGTCACCTGCCGCAAGCAAAGCCACATTGCCGTACCCTGCCTGCCGCAGATCCTGCGCCGCGCCCCAGGCCCGCAGGCCGCTGTGGCAGCACAATACAATCCGCCCCTGGCGCGGCAGTCCGGTGCCGGGCAGGTCTTGGCGGGCAATCCGCTTGGCCTGCGGCGCTGGCAGCTGCGGTGCTTCGGCTGCAGCACGCAGATCGATCACAGTATCCTGTGCCAAAATCTGAGAGGCGGCAATGAAGGGCAGGGTGTCCTCTGGTTCCTCAGCTCCGTCGAACCGGAACGTGCTTGCCTGCAGCTCTGCGAGCCGGAACACAAACAGCTGCCCTTGCGGCGATGGCTCATGACCCAGCAGTGCCTTTAGGGCTAGCTGGGCCTGAAGGGCGCCGATCATGCCAACGGCAGGACCCATCACTCCGGCGGTCGCACAGGTCGCGGTGCGCGTAGGCAGATCCGGGAACACCGCGCGCAAGGAAGGCGCTCCCCCGCAGAACCCACCAGCATAGCCCGACTGCCCCAGGGCGGAGGCCGAAATCAGCGTCTTACCCTGCCTGAGACATTCATCCGACAGGATATAAGACACCGCAAAACTGTCCGCCGCATCCACCACCAGATCGGCGTCAGCCACCATTTGCACTGCATTGGCGGCATCGAGACGCTGAACCAGTGCTGTGATTTGCAGGTCAGGATTGGCGGCGCGCAAATGCTGCCGGGCTGCTTTTGCTTTGGGCAGGCCGAGGTCTGCCATGGAATAGAGAACCTGCCGGTGCAGGTTGCTCTCCTCCACCGTGTCGCCGTCCACCACGGTGATCCGGCCCACTCCGGCACCGCCCAGGTATTGCAAAACCGGGCAGCCAAGGCCGCCAGCCCCTACCACCAGCACATGGGCGCGCGCCAGCCGGTTTTGCCCGCTTGCCCCCACCTCAGGCAGGATCATTTGGCGCGCATAGCGTTTCATGAAGCTTCCTTGACGCGGCAGGCCTCAGCCCAGTCTCGGGTGCGGGCTTCCGGGTCGTCAGCCAGCTGGATGTCGGTGACCACTGCGGCGCTGTCTGCGCCTGCCGCAAACACGTCTGGCAGCCGCTCCGGCGTCAGGCCTCCGATCGCGACAAGCGGTGTCTTCCCGGCCATCTGCTTCCAGCGCGTGACCCGCTCCAGCCCTTGCGGCTCCCATTTCATCTTCTTCAAAAGCGTTGGGTAAACCGGACCCAGCGCCACATATTCCGGCGCAAGGGACAAGGCGCGGTCCAGTTCTGCCTCGTCATGGGTCGATAGGCCAAAACGCACCCCTTTTCGGCGCAACGCGGCAAAGTCGGCGGTGTCCATGTCTTCCTGGCCAAGGTGGACAAAATTGCAGTTCAGATCCAGCGCTGCCTGCCAATGATCATTCACCACCAGCTGTGCGCCATATACCGCGCAGAAATCCCGTGCCCTGGCAATCTGGCGGCGGATTTCTGCATCCGCTTCGTCCTTGATCCGCAACTGCACCAGCTTGGCGCCTTGGGGCACCAGCAGCTCCAGCCGTCCCACGTGGCCCACAATCAGATAGAACCTTTCCATCATGCGAACTCCGCCATTCCAAGGACAGGTGTCGAGGGCACAGCCATATCGCGGCGTTCCATCGGGTCGGCCTTGTATCCCGCCCGTCCGGCCGCAATTGCCATCGCCATCGCTCGGGCCATTCCAGCCGGATCCCCGGCCTTGGCCACGGCAGTGTTCAGCAGTACCGCATCCATGCCCAGCTCCATCGCCTGTGCCGCATCCGATGGTCGCCCGATGCCCGCGTCCACAATCAGCGGCACCTCTGGGAAATGCGCCCGCATCGTCTGCAGCGCATCCGGGGTGCGCAGCCCCTGGCCAGAGCCGATCGGCGCGCCCCAGGGCATCAGCACTTCACAGCCTGCCTCCAGCAGTTTCTCCCCCACCACCAGATCATCGGTGGTGTAAGGGAAGACCTGAAAACCGTCCGCGGACAGGATGCGCGCGGCTTCTACCAGCCCGAACACATCCGGCTGCAACGTGTCGCAATGGCCGATAACTTCCAGCTTGATCCAAGGCGTATCAAACAGCTCCCGCGCCATACGGGCGGTGGTTACGGCTTCCTGCACCGAATGGCAGCCGGCGGTATTGGGCAGGATGCGGCAGCCGGTCTGCCGCAGGTGCTCCCAAAAGCCGGTGCCGGAGCCGTCGGAGGTTTCCCGGCGCAAGGAGACGGTGATGATCTCTGTGCGGCTTGCTCGCACCGCCTCGGCCAGAATGGCGGGGGAGGGGTACTGCGCCGTGCCCAGCAACAGCCGGGATGTGATGTCTGTTCCGTAAATCTGCATTTCAGCCTCCCTGCATCGGAGCAAGCACTTCCAGCCGGTCGCCTTCGGCCAGCTGCGCATCGCCGCGATTGGCCCGCGCCACAAAGGCGCCGTTCAATGCGGTTGCAACGGCTGGGCTGGTAAACCCCAGCTCCTGCAGTGCGGCTTCCAGGGTGTTGCCTGCGATGTCATGCGGTTTGGCGTTCACGATGATCTTCATCTGTTGTCTCCGGTATCAATCGGGCAGCGGCTTGTTGCGCCATCGCGGGCGCCAGCAGGAAGCCGTGCCGGTAGAGGCCATTCAGGTAAAGCGTGCCGTCCTGTTCGGTCAGCCGCGGCAGGTTGTCGGCAAATGCGGGGCGCAGACCTGCACCGGTTTCCGCTACGCTGGCCTCGGCAAAGGCGGGGTGCAGGGTGAAGGCCGCATTCAGCAGCTCGCTGAGCGAGCGCAGGGTCACTGGGCGGTCCGAGCTGCTCTCGATCATGGTGGCGCCGATCATGAAATGCCCGTCGCCGCGTGGCACAAGATAGAGCGGCATCCGGGGGTGCAGCAGCCGCAACGTGCGGCTGATGTCCACATCCGGGCAGTGCAGGACCGCCATTTCGCCGCGCACCGGACGCAGGCCGGGCAGGGGCGCCGTCATGCCGGTGCAGTCCAGCGTGACGCGGATAGGGGCAGGGGTGCCATAGCGGATCTGTGCCCCCATCGCCTGAACCTTGGCACTGAGGTCGCGCAATGCGCGGCGCGGATCCAGATGTGCCTCCTCTGCAAAGAACAACCCTTGCGCAAACCGCCCCGCCAGGGCCGGTTCCATTGTCGAAATCTCCGCAGTGTCCACACAGCGGTGACCGGATGTGCGGCGGGCGAAACGGGTCAGCTCCGCCCGGTCGCGGGCAGGCGCCACCACCAGCGTGCCGCGCCTGTGGACCGGGGTGATCTTGGACCACCAGTCCGAGGCGCGGCTGCCGAGGGTGATCACTTGCTCTTCGGCGCTTTCGCGTTCGCACCATGGCGCCAGCATGCCGCCGGCAAAACGCGCGACACTGCTGTCTCCGGGGATCTCGCCCCGCTCATAGACGGTGACCGCCGCCCCGCGCTGCGCCAACTCGAAGGCGCAGGCGAGACCGGCAAGGCCTGCGCCGGCGATGGTGATCACTCGGCTGGTTCCACTTTTTTGGCAGGCATGTACAGCTCGCCGCCTTCCCGGAACTTGGCGGCCATCGCCTCCATGCCTTCTTTCTGTGCCTCGGCGCGGATGTCGTGGGAAATCCGCATCGAGCAGAACTTCGGCCCGCACATGGAGCAGAAATGCGCCACCTTATGCGCCTCTTTCGGCAGGGTCTGGTCGTGGTAGTCGCGGGCGGTTTCCGGATCCAGCGCCAGGTTGAACTGGTCTTCCCAGCGGAATTCAAACCGCGCCCGCGAGATCGCATCGTCGCGCCGCTGTGCGCCCGGCAGGCCCTTGGCCAGATCCGCTGCATGGGCCGCGATCTTGTAGGTGATCACACCCACCTTCACGTCGTCTCGGTCAGGCAGGCCCAGATGCTCCTTGGGAGTCACGTAGCACAGCATGGCGCAGCCGAACCAGCCGATCATCGCAGCCCCGATGCCAGAGGTGATGTGGTCATAGCCCGGCGCGATATCGGTGGTCAGCGGCCCCAGAGTGTAAAACGGCGCCTCGTGGCAGCACTCCAGCTGCTTGTCCATGTTCTCCTTGATCTTGTGCATGGCGACATGGCCCGGCCCTTCGATCATTACCTGGCAGTCCTTGGCCCAAGCGATTTTGGTCAGCTCGCCCAAAGTCTCCAGCTCAGCAAACTGTGCCTCGTCATTGGCGTCGGCAATCGAACCCGGGCGCAAACCGTCGCCAAGGGAGAAGGCCACGTCATACTTGCGGCAGATGTCGCAGATCTCGTCGAAATGCGTGTAGAGGAAGCTTTCCTTGTGGTGGTGCAAGCACCACTGCGCAATGATCGAGCCGCCGCGCGAGACGATGCCCGTCACCCGCTTCACCGTCATCGGCACCATGTGCAGGCGCACACCGGCATGGATGGTGAAATAGTCGACGCCCTGTTCCGCCTGCTCGATCAGCGTGTCGCGGAACACTTCCCAGGTCAGGTCCTCGGCGATGCCGTTCACCTTTTCCAGCGCCTGATACAGCGGCACGGTGCCGATCGGCACCGGCGAATTGCGCACGATCCATTCGCGGGTGTTGTGGATGTTGCGGCCGGTAGACAGATCCATCACCGTGTCGGCGCCCCAGCGGATCGACCAGACCAGCTTGTCGACTTCCTCTTCCATCGAGGAGGTGACAGCCGAAGTGCCCATATTGGCGTTGATCTTGACCAGGAAATTGCGGCCGATGATCATCGGCTCGCTTTCCGGGTGGTTGATATTGTTCGGAATGATGGCGCGGCCTGCGGCGATCTCATCCCGGACGAATTCCGGGGTGACGTAATCGGGGATATTGGCCCCCCAGTCGTGGCCGTCGCGCGCGGGCGCCACAGCTTCGCGCAGCTGGTTTTCGCGGATCGCGATAAACTCCATTTCCGGTGTCACGATACCTGCGCGGGCATAGGCCAGCTGGGTCACCGCCTTGCCATCCTTGGCACGCAGCGGGCGCGGCTTTACCGGGAATTCCGGCACCAGACGCGCGCCGCTGGCAAAGCCGTTGTCCTCGGGCTGCACGTCACGGCCATCGTATTCCTCAACATCGCCGCGGTCCAGAATCCACTGGCGACGTAAGCCAGGCAAGCCCTGGCGGATGTCGGTCAGCACCGCCGGGTCGGTGTAGGGACCAGAGCTGTCATAGACCGGCAGCGGTGCCTCGCCTGCGGTGGGGTGTGTGGAGATTTCCCGCATCGGCACGCGGATATCGGGAAACCGTTCACCGCTCACGTAGATCTTACGCGATGCAGGCAATCCGCCTGTGGTGATCTTGGGGTTGGGGACGTTCATTTTGGTGCTCCTCGAAGCCTAAACTTAGAAAAGACACCAGATGAGGTTTGGCTCGGGAAACAGGGGCTGTACCAGGCCCCTTGTTCAGTTTCGCACAGCCGGCGGGATGTACGGGCCCCTTGGCAATGCGCACCTAGCTTCCTACGCCAGTATCAACTGGGTCAGGTTCAAAGGGTCGCGCCGCCGGCTTGGGTTGCCCCGCACCTAAACGCCTCTCAGTCCCCTTGGCGGGACTCCCCTGCGTGCCTATAGGGCTAGGGGAGGTGCCGCCCTCCCGTCAACCGGAATCTTTGTAGATTATTTTTTTATTTTAAAATCAAGATTATAAGACATTTACCGGCAGGTGGTCGGGGCAAATCGCTGCAGCGCAGCTTTGGCGCTTGATCGGCGTGGGGTAAATTATCTATAAAATCGCCAACGCCATCCGCGCATGGCCAACAGGTATACGAGAACAGGAGACAGCATGCTGGACGCTGCACCCATCCGCACCGACTGGACCCGCGAGGAAGCGGAAGAGATTTACAACAAGCCCTTCATGGACTTGCTGTTTCAGGCGCACACTGTGCACCGGCAGTATTTCGACCCCAATCAGGTGCAGAAATCCAAGCTGCTCAGCATCAAGACAGGCGGCTGTGCCGAGGATTGCGCCTATTGCTCGCAATCGGCGCGCAACGGCGCGCAGCTGTCGGCCTCCAAGCTGATCGAGGTGCAGCGGGTGATCGCCGAGGCCAGGAAAGCCAAGGAAGGCGGCGCAACGCGCTATTGCATGGGGGCTGCCTGGCGCTCGCCCAAGGACCGCGATATGGCTGCACTCGAAGCTATGGTGCAGGGCGTCAAGGATCTGGGCATGGAAACCTGCATGACCCTGGGCATGCTGGACGAGGAACAGGTGTTCCGCCTGCGCGACGCTGGTCTGGACTACTACAACCACAACATCGACACCTCCGAGCGCTACTACTCGGAAATCATCACCACCCGCACCTTTGCCGACCGCATTGACACCCTGAACCGGGTGCGCGAAGCGGGCATCAAGGTCTGCTCGGGCGGTATCGTCGGCATGGGCGAGCAGCAGCTGGACCGTATCGACATGATGTTGGCGCTGGCGACGCTGGAAGTGCATCCCGACTCGGTGCCGGTGAACATGCTGATCCCGATCGCCGACACGCCGCTTGCCAATGTCGAGAAGCTGGACCCGATCGAATTCGTCCGCTCTGTGGCGCTGGCCCGCATCCTGATGCCGAAATCGCATGTGCGCCTGTCTGCAGGCCGCACCGATATGTCGGACGAAATGCAGGCGATGTGCTTCTTTGCCGGGGCCAACTCAATCTTTGTGGGCGACACGCTGCTGACTGCTGACAACCCCGAAGAGGACAAGGACCAGCAGCTGTTCGACCGTCTGGGCATCACCGCCATGGCGGTGGGATGTGACGGCAGCCGCTGATGGCGGGCGCCTTCCCGAGGCATGAGAAATCGCTGGAAGCGCTGCGCACGCGCGGGCGCTACCGGCAGCTGATGCCGCGGGACGGGCACGACTTTGCCTCTAACGACTATCTTGGTCTGGCGGGCAGCGATGTGCTGCGCACCGCCGCCGCAGATGCGCTGGCGCGCGGGGTGCCGGTCGGGGCAGGCGGTTCGCGCCTGTTGCGCGGCAATGATGCCGAACATCAGCGGCTCGAAGCCGAGGCGGCTGCGTTCTTCGGCACCGAGGCAGCGCTGTTCATGGGCGGTGGTTTCACTGCCAATCAGGCGATCTTTTCCACGCTGCCGCAGCAGGGCGACCTGGTTCTGTATGACGCCTTGATCCATGCCAGCACCCACGACGGGATGCGGCTGGGCCGGGCTGAGACCCGCAGCTTTGCGCATGGCGATGTCGAAGACGCCGCACGGGTGCTGGCGGACTGGCGCGCTGCTGGTGGCACCGGCCAGGTCTGGATCGCGGTTGAGGCGGTCTATTCGATGGACGGCGATCTTGCTCCGCTGGATGCGTTGATGTCCTTGGCACATTCCGAAGGTGCTGTGCTGGTAGCGGACGAGGCGCATTCCTCTGGCGTGTTTGGCGATCTGGGGCGCGGGTTGGCACATGACATTGCGCACCACCCTAACGTCCTGAGCCTGCATACGTGTGGCAAGGCGCTGGGCGCGTCGGGTGCGCTGATCTGCGGCCAGAACGTGCTGATCGAAACACTGATCAACAAGGCGCGCGGGTTCATCTTTGCCACCGCGCCGTCGCCGCTGAATGCGGCACTGGTGCGGGCGGCCCTGCAGGAACTGCAGCAGAATCCGGGCCGCCGCGAACAGGCCTGGCAGGGGATCACCCATGCCCAGGGCGAGGCCAAACGCCTGTGCGGGCTGGAGAGGGGCCAAAGCCAGATCTTGCCGGTGGTGATTGGCGACGACAAGCGCACCATGGCACTAGCCGCTGCAATGCAGGCCCGCGGCTATGATATCCGCGGCATCCGCCCGCCGACTGTGCCGCGCGGCACAGCGCGGCTGCGGCTGTCGATCACGTTGAATACAGGGGCAGGGGTCATCACTGCGATGTTTGAAGACCTCGCCCGGGAAATGGAGGCCGCCGCATGAGCGCGCTGATCGTGACCGGAACCGATACCGGCATCGGCAAAACCATCTTTTCCGCAGGTCTGGTGCAGGCCCTAGGCGCCACCTATTGGAAGCCGGTGCAATCCGGGCTGGAAGAGGAAACCGACAGCCAAATCGTCGCCCGCTTGTCGGGCCGCCCTGCCTTGCCGGAGGGGTACCTGCTGCAGCTGCCTGCCTCGCCGCATCTGTCGGCCGAGGCCGAGGGGGTGAAAATCGACCCGGATACGCTGGCTTTGCCCGAAGTTGACGGCGTGCTGGTGGCCGAAGGGGCAGGCGGGTTGATGGTGCCGCTGAATCGCGAGGTTCTGTACCTTGATCTGTTTGCCCGCTGGCGTGCGCCGGTGATCCTTTGCGCCCGCACCCAGCTGGGCACGATCAATCACACGCTGCTGTCGCTGAAAGCCCTGCGCGATGCAGGCTGCCCGGTGGTCGGCGTGGCCTTCATTGGTGATGCAGAGCCGGCAGTAGAGGAAACTATCTGCCAGTTCGGCCAGGCGGCGCACCTGGGACGGTTGCCGGTGCTGGGCGAGCTGACCTCTGACGCGCTGGCGGTGGCCTTTCAGGCCAGCATCCGGGTGGATCTGATCAAGGCGGCCCTGGCCCAAGGAGAGATGGCATGAGCGCTGCAGACCTCACCCAGCTGGAGTTCGACCAGCAGCACCTCTGGCATCCTTACACGAACGTCACCAAACCCGGTCCGACATTCGTGGTGAAGGAAAGCGAGGGCATGTATATCACCCTGGACGATGGCACCCGGCTGATCGACGCCATGTCGTCCTGGTGGTGCATGATGCATGGGCATAAAAACCCGGCGATCACCC
Organism: Leisingera sp. S232; assembly: GCF_049800895.1. Lineage (NCBI taxonomy): Bacteria > Pseudomonadati > Pseudomonadota > Alphaproteobacteria > Rhodobacterales > Roseobacteraceae > Leisingera > Leisingera sp. S232. The sequence goes on along the minus strand of NZ_JBNAFX010000001.1, from coordinate 306,410 downwards.
AGGCTATTCACGACCAGCTGGATACCCTGCCGCATGTGATGTTCGGCGGGCTGACCCATGACCCGGCCATCGACCTGGGCCGAAAACTGCTGGAGATCACCCCCGAAAGCCTCACCCGGATCTTTTATTGCGATTCCGGGTCGGTCTCCGTCGAGGTGGCAATGAAGATGGCAGTGCAATACCAGCACGCTATCGGTCAGCCAGAGCGTAAGGAGTTTGCCACCATCCGCTCCGGCTATCACGGTGACACCTGGAAAGCGATGAGCGTCTGCGACCCGGACACCGGCATGCATCATCTGTTTCAGGGCGCGCTGAGCGTGCAGCATTTTGTCTCCCGCCCGCCGGTTCGCATCAACGAGGACTGGGTGGATGATCCGGCTCGCAACGGGCTGGGCGAGCTGCGCGCAGTGCTGGAAGCCAATGCGCAAAAGATCGCTGCCTTTATCCTGGAACCCGTCGTGCAGGGCACCGGCGGCATGTATTTCTATCACCCGGAATATTTGAACCAGGCGCGGGCGCTGTGCGATGAGCTGGGCATCCTGCTGATCTTCGACGAGATAGCGACCGGCTTTGGCCGCACGGGTGAGCTGTTTGCCACCGATTTCTGCACTGTCGAACCGGATATCATCTGCCTGGGCAAGGGGCTGACTGGCGGCCATATCTCATTCGCTTGCACCATGACCAGTGACCGGGTGGCCGAAGGCATTGGCGGCGGCAATCCCGGACTCTTCATGCATGGCCCCACCTATATGGCCAATCCGCTGGCCTGTGCTGCGGCCAAGGCTTCGCTGGATCTGTTGACCGGACAGGACTGGCGCGGCACGGTGGCGGCCATTGACGAGCAGATGCAGGCAGAGCTGGCTTTGGCGCGCGATTTGCCCAATGTGGCGGATGTACGGGTGCTGGGCGCCATTGGCGTTATCGAAATGAAGCACCGGGTCTCAGCGGATGCAGCCCACGCCCGCGCCCATGAAATGGGCGTGTTCCTGCGCCCCTTCGGCACCAACATCTACACCATGCCGCCCTTTATCACCTCAGCGGATCAGCTGAGCAAGATCACCGCAGGCATGCTGCGGCTGGCGCGGGAGCTGTAAAGATGGAATTCCGCTGGCTCAAACAGAACAATGCGGCAGAAGCCATTGTGGTCTTTGGCGGCTGGGCTGTGGGGCCAGAGGTGTTCTGGCACCTGGACGGCCCGCGGGATGTTCTGTTTGCCAGCGAATACACTGACCTTGATGCTGATCTGCCGGACTTGTCCAGCTATGGGCAGATCAGCCTGTTGGCCTGGTCTTTTGGTGTTGCTTCTTATGCCCATTGGCAACAGGGGCGTCCTGACCCATTCAGGCGGAAAGTGGCTGTGAACGGCAGCCTGCAGCCAGTGAACCGGGGGGCGGGTATTCCGCCGACTGTGTTCCGTCGCACCGTGGAAACGCTGAGTCTGGAAAACTACCAGCAGTTTCTGGCCCGGGTGTTCGGCGCTCCGCAGGACGCCGAGGCACTGGATGTGGAAGCCCGGCGCGCAGAACTTCTGGCGGTCGAGCGTCGTGCCGATGCGCCGCAGATGCGTTTTGACAGGGTTTGGATCAGCTCAGGTGACAAGATTTTTCCGCCTGCCAATCTGGCGCGTGCCTGGGCCGGTCAGAATGTTTCGCATCTGGACGCGCCACATGCGCCGTTTGACCGTTTTGCCCGGTGGGAGGAGCTGTTCTGATGAAAGATATGGCCCCTTTTAACTTTCAGGCCGACCAGAACCGTATCTGCCAAAGTTTCCGGCGCGGGCTGGCAAGCTACCACCGCAGCGCCTCTGTACAGGCGGGGATTGCCGCGCAGCTGGTCCGGTTGCTGCAGCAGCAGGGGGCGCCTGACCGGTTCCAGTCGGTGTTTGAGTTCGGCTGCGGGACAGGGCATCTGACACATCGTTTGCTGGAAAGCTTCAATGTCTCCAAGCTTGTCTTGAATGACCTAGTGCCCGAGGCTGCCGCTGCCTTGCGGCCCGTCCTGGACCGGGCTCCAGTCAAATTCCGGTTTAAGCCCGGCCCGGTTGAGACCTTGCCGCTGCCGCAACAGTTGGATCTGGTTGTGTCAGCTTCAACTGTGCAGTGGATCCAGGATCTGCCGGGGCTGATGGAACGGCTGGCCGCGCAGCTGGAACCCGGAGGCTGGCTGGCCGTTTCGGGCTTTGGCCGTAGCCAGTTTCACGAGCTTGCGGCCTTGGGGTCGCAGGCGGCGGCTCCGAGCTATCTTGATGCGGCGGAGTGGCCGCAGCTCCTGCCGGACGGTCTGACCCTGATGGCAATCATTCAGGAACCGGTGGTGCTTGAGTTCACCAGTGCCGTGGAGTTGCTGAAACATTTGCGCCTGACAGGTGTGAATGGGCAGTCCCGTCAATCCTGGAACCGCAGTCGGCTTCAGGAATTTGAGACGCAGTATCGCAGCCGGTTTGGCCGGAATGGGATGCTGCCGCTGACTTATGATCCTGTGCTGTTGGTGGCGCGCAAGGAAGGCTGAGCCGAACTCGGCGTTCAGATTCCGGGAATGTGTTATGCGCCTTTGAGGCGAGTTTTACGTTTTTTTCTATTCGTAATGCATCATCACCCGCTGTGGCGTTAATCTTTGTCAACACTCGCCTGATATCCCGGATGAAGAGCTGCGCCGACTGCGCGGCATGGGGAATATTGGCAGTACGGGAGTGACGCCATGACATTCAAAGCGTTTGCAGCAGCGCTGGGCGCGCTGGTTGTTTCAGGGGCAGTGCAGGCAGCCGACATGGGCGACGTCGGAACACCAATCCGGCTGTCACTCAACAACTGGACCGGGCAGCATCTGTCAACTTACATTGCTGGCGGCATGCTGGAAGAGGCGGGTTACACAGTTGAGTATGTGAAGGCGGACCCGAACGAGATGTTCGAGGACATTGCCGAGGGCAATGTGCATGCTGCCATGGAGGTCTGGACGACCAGCCGCCCAAAGCCCTACTTCGATGCGCTGGAGGCTGGCGGGGTCGTTGAAATCGGCGACATGGGGCTTGATGCCCGCAATGGGGTGGTGTTCCCGCCATATGTTGCACAGATGTGCCCCGGCTTGCCCAATTGGGAGGCGCTGCGTGACTGCGCGGGCATTTTCTCCAAGGATGGCAAGGGGAAGCGCGGTATCTACTTGGCTTACCCGGAATCCTGGGGCTCGCCTGGCGCCGATCGGATTCTGGCGCTTGGGCTGCCGTTTGATGTCGTGGCGGCTGACTCAGAGGCGGCAATGATCGAAGCCTTCCAGGAGGCTTATCGGGAAAAACGTCCGATCATCTCGACATTCTGGGCACCGCATTGGGCGATGTCCTCTTATGCACTGCAGTTCGTGCGCTTACCCAAGCCGGAACCGGCGTGCTACACGGACCCCGCCTGGGGGCCGAACCCGAACGCCACTGGCGATTGCGACTTTGCGCGCGGGGAAGTGAAGAAAGCGGCCTGGAAAGATTTTGCTGCGCGTTGGCCTGCGGCCTATGAAATCCTGGAGAATTTCCAGCTGAGCATCTGGGATCAGCAGCCCCTTATAGGTCTTGTGGATGCCAGGGGCGAATCCCCGCAGGGCGCCGCCCGCGGCTGGCTGGCAGTGAACCGGGCCAAATGGATGCCGGTCGTCGAAGAGGCCACCGGCAAAGGGCGCTCCTGACACAGGTTCTCACTCATTTTCGCCTTCAGGCGTTCCCGCAGTGCGGGAACGCCTTTTTCATTTACCGGCAGGCTTGAAGCTTTGGGCAAGGCTGCGGTATGGCGGCCCAGAACCCAGTGCTGGCCAGGCGGGGGGCGATTTTGAAACTTGTCCGTTTGCACAAGAATTTGTACCGTCAATTAAAAAAATTCACTTCCATCGCCGCTATTGCTCGACAAAGCGTCGCAAAATGTTCCAGTACTTGCATTATCCCCGGCCACACTTGGCCCATGGGCACGAGTCTGCCAGAACGAGTACGGCCATAAGGTCGGGCAGGTGCTATGAACCGCCGGGTTCCAAAGCCGCGCCAAAGCCGGAAAATGGGCGGCGCAAAAACAATGACAGGGAGTATTGATATGATTTTTAAAGCATATGCGCTGGCACTGGGCGCTGCATCAATAACAGCTGCTGCGGGTATCGCCTCGGCAGCTGAGCTGGGCGATACCAGCAAACCGATAAAACTGGCGGTCAATGAATGGACCGGTCAGCATGTCACCACCCATATCGCGGGCGAGATGCTGAAGGCCGCAGGCTATGACGTGGAATTCGTATCCGCTGGCATGATGAACCAGTTTCAGGCGATTGCCGATGGCGATATCCATGCAACGCTGGAAATCTGGTCTTCCAACGTCTCCGATGAATACGCCAAGAAGGTCGAAGAAGGCACTGTTGTCGAATTGGGGGATCTGGAACTGAATGCCCGCGAAGGCATCGCCTATCCGGCGCATGTGGCGGAACTCTGCCCGGGCCTGCCGGCCTGGGAAGCGCTGAAGGATTGCGCGATGCAATTCGCCACTGCCGAAACCCTTCCGAATGGCCGTTTGGTGGACTATCCAGCGGATTGGGGTACCCCGGGAGCCGACCGCATGACCGGTCTGGAACTTCCTTTCAAGGCTGTGCCTGCTGGCTCTGAGGCGGCACTGATCGTCGAACTGCGCGCTGCGACAGAGCGCAAAACGCCACTGCTGATCACCTTCTGGCAGCCGCATTGGGCGATGTCGGCCTATGACGTACAGTTTGTTGACCTGCCGGCTGGTGAAGACGCCTGTTTCAGTGACCCGGCTTGGGGTCCGAACCCAAATGCGGTCAACGACTGCGACTTCTCGCCGTCCCGCATCTTCAAAGCCGCCTGGTCGGGCACCGCGGAAACCTGGCCCGCAGCCTTTGAGATCCTGTCGAACTACACCCTGGCGGTAGAAGACCAGCAGCCGATGATGGGTGCGGTCGATGTGGATGGTGGCAAGGTCGAGGAGGTCGTTGCCGAATGGATGGCCGCCAACGAGGACAAATGGCGCCCGGTTGTTGACGCCGCCATCAAGTGAGCTTTGCCCTGTGACCGGCTCTGAAACGCCTGCCATCACCTGCCGGAATGTCTGGCAGGTGTTTGGCACCAATGCGGGCAGCGCTTTGAAGGACGCGCTGTCCAGCTATGACGCTGCGGATGATGTGGAGGCTGAGCTGCGCGGCAAAGGGCTGATCCCCGCAGTTCAGAACGCTTCCTTTGACGTCAAGGAAGGCGAGCTGTTTGTGATCATGGGCCTGTCCGGTTCCGGCAAGTCCACCCTGATCCGCTGTATCTCGCACTTGCTGCATGCCACCGGCGGCGAAATCCGCATCGATGGCGAAAACATCGTCGAGGCCAGCCCCAAACGATTGATCGAACTGCGCCGCAAGAAGCTGGGCATGGTGTTCCAGCACTTTGGCCTGTTTCCGCATATGACCGTGGCCGAAAACGTCGCCTACCCGTTGCGGGTGCAGGGGATGAAGAAAAAGCAGCGGCTGGCCAAAGCACAGGAGGTGATCGACCTTGTCGGCCTTGGCGGCCGTGAAACCAATTACCCGCGCGAGCTGTCCGGCGGTCAGCGCCAGCGCGTCGGCATTGCCCGCTCACTGGTTGCGGATTGTTCGGTCTGGTTCCTGGATGAACCGTTCTCGGCGCTGGATCCGCTGATCCGGCGGCAGCTGCAGGATGAATTCCTGGAGATCCAGGCCAAGCTGAAAACCACCATCGTCTTTATCACCCATGACATCAACGAGGCGCTGAAACTGGCTGACCGCATCGCCATCATGCGCGACGGCAAAGTCGTGCAGATCGGCACCCCCGCCGACATCGTACTGCGCCCGGTTGACGACTACGTGCGTGAATTCTCCAAGGATGTGGCCAAGGGCCAGCATGCGCATGTGTCTTCTGTCATGCAGTCCGGGGCACATCATGTCTATGGGGCCGATGATCCTGGGCTGCGCCAGGATATGACGCTTGATGCCGCACTCGCGCGTTGCATGAAGCTTTATGAACCTGTTCCGGTCCGCTCGCCTGACGGTACACTGGTCGGTGTGGTGAACCCTGCAGACCTCGCTGCGGCGTTGCAGGTGGAGCAGGGGTGATGGCAAGTCTTTCGAAAGGCTCCATCGCGGCGTTGATTGCGGCCTTTGTGGGCGCTCTGTGCCTGCTGCTGGAAAGCAACCTGCCGTGGCTGGTGAAATTTCCCGCCGCCTGGGTTTTGCCCGCGACCGACTGGGTCGGGGCCTTTATGGAATGGTTTCTGGCGCTGATCAAACCCGCCGCGCGCAGTTTTTCTGCGTTGATGTTCTATCCGATGGAGGCCGCGAATTATGTGCTGAGCCGCACGCCATGGCCGCTGGTCATCTGCGCCACTACGGCGCTGGCCTGGACATTGGGGGGGATGCGGATGGCGCTCATGTCAGTTGTGGGCCTGGGCTTTGTGCTGGCTTCAGGATATTGGCCCGAAAGCATGAATACCCTGGCGCTGGTCGCGGTTTCGGTGCCGTTGGCGCTGATCATCGGCGGCGGTATCGGCATCCTTGCCAATGAATACCCTCGTATTCGCCAGCCGGTGCAGGCGCTGCTGGACATTATGCAGACTGTGCCGACCTTTGCCTATCTCACCCCGTTACTGGTGCTGTTCGGATTCGGGCCGGTGGTGGGGCTGATCGCCTCTGCCATCTATGCTGCGCCCCCGATGGCACGCAATGTTCTGCTGGGGCTCGAACGGGTGGAGCCGGAGATCAAGGAGGCGGCCATCATGGCCGGCGGCACCCGCCTGCAGCAGCTGTTCCAGTGTGAGATCCCGTCCGCAGGCCAGCAAATTATGGTGGGCGTCAATCAATGCCTGATGGCGGCGCTGTCGATGGTGATCATTGCCGCCGTGATTGGCGGTTTTGACGATATTGGCTGGGAAGTCCTGCTGACCATGCGCAAAGCCCAGTTCGGGCAAAGCCTTCTGGCAGGGTCGGTCATCGTGGTCTTTGCGATCCTGATCGACCGGATGAGCGGCACTTTGACCGAAGACCGGCGCGCCAAACACGACCCGCGTGTCGCCTGGGGTATCCTGGCGTTTGGCGTCGCGGCCAGTGCCGCTTTCTGGGGGAGCGTTCAGGCGCCCGGTTCATACAGCTTGTTCAATCCAGTAGCGGACAGTCTCGACTCTGGCCTGTCGGCCTTCACCAGCGCCAATGCTGAGATTCTGACTGCATTCAAGAATAACGTGCTGTTCTATGTGCTGCTGCCAATTCGCATTGGTCTTGATCAAGCCGTGCTGCCCTTTACCTGGGGTTTTGCCTGGACCCCGGTGATGAGCCTGTGGCTGTTTGCAGCAGGCGCGGCTGCGGGGGCAGTCTTTGCAATCCGTGGTCGTATGGCGCTGGGCGTGATGCTGCTGATTGCAGCGGGTATGCTGGAAACCGGCGTCTCGCAACTGCCCTGGCCCTTTGTTCTGGTCGGGGCAGGAGGGCTTGCATGGGTCGCGGACGGCCGTGGTCTGGCCGCTCTGACGGTGGTGCTGCTGGGTACTATCCTGCTGTCGGGCCTGTGGGAGCGGGCGCTCCTGTCGCTTTACCTCTCCGGCGCGGCTGTCTTTGCCTGCGCGGTGATGGGCGGAGCGATCGGCCTTGCCTCGGCGGTCTCTCCGGGTGTCTGGCGTGTGGTGCGCCCGGTCTGCGACATGCTGCAGACCATCCCGCTGTTCGTGTTCCTGATCCCGGTTCTGATGGTGTTTCAGATCGGAGAATTCTCGGCCTTTCTGGCGATCATCGCCTATGCCATCGTGCCGATGATCCGCTACACCCGGCACGGGCTGGTCTCGACACCTGACGAGATGATCGAGGCGGCCACCGCCTCTGGCGCGACCATATGGCAAATGCTCAAGGATATCCGCGCGCCCTATGCAGCCCCCTCGATCCTGCTGGGGCTGAACCAGACCATTCTCTATGCCTTTGCGATGTTGGTGATCGCGGCGCTGATCGGCACCACCGGCCTTGGCCAATCGATCTATCTGGCGCTGGGGCAGGCCGATGTTGGGCTGGGCATTTCGGCCGGTGCGGCGATGGCCATTCTTGCCCTGATTGCTGACCGTATGGTGCAGGGCTTTGCCGAGGAACGCCGTAAGGCCTTGGGGTTGTAAGCCCGCCCGCATACCCGCGAAAGGGCGCCCCTGCGGCGCCCTTTTTTGATCTGGGGCAACGTAAGGCGCTGCTGGTCGGCCTATAGCTGCACCAGGACAGATCTATGACCGGAGAGACGCCCATGGCCTGGCTTGAATTCACTGCCGCACTGCTGCTGTTCCTGGCCAGCCATGTGATCCCCGTGCGTCCGCCTGTGCGGCCCTGGCTGGTGGGGCGCCTGGGTTTGCGCGGCTATGTCTTTGCCTACAGCCTGCTGTCGCTGGCAATTCTGGCCTGGCTTGTCGTGGCTGCTGCTCGCGCGCCCTATATCGGCGTGCTGCCATCCTGCGGCGTTTTTCGCTGGGCGCCGCTTCTGCTTATGCCGCTGGCCTGCCTGCTGGCGGTGGCGGGGATGATGCGGCAGAATCCGTTCAGTTTCGGCGGGCTGGGGCTGCGGGCCTTTGACCCCGCTGATCCCGGTATCCTGGCCGTCAGCCGCCACCCGCTGCTGGCGGCGATGGCGCTGTGGGCGGGGGCGCATCTGCTGGCCAATGGTGATCTGGCGCATGTCATCCTGTTCGGCCTGTTTGCAGGTTTTGCAGGTGCTGGCATGGCGATCATAGACAAGCGCAAGAAACGCCAGATGGGGCAGGGGGAATGGACCCGCCTCAGCCGCCATACCGCGCGGCTGAACCTGCTGCGGCTGCGACCCTCTGCCGCCGAGGCGGGGCTGGCGGCGGCGGTTTTCCTGGCTTTGCTGATCCTGCACGCACCGGTCATCGGCTATTCCCCGTTGCCATGGTAGGGGTTGACCCCGAACACCGCATCACCACCTATGAAACAAGACGACACTGGAGAGAAGAACCGATGCAACTGGCCTATGTGATGACCGAAGAGCGCGGTGCCACCGATCGATTGATGAGCGAACTGGCAGAAAAATTGCAGGCCAAGGGTATCCGTCTGGCAGGCATCGTGCAGACCAATGTGGAATGTTACGACAAAGAGCTTTGCGACATGGATGTACGGGTGCTGCCCGAAGGTGAAACCATCCGCATTTCACAGTCGCTGGGCGCCGGTGCGCGCGGCTGCCGCCTGAACCCTGAAGCGCTCGAGCAGGCAGTGGGGCAGGTCTCTGCATCCCTGCAAGCCGGCGAAGCTCCGCAGTTGATGATCGTAAATAAGTTCGGCAAGCACGAAGCAGACGGCCGCGGCATGCGCGCCGTAATCGGCGAAGCGCTGGCATTGGGCATTCCGGTGATCTCGGGCGTAAACAAGATGAATGTGGAACCGTTCCAGGCCTTTTCGGATGGTATGGCGGTGGCTGCAGGCCCCGATCTGGACGGGCTGGTTGCCTGGGCGGAACAGGCCGTGGCCGCAACCGCCTGACTCACCCTTTAACATTTGAAATCAAACGAAAAGCCTGCGCATTTTGCGCGGGTTTTTGCTGTGCAAAGCTGTGCGTATCCTGCTCAGCTTACTGCTGAACAACCATCATCACATCTGAGAAAAAGAGAGAAGATGGTGGGCGACCCTGGAATCGAACCAGGCGTGCGTCTCCGCGAGGGAGTTACAGTCCCCTGCCACACCTTGCGGCCTGTCGCCCACTGTCAGTTGCATGTTGCACCTGATGTGGAGGCGTGATTACAAGCAGGCCAAAGGGGCGTCAACAGGAAAATCGCAAGATTTTCAGACGGTCCGCAAATTCTTTCTGCCGGAGGGCAAAATGTCCAAGAAACCCAAATGGGTCGTTGAAAAAGAACAGTCCAAAAAGGCCGCCTCAGCCGAAACTGTATGGCTGTTCGGGCTACATGCGGTGCGCGATGCGCTGATGAATCCTCAGCGCGAAAAGCTGCGGCTGATGGTGACCATGAACGCCGAAGCAAAACTGGCGGACGCGATTGCGGCCTCGGGTGTTGAGGCCGAAGTGATCGATCCGCGCAAATTCAACCCGCCAATTGATCCGCAGTCGGTGCATCAGGGGGCAGCGCTGGAAGTGAAGCCGTTGAACTGGGGCGGGCTTGCCGACAACTGCATCGGCCGCGAGGCACCTCGGGTGCTGCTGCTGGACCGGGTGACCGACCCGCATAACGTAGGTGCGATCCTGCGCTCGGCCGAAGTTTTTGGCGCCAGTGCAGTGATCGGCACACGGCATCATTCCGCGCCGGAAACCGGTGCGCTGGCCAAAACCGCCAGCGGCGCGCTGGAGCGTCAGCCCTATCTGCGGATGCGCAATCTTGCCGATACAATTACCGAACTGCAGGGCATGGGATTCCTTGTGCTTGGTCTGGACGGCGAGGCAGCGCAGACCATTGAGGCTGCGCTAGAGGGCAAGAAACATCTGCCGGTGGCTTTGGTGCTGGGGGCGGAGGGGCCGGGACTGCGCCAGAAGACCAAGGAAACCGTTGATGGGTTGGTCAAGATTGATGCAGCGGGCGGCTTTGGATCGCTCAATGTGTCCAACGCCGCCGCCATTGCCCTTTACGCCTCTATCGGCCGCTGAAGCATCCCGCGCACGGCGCGTTCACATCTGCGTAAGCTGCCTTTGCAAAAACGGTGCGGTGCGGCAAAGTCCTCATGTTGCAGATTTTGAACGGAGTGCGATGTGATCCTGCGTTATGTGTTGATGGTCGCCGCCGTGCTGCTTTTGTCCTTGCCGGTAACGGCGCGGGCTGAGCAGGCGGTGTTTTCCTCTCGTTCCGGAGTGGCCATTGGCGGGTATGATGCTGTTGCCTTCTTTGAGCGCGGCGTCGCGGAGCCAGGTCGCCACACCCATGCGGTGATGTGGAAAGGTGTGGTCTGGCGGTTTTCCTCTGCCCGCAATCAGGCGCAGTTTGAGGCCGACCCGCGCGCCTATGCACCCGCCTTTGGTGGGTATTGTGCCTATGCCATGTCAAAAGGGCTTGTTCATGAAGGCAACCCGCAGCTGTGGGCGATTGTCGATGGAGAGCTGTTCCTGCTGAATAACCGGCGGGTGCATGGTCTCTGGCAAGCTGACACCGCGGAAATGATTGCTTCCGGTCGCATCCACTGGCCCGCGGTCCTGCGAAAGTAGCTTGTCACCTCACAACTGCGTGATGTGGTCTTATGTTTTCAAATGTGTGACCCATATTCAATACAGACTGCGGAATGGAACCACCGCAGATCTTTTTCACTGTCCCTCGTTCCATACCTGGCGCCCGGCAAGTCCGGGCGCTTTTTTGTTCGCAGGCGGCGAATCGATCTAGGCGCGAAGCTGCGGCACGGCTAGGGTCGCGGCATGACAGATTACAGCGACAACCATCTGAAAACGATCCTGCAACGGGCCAAAACAGTGGCCGTGGTCGGCGTGTCGATGAACCCGGTGCGCCCCAGCTATTACGTGGCGCGTTATCTGGGGCTCAAGGGATACCGGGTGATTCCGGTGAACCCCGGTCATGCCGGCAAGATGCTGTTTGGCGAGACCGTGCGCAGCAGCCTGTCAGAGATCAATGTGCCGGTGGATATGGTCGATATCTTCCGCCGCTCCGATGCGGTGCCGCCGATTGTGGACGAGGCGCTGGATGCGTTCCCTGACCTGCAGACTGTGTGGATGCAGATTGGTGTGGAACATGCCGAGGCAGCCGCCAAGGCAGAAGCACGGGGCGTCACGGTGATTCAGAACCGTTGCCCCAAAATCGAATACCAACGCCTGTTCGGTGAGCTGCGGATGGGCGGTTTTGCCACCGGGATCATTTCTTCGAAACTTTGAACCCGCGGCGGGGCAGGTGCTCCCGCCCGCTCCTGCCGTCCTGCCGGACGGCATTCACAGTTGGGCCGGGCGCCGCTGCGCGGCGCAGGTTTCCGCTGTGCGACCCTGATAGGCAAGTCTGCCCGCGGGGGCTTTGCTGATTGAGGTTTAGCACGCGCCAAGGCAAGCCGTGCGCGCGCGGCAGCTGCGCCTCCCTTGGCCTGCAGCTCCGAAGATTACCCTTTGGGGCGTGTGGCTTTCTCGGCGATGCCGCTGAGGCCTTGACGCTCTGCCAGCACTTTCAGGACATCATCCAGTGCCACATCGCGGGCGGCCAGCATCACCAGGAAATGGTAGAGTACATCAGCGCCTTCAGAGGCCAGGCCGGCCTTGTTGCCCTTTGCTGCCTCAATGATTGCCTCAATCGCTTCTTCACCAAATTTCTCTGCGCATTTCTCCGGTCCCTTGGCCAGCAGCTTGGCGGTCCAGCTGGTGTCCGGGTCGGCGTCTTTGCGGGCCAGAATGGTGGCTTCGAGATCGTGCAGCAGGCTCATACCATGCCCCCTCAGTTCAGCCGCATCGGGATGCCAGCGGCGGCCATGTGTTCCTTGGCTTCCTGTACCGTGTATTCGCCGAAGTGGAAAATCGAGGCCGCCAGCACCGCGGATGCGCCGCCTTTGGTCACACCCTCCACCAGATGGTCCAGATTGCCAACGCCGCCCGAGGCGATCACAGGCACGTCGACCGCATCGGAAATCGCCTTGGTAAGCGGCAAGTTGAAGCCTGACTTGGTGCCGTCGCGATCCATCGACGTCAGCAGGATCTCCCCGGCGCCCTTGGCCGTGACCCGTTTGGCAAATTCCACCGCGTCGATACCGGTGGGCTTGCGGCCGCCATGGGTGAAAATTTCCCAGCGGCCCGGTTCCACCGTCTTGGCGTCAATGGCGCAGACGATGCACTGGCTGCCGAACTGATCCGCGGCTTCGGCAATCACATCCGGGTTGGCCACGGCGGCTGAGTTGAACGAGACCTTGTCCGCGCCTGCCAGCAGCAGCGCACGCACGTCGTCCTTGGTTCTGACTCCGCCACCCACGGTCAGCGGCACAAAGCACTGCTCAGCCGTGCGCTGGACCATATCGAACATGGTGCCCCGGTTTTCATGGGTCGCGTGGATATCTAGAAAGCAGATCTCATCCGCACCCGCCGCGTCATAGGCTTTGGCGCATTCCACCGGGTCGCCTGCATCACGCAGGCCGACAAAATTGACGCCCTTGACCACGCGCCCGTCGGCGACGTCGAGGCAGGGAATGATGCGGGTCTTCAGCATGGATCGGGCCTTTCGGTCTGCTTGGCCCGTGGGTACGCAATGACTGCTGGAATCGCAACAGATATGGTGGCGGATGTGCTTTTTGGTCCGGGGCGACAGCGGTTTCAGGGTGCGGTGGCTTTCTTGAGCCGGAACCGGAATGCAAGATCTGCTCCGGCCAGCAGAACAAGCGCTGGGACCAGCGTGGTGACAATGTAAATGAAGCCAAAAAACATCAGGGTATATGCATAGTCTCCAACGGGCCTCGGAATATGAGCGCAGGTGCAGCAGCCCTTGATGGTTCCATCACATCCGCCAAAGGTGAAGACGATCCAGGCGCAGCAATAGACGATCAAAAGCACAACAATCCAAGCGCCGCCATAGCCTGTCCATCGGTTTGCAAATGGCGGGAAAACGGCCCGGCTCGGCAGCCGAAAAACTGAATCGTGCACTGCAAACAGGAAGCAGATCAGAAGCGGCAGGGTGGCAATGATGAAATGCACTGTCAGAAAAATGTCCATCACGAAAATCTTTTCAAAAAGGTTCAGTAATAGCGCCATTTCCGGCATAAGTGCCGGTGCAGAATTGACGTTTTCAACATAGGGAGCCCGGGCAGAAATGGAAGTTTAAGGAGGGCACCCCCTTTGTTCTGTTGTCCAAGCCGCAAAGGTTTGCCGATGCCGAAAACGTGAATTGCCAACCGGGGCCTGTTGCCTTGTTTTCCTCCCATCACCGCACAATTTTGGAGCAGTTGTTATGACAAAAAACCTTATCCTTGCCGGAGCCATCGCCCTCATGTCCGCAATCCCCGCCGCCGCCGAACTGATGAAAGTGCCCAGTCAGAAACCCGTAGCTGAAACCATGGATGCGCTGCAGGCCGCAGTCGAAGGTGCCGGCGCAACTGTCTTTGCCCGCGTGGACCATGCCGCGGGTGCGCAAAAGGTCGGATTGGAGCTGGCGGGCGCGCAATTGCTGGTATTCGGGAACCCGAAACTGGGCACCCCGGCAATGCAGGCCGACATCCGGGCGGGCCTGTATCTGCCGCTGAAGGTGCTGGCCTATGAAGATGCAGAGGGTCAAGTCTGGCTGAGTTACGAGGATCCTGCGGACATGTTCTCTGGCCTCGATATCCCCGCTGATGCTGGTTTCATCGCCAAAATGCAGGGCGCCTTGGGCAAACTGACGGCTGCCGCCTCGCAGTAAGCTGCCTAGGGCACTTGGTTCTCCCGGCGTTTTGTGGCGCCGGGAAGGGCTAAGAGGCTGTAAGCCTTCAGCGACACAAGAAAATACCTGTGATCAGTGCGGCAGGAATCAGCCAGATTACCTGCGCAATGATGCCAAAGAAGGCAAACAGAAGCGCCATATCATAAAGCCAATGCCCGAGCGGCCCGCAGCCAATAGAGCCGGCACCGCTGAAGCTGCATCCGGGCAGGCCGACCTCCATAAGCTTTGCTGCCAAAAGAATGCAGGCCCAGAAACAGACCGGCGCAAAAACAAAGATGATACCGCCTAGGGGTCTGAGCAACGGCAAACTGTTATGCCCTCAGAACCTGCAGCGCCTCTTTCAGATCAATCGCCCCATCATAAAGCGCCCGGCCTGAAATCGCACCATTGAGCGGCGCACCGCAGGATTTCAGCCCACGCAGGTCGTCCAGCGAGGACACGCCGCCGGAGGCAATCACCGGAATGCTGACAGCCCTGGCCAGATCGGCGGTGGCCTCGACATTCGGCCCCTTCATGGCGCCGTCGCGCAGGATGTCGGTGTAGATGATGGCGGCAACGCCTGCGTCCTCGAAAGATTTGGCAAGGTCGGTGACCATCACGTCGGTTTCCTCGGCCCAGCCTTTGGTGGCAACCTTGCCGTTGCGGGCATCGATGCCGACCGCGACCTTGCCGGGGAATTCGCGGGCGGCTTCGCGCACCAGATCCGGGTTCTCCACTGCCACGGTGCCCAGGATGACACGGGCCAGCCCCTTGTCGATCCAACGCGCAATGGTGGCCATATCACGGATGCCGCCGCCCAGCTGCGCGGGCACTTTGGTCTGCTTCAGGATTTCCTCGACCGGGGCGGCATTGACCGGCTCGCCAGCAAAGGCGCCATTAAGGTCCACCAGATGCAGCCACTCGCAGCCTGCCTCGACAAACTCCAGCGCCTGCGCGGCAGGGTTGTCGTTGAACACGGTGGTCTTGTCCATCTCGCCATGCAGCAGGCGCACGGCCTGGCCGTCTTTGAGGTCAATCGCGGGGTAGAGGATCATCCGGGCGGTCCTTCGTGAAATCAAGCTGGCGGTGTTTTGCACAACGTGAGGGCAGATTGCAACGCGACCCGAAGTCAACCTTGCCTCAAAGACCGCATCAGGGACAGGCTGCCGCTAAAACAGGGAGGAAACGGAATGAAACATCTTCTGACAGGCCTGGCTGTTGCCCTGGGTTTGGCAAGCGCGGCCGCGGCGGACCCGGTTCTGGGCGTCTGGAAAACCGAACCGGACGATGGCTCCTATGCCCATATCCAGATGGCCAAATGCGGCAGCGCGGTTTGCGGCAAGATTGCCCGCACCTTCAACAGCGACGGGGAATACCGATCTCCCAATATCGGCAAGACGCTGGTGATCGACATGGTGCCGAACGGGGACGGATCATACGAGGGCAAGGTCTGGCGGCCCTCCAACGACAAGATCTACATCGGCAAGATGGATCTCGCAGGCAGCAGCCTGGCATTGCGCGGCTGCGTTGCGGGCGGGCTGTTCTGCTCTAAACAAACCTGGACACGTGTCCAGTAAACGCCTTGCGGGGCCGCAGTTACAGCAGTCCCAGCTGTACCGGGATCGGCGCAAACCCACGTTTCAGCTGCTGGTCCCGGAAACGCTCGAAAATCGCCTGCGCCTCGGCTTGCGCCGCAAAATAGGTCCGCTTCTGCGCGCCGCCCGGCGCATTCAGCGGCCCAGAGACACGTTCAACACACCAGTCGCCGAACAGCGTCGGCGTCAGGCTCAAGAGGCAATAGCGGTGCTTGCCTTCGGCGTGGTCGTATTTTTCGAAACGGATGTGCAAGAGCGCTGCCGGAATGACAAAAGGTCCGCCTCCGTATGCATCGAAGCGGACCCCTTGTCTATTGTTCAAACCGGTGAATTGTACCGGCCTTGGCGGCAGCGGTGATGCTTACACCTCACCGGTGTATTCGCCGCGCGCCGGGTAATTGTTTGGGATCGCAAAATCCAGTGCCGCGACCAGTTCCGCGAAATGCGGCCGCACAAACGGCATGGTCTGAACAGCGCCGTAATACAGGGTCTGCTCCGGTGTCACCAGGAACAATCCAGGTTCCGAGAACAGCGCAGGCTCTTCAATCCCGATTGAGGTCTTGCCGCGCGAAGTGGAAATATAAAGCCCCCAATCCTTGGCCACAGAAAGCGGCAGATCATAGCCGAACCGCAGTTCCTTTGCTTCGATCTTGTCGGCCATGGCGCGGGTGCGCTCTTCACCGTCAGAGCTGATGGCGATGCAATTGACGCCGCGCTCGGCGAAATCTGCCACCTTCTTCTCAAACTCTTTCAGATAGTTTGCGCACAGCGGGCAGTGCAGGCCGCGGTAAAAACAGATGACCGTGCCGCGTTCTGCGGTTTCCGACGAAAGGTCGAACTGGCCATGGTCCAGCGTCGGCAAGGTTAACGCGGGGGTCTTCTGACGAGGGATCAGCATGTATGTGGTCCTTTTAGGCTATGTGGTGAAGGGTCTTGCTCAATGGTATTGCCCAGTTTAACGTCTGCTAAATCTGAAAAATCTGATGGAAACACCGAAATCCATGGACCGCCTCACGACATTGATGGATCGCTTTCAGCTCGCGGTGCAGGCAGCAGCGCCGGGGGCGGCGAATTTGATCGCCCTGGCGGATGCGGCGGGGGAGCCGGTGCGGATTCTCTATCGCACCCGCAGCCCCGTGCCGGATCCAGTTCCGGGTACGGTCATGTGGGCCGCGCGGGTTGAGTGGTCGGGGCAAAGCAACCCATTTCTGGCTGCGCTGCCGCCGGTGGTCGAATATGAGATCACCGGCAATGTCGAGACACAGGGGCTGGTGCGGTTGATGCGGGACGAGGCAGAGGGCCAGCACTGCGGCGCACAATCGGTGATCAACCGGCTGGGCGAGGTGCTGATGGTGCGCCTTTTGCGCAACCAGATCCAGCGCGGCACAACTGAGCCGGGGCTGCTGGCGGGGCTTGCTGATCCGCGCCTCAGCCGGGCCATCGTTGCGATGCACGATAGCCCGGGCCGTCTCTGGACCAATGCCGACCTGGCCCAGCAGGCAGGGCTGTCATTGTCGCGCTTTGCTGAGCTGTTTGCGGCAGAAGTGGGCGAAACCCCAATCGGCTACCTGCGCCGCTGGCGGCTGATCCTGGCGCGTCAGGATCTTATGCGCGGAGACCGGGTCGAGGCGGTCGCCCGCCGCTATGCCTATGGATCACCAGAGGGCTTTACCCGTGCATTCCGCAAGGCCTATGGCGTCGCGCCGGTGTCTCTGCGGTCTGCTGCGTGACCCCCAAGCCTTCTTTCTGGTCCTAAATACCCCCGCCGGAGGCAACGGCGCATCAGCGCCGTCCTCCTAGGGTTTCCAGGTCAGAAAGTTGCCGATCATCCGCAGCCCGGTGGCTTGGCTCTTCTCCGGGTGAAACTGCATGCCCAGCATCGTGTCCCGGCCGATGACGGCGGTCACGTCGCCAGCATAATCCACATGCGCCAGACGCTCGGCAGCCTGTGTCACGCGGAAATGGTAAGAGTGCACGAAATACACATGATCGCCGCTCTGGATACCGTCAAACACCGGATGCGGATGATCGATCACCAGATCATTCCAACCCATATGGGGCACCTTCAGAGAGGTGTCTGACGGTTCGATCTTGACCACATCGCCGCCGACCCAGCCCAGACCGGACGTTTCCTGGTATTCATGCCCCGTGGTCGCCATCAGCTGCATGCCGACGCAGATGCCCAGAAAGGGGCGGCCCTTCTGCTCCACGGCTTCGACCATGGCGTCATAGATGCCTTTGTGACCGCGCAGCTCAGCCGCGCAGGCCGGAAAGGCGCCGTCACCTGGCAGCACCAGCCGGTCGGCCCGTGCCACCACATCGGCGTCCGAGGTCACCACGACCTCGCCCGCATCCATCTCCCGCGCCATGCGCTGGAACGCCTTCTCAGCCGAGTGCAGGTTGCCGGATTCATAGTCGATGATCGCGGTCAACATGGTTACAACGCGCCCTTGGTCGAAGGGATCGCATCCGCCTTGCGCGGGTCGGTCTCCACCGCCAGCCGCAGCGCGCGCGCCACTGCCTTGAACGCCGCCTCGGCAATATGGTGGCTGTTGAAGCCGTGCAGCTGGTCGATATGCAGGGTGATGCCGCCATGGGTGCTTAAGGCTTGAAAAAACTCGCGCACCAGCTCGGTATCAAAGGCACCGATCTTTTGCGTGGGCAGCGCCACATTCCAGATCAGAAAGGGCCGCGCCGACAGGTCCAGCGCACAGCGCACCAATGCGTCATCCATCGGCAGATGGCATTCGCCGTAACGGCGGATGCCTTTCTTGTCCCCCAGCGCCTGCACCAGCGCCTGACCCAGCGCGATGCCGGTGTCTTCCACCGTGTGATGGTCGTCGATGTGGTAATCGCCCTTGGCGCGGATGGTCATGTCGATCAGCGAATGGCGTGCCAGCTGGTCCAGCATATGGTCGAAAAAGCCGACCCCGGTCTGGTTGTCGTAAACCCCGGTGCCATCCAGGTTGATCTCGACCGTGATATCGGTTTCCGCAGTCTTGCGGGTCACTGTGGCTATACGCATCAGCGGCTTATCCTTCGTCATGCTGCAAGAACTTTTAATCTGCCTGGGCGCTTATAGGGCGGGCAGGGGGTATGGCTCAAGTGCGGCAATGTGCAATGCGGGCAATCTGTTGCAGCAAACCCGGTCCTTTCCCGGCCTATTGCGCCCGGATGCAGCGCATGCGAGCTTGGGCGCAAATCCGTGACCATTCAAAAGGGCCGCCCATGTCCACCTGCGTCTTTGTCCAGATCCGCTGCAAGCCCGGCACCACCTACAAGGTAGCCGAAGAGATCGCCCGGTGCGAAATCCACTCCGAGCTTTACTCCACCAGCGGCAATTTCGACCTCTTGATGAAGCTCTACATCCCGGCTGGCGAGGATGTCGGCAAGTACATCAACGACCAGCTGTTGCAGATCGACGGGATCGAACGCTCGCTGACGACGATGACTTACAAAGTGTTCTGAGCGCCAGACCTCCTGCTTGTCCTGCGGGAGTTTCCTTTTGGGAGGTAGGGGCGGCAATTTCTGTTCCGCGGATTTTGCTGAAATTGCGCGAACGTCTGCTAATGTATCGAGAAACGGTGTTTCGGAGGCAATGCAGTGGTTCAGGGTTTAAGCCATGTGACGTTCATCGTGAGCAATCTTGACAAGATGGAAGAGATACTTACGACAGTCTTGGATGCCAAGAAAATCTATGACAGTGGCGACAAGACATTCTCGCTCTCAAAAGAACGTTTCTTCGATATTGGAGGCATTTGGGTCGCCACTATGAAGGGCGAACCGCTTCCAAAGAAGACCTACAACCATGTCGCTTTCAAGATGGCACCAGGCGACTATGACGACAGACTGCGGCGCATAAAGGCGCTTGGTCTTGAGGTGCGAGAGGGGCGCTCACGTGTCGAAGGCGAGGGGCATTCGATCTATTTTTATGACCACGACAACCATATGTTTGAACTGCACAGCGGCACTCTGGAAGAACGACTAAAGAGCTACGCCGCAACGTGAACCACAGGTTCGCTGCATCCTGAAAAAGAGCACTTTAGGCTCGAAGCAGATCTATTCTGCGTGTGCATCGCTGCAGGCCGCCTTTTGGCGGGCTGCAGCATGTGTGGGAAATGGCGGGACGGTGAAGTGGTTGATGTGCATTTCCGGTCTGGCCTTGATCACCCAGCAACCAGCCCTTTGTCTTTCAGCTCAGCATAGGCCGCATCAATCGCCGCCTTCATCCGGGCCAGCATGTCATCGACCTCATCCTTGGTGATGATGATCGGCGGGCACAAGGCGACCGCATTGCCCGCAACCGCCCGGATGATCAGCCCGTTGGCTTCGCAGGCCTTTTGCGCTGCAGCTCCCGCTGCGCCCTTGTCAAAGCTGGCGCCTGTGGTCTTGTTCGATACCAGTTCCAGCGCCGCGATCAGCCCCTTGCCGCGCACTTCGCCGACCAGCGGGTGATCCGTGAAGATCTTGCGCAGCTGAGCCTGCATATAGGCGCCAACTTCGGCGGCATGGTCAAACAGGTTGTCACGCTCGTAGATTTCCAGCGTCTTCAGCGCCGCGGCACAGGCCGCCGGGTGGCCGGAATAGGTATAGCCATGGCCAAACACGCCGACCTCATTGGTCTGGTCGATCATTGCCTCATACATCCAGCCGGGAATGACGGAGGCGGAGATCGGGAAGTAGGCGGACGACAGCTGTTTGGCAAAGGTCATCAAATCCGGCTTGATGCCCATGGTGGTACAGCCGAAATCGGCACCGGTGCGCCCGAAGCCGGTAATAACCTCATCTGCCCAGACCAGGATGCCGTGCTTTTTCAACAGCGCCTGCAATTTCTCGTAATATCCTTCGGGCGGCACAATCACACCGGACGCGCCGGTGATCGGTTCCACAATCATTGCCGCAATCGTGTCCGGGCCTTCCGCCAGGATCTGCTGTTCCAGATTATTGAGGATCCGGTCGACAAATTGTTCCTCGGTCTCATTGCCCTGACGGCCGGTATAATAATGCGGCGAGTCTGAACGCAGGATCGACAGCGCCTCCAGCGGTGCATCGAAATGCGCCAGATTCGCGGGCAGGGAGGTCAGCGAGCCTGCTGCAACTGTCACACCATGATAACCGCGCTCGCGGGTGATGATTTTGCGCTTCTCCGGCTTGCCGATGGCGTTGAAGTAATAGCGCAGCATCTTTACATGGGTGTCATTGGCGTCTGAGCCGGAATTGCCAAAGAAGACATAGGCATCCTCCACCGGCACCATCGCGCGCAGTTTGTCGGCCAGCTGCATGATCGGCTCATGGGTCTTGCCGCCAAAAGTGTGCGAAAACGGCAGCCTGTGCAGCTGTTCGGTGATTGCATCCATCACCTCGGTATTGCTGTAGCCCAATGAGGTGCACCACAGGCCTGCCAATCCTTCGATGTATTTGTTGCCGTCCGTGTCGTAGACATAAATACCTTCGCCGCGCTCCAGGCACAGCTGCTCTGTCGCGGTGAAATTGGTGGTGGGATAGATGACGGGGGCCATGGCCAAGCTCCTTGTGAGAACCGCTCTTGGGGGCACATTTGCCAATAGCTTTGGCGTGTTTTACGCCCTGCGTCAAAAGAAATTTGATCAAATTAGATCTGCAAGTGGCAGGAAAGCGAAAGGCCGCCCCGAAGGGCGGCCTTTTCGGCTTTCGAATGGAGCGGGCGAGGCGATTCGAACGCCCGACCCTAACCTTGGCAAGGTTATGCTCTACCCCTGAGCTACGCCCGCGCTGCCATTCGATGAGCCGGTGTTTAGGGCTTTCGCAAATCACCTGCAAGAGAAAAAACGTACGCGCGTGCAAGTACCTGTGGATAATCGTTATTCTGGTTGTTTCAATAAGGCGGACAGCCGGTTCTGCAAGGTCTCGCAGTCCTTGATCTCGCAGTCCCAGACGGTCAGCAGCCGCCATCCGGCGGCCTGCAATGCACCAGCATTGCAGGCTTGGCATGCCGGGCACGGGTGTGGGCCTTATTGGTGCTGTGCTGCTTCGATGGTCAGGGGGACGGCCAATCCACGTGATGCCTGGATTGTTCCACCATGCGGGCATGGTAGGCGCTTTCGATCCGGCAGGAAACAAAAGCGCTGGCAGGGCAGGGTGGCAATTCAAGTGCCTTGATCAGCTGAGCATCCTTCTGGCCTTCCAGCAGCACGATCTGTTCTCGCGCCAGAATGTCGCGGGTGCCATGGCCGCCATCGGCACGGATGCGGCGCATGAAATCTTTTTGCTGTGCAACCGCCTCGACCACGTCACGCGGCACAGGGCGGCGCTGGATCAGTCGGAACAACCGTGCCATCCGCTCGTTTCCGGTATCGCCGGCAAAGATCTTTTCCACTGCCGCCTCATCTGCCGTGCGCCAGAAATTCGCTGGATAGGGCTGATCCTTGAACAGCCACAGGATATGGCGGAACCCCTCGGCGGAAACCGTGCGTTTGGCGTCCTTGTTCTGGCCCGCTGTCAGATATTCGGGTCGAGCCATGATCAGGCCCAGATAGCAGCGCGCCCGCACCTCATCCGCTGCCACCAGAAGGCAGGCGCAATTCAGCGCCTCGGTCGGGATCATCCAGTTGCTGCCCATGGTGTGCTTGATGTCCACATCCTGGCCCAGAATTTCGGTATCCAGCCGCCCTTTGCGCAAGCGCAACAGCGCCCGCAGCTCAATTTCGACCCGCGTCCCGATATAGGTCTTTTCGGTCTTCTCCAGCTCTTCATACGCGCGCCGCCCGGTCTTGGGCGTCATGATCACGTCATCGATGCATTGACGCAGCATTTGCGGAACATCGTATTCCAGCGCCAAGGCGCCGCCTGCACGGGTGCGGATGTCTTCGGCCAGCGGAGAAAGGGTGCCGAAATCCGGATGACCCGGAACAACAAGACTGTCAGGAAGTTTCTGTTTCATGACTGATCCAGCCCCGTCGATAGACTGGGTTGCGCCCAGCCCTCACCACAAGGGCGCGTTGCGCACCCGCTTGGGGTCTGGCGCTTCCCCAGGTTCACAATTGAAGGGGAGGCTTTAGGCCCGCACAGCATGCAGTTTAGGCTTGGCAATCGCCGCCTTCAACTCACGCGCCACCGCCTCGGCCACCGGCGGCGGGAAGGCATTGCCGACCTGACGGTAGGCATTGGTCTTGGCGCCGGTGAAATGCCATTCATCCGGAAACCCCTGAATGCGTGCCACCATCCGCACCGTGAGGCGCGGCATGTCATTGTGGAACGGATCCGGCGCCTCATAGGCAATGGTCCGTCCTTCCACGCCCAGGGCAGCCCAGGCGCGCCGCGCCCGGGTCGGCCCCAGATCAGGCCCGCCGTGTTTCTTGGAGCCGCCCACGATGGTCGGTGCGATTTCGTCAGCCTTGGCAGCCCAGTCATCGGCCCCGCGCCAGCCGCGTTCTTTCATCAGGTCGACCAGCGTCGCCCCCACTGTGGGTGGGTTGTGCGGCAGAGGCTCAGGCCAGTTGAACTGTCCCGCAAACTCCTTGCGTAGTGCAACAATCGCCACCCGCGGCCGCAGCTGCGGCACGCCGTAGTCGGATGCGTTCAGCAGCCGCCAGTCGGTTTCATAGCCCAGCTTTGACAGTTGCTTCTTCAGCTTCTCGCGGTAGTCATGGAACACCGCATCCAGGAAACCGCGCACGTTTTCGATCATCACCGCGCGGGGCCGGGTGGCATCCACGATCTCGATCGCATCATCGAACAGGTTGCGCTCATCCTTTTCGCCCAGCTGCTTGCCGGCAACGGAAAACGGCGGGCAGGGCAGGCCGCCGGCCAGCAGATCGATGCCTTTGTAATCGCTCGCAACATCCTTGAATTTGCGCACGTCTTCTTCCAGCACGTTCCACTGGGGGCGGTTGTGGCGCAGCGTAGCACAGCAATGCTTGTCGATCTCGACCAGCGCCGTGTGGTCAAAGCCCGCCGCCTCGAGACCGAGGGCCTGGCCGCCCGCACCTGCGCATAGTTCTACCGATGTCAGCATTCTGCTCTGCCTGTGTATTCGCGTTCTTGCTCTGTTCCTAGGCGGAAAGGTGATTCCGCACAAGGCCCCTGCCCGGGGGCAGGGTATGCGGAAATCCCCAAAAGCGAAAGGCCGCCCCGAAGGACGGCCTGTTCGTTTCCTGATGGAGCGGGCGAGGCGATTCGAACGCCCGACCCTAACCTTGGCAAGGTTATGCTCTACCCCTGAGCTACGCCCGCGCTGCCATCCGGTGAGCGGTGATTTAGGGCGTCCGCCTGCTGCCTGCAAGAGGAAATCCGGCGCCGGCTGAAAAAAATCTTCGGGGGCTGCGACGGAAAGCCAAAGCCCGCGCGTTTCAATTCCGAACAACAAGATATTCCAAGGGAGATTGAAGCAATGCCTTGCAAGGATTACCTGCGGATCGCCAGCCTGGTCGCTGCGATAACCCTGGGAGCACTGGTGCACGGTGGTCAGCACGTCAGCGCACCGCTTGCCGACAGCTGGGCCGGAGCGGTTGAACAGTTGAGGCCGGTTCCGGTTGAAACTGTAATCTTGCCGGGCAAGGCGCTCCGCACCGCCTGACGCCAGGAGGCCCCGTTTTACAGTGTTGGAAACGGCCAAAATTCTGCGAAAAGCCCTGTCACCGACCCGGCGCTGCCCAAGTCCCCCTCCCAAGCCGGAAAGCTGGCAAGAGTTCCTGCAGAAAAGACGCCCGCTCCGGCACAAAGAAAAGGGCGCCCTCCAGCTGGCAGGGCGCCCTTTTTTGTTCGTTTTGGCGTTTGCCTTTTATTCCAGTTCGACGAGCAGATCCTTGGCGTCAATCTGGGCGCCTGCGGTGACGTGCACGGCTTTCACCACCGCATCGCGCTCGGCGTGGATGCCAGTCTCCATCTTCATCGCTTCGATGGTCAGCAGCATGTCGCCTTCGTGAACCTGCTGGCCCACTTGCACGGCGACGCTTGCCACAACACCCGGCATCGGCGCGCCGATGTGGTTTGCGTTGCCAGCTTCCGCCTTCGCGCGCTGCTCGGTCGAGGCTTTGACCAGGCGGTTCGGCACCCGGATCACCCGAGGCTGGCCGTTCAGCTCAAAGAAGACCTTCACTTCGCCCTTTTCGTCGGTTTCGGAAATCGCCTGCAGGCGGATCTCCAGGGTCTTGCCCGGATCGATCTCGGCTGTGATTTCTTCACCCGGCTCCATGCCATAAAAGAAGGTGCGGGTCGGCAGGCTGCGTACCGGTCCGTACTGGCGATGGCGGCCCATGTAATCCAGGAACACCTTGGGATACATCAGGTAGCCGTTCAGGTCCTCATCATCGACGGTGAAGCCTTCCAGCTCTTTTGACAGCTCAGCCCGAACTGCTTCCAGATCCACCGGCTCCAGATGCGCACCGGGGCGCTTCAGGTTCGGGGCTTCGCCTTTCAGCACCTTGGAGACGATCCCTTCCGGGAAGCCGCCCGGAGGCTGGCCCAGGTTGCCGCGCATCATGTCGACCACCGAGTCCGGGAAGGCCACGTCTGTCTCCGGGCTTTCCACCTCATCGCGGGTCAGGCCCTGGCTCACCATCATCAGCGCCATGTCGCCGACAACTTTCGACGACGGGGTCACTTTGACGATATCGCCGAACATCTGGTTCACATCGGCATAGGTCTGCGCCACGTCGGCCCATTTCTCTTCCAGACCCAGCGAGCGCGCCTGCGCCTTCAGGTTGGTGAACTGGCCGCCCGGCATTTCGTGCAGGTAAACCTCGGAAGCCGGCGCCGCGAGACCCGATTCAAAGGCCGCATACTGGCTGCGCACCTGCTCCCAATAGCCGGAGATTTCGCGCACGGCCGCAATGTCGATACCGGTGTCGCGGTCGGTGTTGCGCAAACCCTCGACGATGGAGCCCAGGCAGGGCTGCGACGTGCCCCCCGAGAAGGCGTCCATCGCTGCATCCACCGCATCTACGCCCGCATCCGCTGCGGCCAGAATGGTGGCGCCCGCAATGCCCGAAGTGTCATGAGTGTGGAAGTGGACCGGCAGGCCGACCTCTTCCTTCAGTGCCTTGATCAGCACCCGCGCCGAGGCCGGCTTCAAGAGGCCAGCCATGTCCTTCAGGCCCAGAATATGGGCGCCTGCGGCCTCCATCTCCTTGGCCATACCGACATAGTATTTCAGGTCGTATTTGGAGCGGTTCGGGTCCAGGATATCGCCGGTATAGCAGACGGTGCCTTCGCAGACCTTGCCGGATTCAACAACCGCGTCCATGGCGACACGCATGTTCTCAACCCAGTTCAGCGAGTCAAAGACACGGAACACGTCAACACCGGTCTCTGCTGCCTGGCGCACGAATTCCTGCACCACATTGTCCGGATAATTGGTGTAGCCGACGCCGTTAGAGGCGCGCAGCAGCATCTGGGTCATCAGGTTCGGCATCCGCTCGCGCAGGTCGCGCAGGCGCTGCCAGGGGCATTCCTGCAGGAACCGGTAGGCCACGTCGAATGTCGCGCCGCCCCAGCATTCAACCGAGAACAGCTGGTTCAGGTTCTGCGCATAGGCCGGAGCCACCTTGATCATGTCGATCGAGCGCATGCGGGTCGCCAGCAGGGACTGGTGGCCGTCGCGCATGGTGGTGTCGGTCAGCAGAAGCTGGCGCTGCGCCTTCATCCAGTCGGCCACGGCCTGGGCGCCCTTCTGCTCCAAGAGGTTGCGGGTGCCGTAGGGCAGGTTGCCCGGCTCCGCCAGCGGTGCCCGTGGCTCTTTGAGATCGGCGGCAGGGGCCGCGCGACCCTCGGTCTCCGGATGGCCGTTCACCGAGATGTCGGCGATATAGGTCAGCACCTTGGTGCCGCGGTCGCGACGGCGCTTGAACTGGAACAGCTCCGGTGTCTCGTCGATGAATTTGGTGGTGTATTCATTCGACAGGAAGGTTGGGTGCTTCAGCAGGTTCTCGACAAAGGCGATGTTGGTAGAAACGCCGCGCACCCGGAATTCACGCAGCGCGCGGTCCATGCGGGCAATTGCCTTTTCAGGGGTCTGCGCCGAGGCGGTGACTTTGGTCAGCAGCGAGTCATAATACCGGGTGATCACACCGCCCGCATATGCGGTGCCGCCATCCAGACGGATGCCCATGCCGGTTGCGGAACGATAGGCGGTGATGCGGCCGTAATCGGGGATGAAATTATTGAGCGGATCTTCTGTGGTGACGCGGGTCTGCAGCGCGTGGCCATTAAGGCGGATGTCGCCCTGGCTGGCCTTGCCGGTGGCTTCGGCAATGGTCTTGCCTTCTGCAATCAGGATCTGCGCCTGCACGATGTCGATGCCGGTAACCTCTTCGGTCACGGTGTGTTCCACCTGCACCCGCGGGTTCACCTCGATGAAGTAGAACTTGCCGTCGTTCATATCCATCAGGAATTCGACAGTGCCTGCGCATTCATAATTCACATGCTGGCAGATCTTGCGGCCCAGATCGCAGATCTCGGCGCGCTGTTCTTCGCTCAGATAGGGGGCAGGGGCGCGCTCAACCACTTTCTGGTTACGGCGCTGTACTGAGCAGTCACGTTCATACAGGTGATAAATCTCGCCGTGCTTGTCGCCCAGGATCTGCACCTCGACGTGGCGGGCGCGGGTGATCATCTTCTCCAGATAACCTTCACCGTTGCCGAATGCGGCTTCTGCCTCGCGGCGGCCCTCCAGCACTTTCTCTTCCAGCTCGGCTTCGCCGTGGATCGGCCGCATGCCGCGGCCGCCGCCGCCCCAGGAGGCCTTAAGCATCAAGGGATAGCCGACCTCACCCGCTTCCTTGCGGATCGCGTCCATATCGTCGCCCAGCACTTCGGTTGCCGGAATAACCGGCACCCCGGCCTCGATCGCAACCCGGCGGGCACTGGCCTTGTCGCCAAGTGCGCGCATGGTTTCCGCTTTGGGGCCGATAAAGGTGATGCCATTGCGCGCGCAGGCGTCCACAAAGTCCGGATTCTCCGACAAAAGGCCGTAACCGGGGTGGATCGCATCAGCGCCGCTTTCTTTGGCGACACGGATGATTTCCTCAATCGACAGATAGGCCGCGACCGGGCCCATGCCTTCGCCGATCCGGTAGGCTTCGTCTGCCTTGAAACGATGCAGGCCGAGCTTATCTTCCTCGGCATAGACGGCGACGGTGCGCTTGCCCATTTCGTTGGCAGCGCGCATCACGCGGATCGCGATCTCGCCACGGTTGGCAATCAGGATTTTCTTGAAGTCGGTCATTTCACCCTCGGGGTCCGTGCAAGTTGGTGCAGTGTTAGGCGGATATTAGCGGTACGTACAGACGTAGTTCGGGGTATTTCCGGCATGATGGCGCTCGCATGCGGCCTGTTTTTCCTTCCGGCTCCGTTGTTTTCCTATCGCGGCCACTGATGCCGCCGGCAGCAGGGCAAAAGGCAGAGGCTTGAGAATCCGCTGAAATGTGCACTCGCAGCACGTTTTTGTAACTATTTTTTCCGCACTGCAGCGAAGGGCGCAGTTTTAAACGCGTCATTTCGGCGCATTTCAGGGCGTTGTGCCCGAAATGCTCCGGTTTGCCGGGCAATCAGGAGGTTGTGTGCAGTTGCAGGTTTCGGGCTTCCCCGAGCGTCGAAAGACCCAGCTGCCCCATATTGGCTTCCAGATCTCTGGACAGGATGCTGATCAGATGTTCCGGACCGGCTGTGCCAAGGGCTGCCAGCGCATAATGGAAAGCGCGGCCCAGCATGACAAAGTCTGCCCCAAGCGCCAATGCCCGCAGAATATCAAGGCCGCCCTCGATGCCGCTGTCAAAGATCACCGGGATATCCACAGCCGCGCGGATTTCCGGCAGCAGGCTGATGGCAGGCGGGCAGCCGTCAAACTGGCGACCGCCATGGTTGGACAGCCAGATCGCGTCGGCGCCAGCCTCCTGCAGTCGCCGCGCATCTTCCGCTCTCTGCACGCCTTTGACGACAAACGGTCCGTCCCAGTTTTGCCGTAGCCATTGCACATAGGTCCAGTCCGGCGAGATGCGCAGCAAATAGCCGATATGCGCAGTTGGCGGCAGATTGGCCTGTGCGCCGCTGATGTATTTGTCCAGGGTCCGCATATGCGGCAGGCCGCAGCGCGCCATGCCCAGAGCCCAGGCGGGGCGCCGGGCGATTTGCGCCGCGATCCGGGGTGTCAGGCGTGGCGGCTGTGTCAGCCCGGACCGCACCTGCCGCTCCCGGCGCGAGGCCACCGGCACGTCCACCGTCAGGACCAGGGTTTTGAACCCGGCATCCCGCGCCCGCGCCAGCAGATCGGTGCGGATGCCCGCATCCTTTGGCGGGTAGAGCTGGAACCAGGCGTCCTCACCCAGATGCGGCGCCAGATCCTCAGGCGACTGGCTGGCTACGGTGGACAGGCAATAGGGAATTCTGGCCGCAGCGGCGGTACGGGCCAGAATGCCCTCGGCATCGGGCCAGATCAGCCCGGACATGCCGACCGGCGCTACACCAAACGGCCGGGAATAAAGGGTTCCCAGCAAGTTGGCTGACAAGTCCGGCTCCAGCGGGCCATGCAGCACCGATGGCAGCATGGCGACACTGTCCAACCCGCTGCGGTTTCGCGCCTTGGCAATCTCTGCGCCGGTGCCGCTGTCCAGATACTCCCAGACAAAATGCGGCAGCCGCGCTTTGGCGCGGCATTTCAGGTCTTTCAGTCCGGGGTAGAGCTGATGCAGATCCATGTTTGCATTGGTACCGGGACGGGAAAAAACCGCAAGCGGGAACAGGCTGCGCCGCCGCAGCCCATCTGGGAGGGCAGGCGGTCAGCCTGCCGCACGCTGGTCTTGCGGCCCCTGCATCTCGGGCAGGGCGGCAGGATTGCGTGGTGCCGGGTCGGCGCTTGCGGCGACGCAGACCTGGTTGCGCCCTTTGGCCTTGGCGTCATACAGCGCTTCGTCCGATGCGCGCAGCAGATCCTGCGGCATCGTGCCGTGCGCCGGATAATGTGCCACACCCAATGAAATGGTAATCCGCGGCAACGCTTTTTCGCCGTAGCGCACGACCACATCTTCGACGGCCTGGCGCACCAGTTCCGCCTTGGTCATTACGTCTTCCTGGCTGGCGTTGGGCACAATCAGGGTGAATTCCTCTCCGCCGGGGCGGCAGGCAACCTGATCTCCGTCGCAGGCCTGTTCCAGCACCGAGCCGACCGCGCGCAGCACCATGTCGCCGGCATCATGCCCGTGATTGTCGTTGAACTTCTTGAAGTGATCCACATCGATGGAAATAAGGCTCAGTTTGCAGCCCTTGTCCTGGCTGGCATTGATGAATTTGCGCAGGGATTCTGTCATGTGGCGGCGGTTGAACAGCCCGGTCAGCGGATCGCGCACCGACTGGTCGTGCAGCTGGTCGCGCATCCGTACATTGGCAATCGCCATCGAGATCTGCTCGGCGCACATCTGAGCCAGCTTCTTGCTGCCGATGAACTCCGGGCAGTCTTCGGTGATGGCGCGAAGGTGCATCAGCCCGACAGTCTCGCCATGGGCCAGAATGGGAAAGCAGTAGTAGCTGCGCCCGTCATGCGGTTCCGCATGTTCGCAGACAAAGTCGATTTCGGACGCGCCGTATTCGTAGCTCCGGCCGCGTCGCAGCCCCCAGCATTCTTCCGGATGAATGTGATCCCGGTGGCTGCCGCCGTTCCAGCTGGAGCAGCCGTCCAGCACATCGCGCGAGTTGGAGTAGACATACACACTGCCTTCTGCGGTCGGCAGGATATGGGTCATAAAACGGGCAACCATCTCAAAAAGCTCTTCCAGCGAGCGGCTGGACTGCAGCCATTCGTTCAGCTCCCCCAGCAGCTGCACTTCCCGTGCCAGCCGCAGCTGTTCATCCAGGATCTGACGTTCGTGTTCATTGCGCTGCCGCAGCTGGTTCATGTTGGACCGGTTGGTCTTGAACACAACGTAGACTGCGACGGTCATGGCAAACAGCGCAATCGATGTCAGAACAATCAGCGACAGCTGTGCCCGGCGAATGAAAGTGGCCCGCAGTTCGGTAATGTCGGTATAGAAATCGATGGCCCCGTCGAATTGGCCATTGTGCATGAGGGGCACATATACCTGTGCTACTTCCCGCGTGATGCTGCTGTCATAGCCATTGCTTTGCAAAGGGAAGCCATCGACATCATAGGCGGGAATTGCCGTATGCATGTAATAGACTTCGCCGCGTGCAACATGGGTTGAGAAAAACGCATTGGATTCATACTCGCCGATTTCATCGCTGCGGGAGGACCAGAAGATTTCACCGCCGCTGGTCAACAGCCGGTAGCGGAACACGTCGGTTTCCTCCGGCAGCAAAGTCAGCACGCGGGCATCATGCGGATCAATGCTGCCCTCCTCAAAGGATTCCTCGACATGCGCCATATGCAGAACAACCCGCCGCTGCCAGTGCTGCGCCTGTTTGCGGATATCATCCTCCAGCATCCGGTCAACAATCGGGGCCGGGACCGCAAAGACAGCCCAGGCCGATGCGGCGGCTGCCACTATCAGAACAAAGATCAGCGACATGCTGCGGATTCTTTCCGCCAGGTTTGATCTGAAATCATTTTTCATACGTTGAGTGCCTACGCAGTTGCACGCTGCTGAAGTGGTGCAGCCTTCCGATTGTGCCAGACATTGCTTTCTGCACAGTTAATCCGGCGTATAATCTGGCGTAAGAATTGGGAAAATTGTCTGTCTAACTGCCGTTGCACGCGTATCAGATTGTAACCTGTGCCGTGCGGTGGTTTTGGCTGGAACAGAGTGTGAACGTCCCCTTTCCGCCGCATATGA
Organism: Leisingera sp. S232; assembly: GCF_049800895.1. Taxonomy (NCBI): domain Bacteria; kingdom Pseudomonadati; phylum Pseudomonadota; class Alphaproteobacteria; order Rhodobacterales; family Roseobacteraceae; genus Leisingera; species Leisingera sp. S232. The sequence goes on along the minus strand of NZ_JBNAFX010000001.1, from coordinate 274,736 downwards.
ATCACGCTAGGATCACGCCCATGAGCAGTTTTGACGAAATGGACGCCTTTGAGGGCGCATCGCTGTCATCCCGCGCCATGGCGGCGCGGCCGATGCCGTATATGGACTCGCTGAACCCGGCGCAGCGTGAGGCTGTGGAATGTCTTGATGGCCCGGTGCTGATGCTGGCGGGCGCTGGAACCGGCAAAACCAAGGCGTTGACCACCCGCATCGTGCATCTTCTCAGCACCGGCAGGGCGCGCCCGAATGAGATCCTGTCGGTCACCTTCACCAACAAGGCCGCACGCGAGATGAAGGAACGTGTCGGTAGCATGCTCGGCCAGGCGGTGGAAGGCATGCCGTGGCTCGGCACCTTCCATTCGATCTGCGTCAAGCTGCTGCGCCGCCATGCGGAGCTGGCTGGGCTGAAGTCGAACTTCACCATTCTGGATACGGATGACCAGATCCGGCTTTTGAAACAGCTGATCAAGGCGGCAGGCATTGATGACAAGCGTTGGCCCGCGCGAATGCTGGCCAATATCATCGACGACTGGAAAAACCGCGCGCTGACGCCGGACAAGGTGCCGGTTGCCGATGCCGGTGCCTATAACAGCCGCGGCGCTGAGTTCTATGCCCAGTACCAGACCCGCCTGCGCGAGCTGAACGCGGTCGATTTCGGTGATCTCCTCTTGCATATGGTCACGATTTTCCAGAACCACCCGGATGTGCTGGAGCAGTACCAGCGTTGGTTCCGCTATATCATGGTGGACGAATATCAGGATACCAATGTCGCCCAGTACCTCTGGCTGCGGCTCCTGGCGGGCGCCCATAAGAATGTCTGCTGCGTCGGCGATGATGACCAGTCGATCTATGGCTGGCGCGGCGCCGAGGTTGGCAATATCCTGAGGTTTGAAAAGGATTTTCCCGGTGCCATGGTGGTGCGGCTGGAGCAGAACTACCGCTCTACCGGCCATATTCTGGCGGCGGCTTCCAATGTCATCCGCGGCAATGCCGGCCGTCTGGGCAAGGAGCTTTGGACCGATGCCGGAGACGGCGAAAAACTCCGGCTGATCGGCCACTGGGACGGCGAGGAAGAAGCGCGCTGGATCGGTGAAGAAATTGAAATGATGCAACGCGGCACGCGCGGCCAGGCGCCCATCGGCCTCAACAGCATGGCTATTCTTGTGCGTGCCTCGCATCAGATGCGCGCGTTTGAGGACCGTTTCCTGACCATCGGCCTGCCGTACCGCGTCATTGGCGGCCCTCGTTTCTATGAGCGGCTCGAGATCCGCGATGCGATGGCCTATTTCCGCGTCGTGGTCTCGCCGGATGACGATCTGGCGTTTGAACGCATCGTCAACACCCCCAAACGCGGTCTTGGCGACAAGGCGCAGCAGACCATCCAGGGTATCGCTCGTGAACATGGTATTTCACTGGTCGAAGGCGCCCGGCTGGCGGTGGAAAGCGGCCAGATCAAGGGCAAGGGCGGCGGCGCCCTGCGCCAGTTGGTCGAAGGCATTGCCCGTTGGGGCCATATGGCAGGTGACGCGGACATCACCCATATGGAGCTGGCAGAAATCATTCTGGACGAGTCGGGCTACACAACGATGTGGCAGAACGACAAGAACCCGGATTCGCCGGGCCGCCTGGAAAACCTCAAGGAACTGGTAAAGGCGCTGGAGTCTTTTGAAAACTTGCAGGGCTTCCTCGAACACGTCAGCCTGGTGATGGACAACGACAAACAGGACGCGGACGAGAAGGTCTCAATCATGACTCTGCACGCCGCCAAAGGGCTGGAGTTTCCCGCCGTCTTCCTGCCGGGCTGGGAGGACGGGCTGTTTCCCTCGCAGCGCTCGATGGATGAAAGTGGTCAGAAGGGGCTCGAGGAGGAGCGCCGCCTGGCCTATGTCGGCATCACAAGGGCCGAGGAAATCTGTACCATCTCCTTTGCGGGCAACCGCCGGGTGTTCGGCCAATGGCAATCACAGCTGCCCTCGCGTTTCATTGATGAACTGCCAGAGGAGCATGTCGAGGTGCTGACGCCACCAGGGCTCTATGGCGGCGGCTACGGCGCGGCTGCGCCGGGGGCAGGGCAGGTGAAATCCACCATAGATGAGCGAGTGGCGCAGGCCGACGGCTATAACTCGCCGGGCTGGAAACGGATGCAGGCCCGGGCCGGCCAATTCGGGCTTTCCCAGCCGAAAGAAAGCAAGAACACGGTGATCGATCTCACCGCCACGTCCAGTTTCACCTTGGGGGAGCGGGTGTTTCACCAGAAATTCGGCTATGGCGCTATCACAGGCATTGAGGGCGACAAGCTGGAAGTGGATTTTGAGAAAGCGGGGCTAAAGAAGGTGGTAGCCCGGTTTGTCTCAGCACCGGACGACGTTCCTTTCTGAACAGTTCAGTTGCACCGGCAAGGCCGGCGGATCGGATCGCGCAGCGATCCGATCCGGGCGCAGGCGCGGCGGGCAGCTTTGCTACCCACCGCGCCTGCGCCATCCCCTTTCTTCAGAGGTTCGTG